>CANQMH010000015.1 GCA_947624865.1 uncultured Clostridia bacterium | reverse complement strand
GTACCGTATGTCATCCGTCAGAAGATGCCTATTGAGGGCAGCACAACATTCATTGACGCAGTTTTCGGTGAAATAACGGTTGAAAACTCCGAGCTTCAGGATCAGATATTAATTAAGACAGACGGCTACCCCACCTACAACTTCGCAAACGTAATTGACGATCATACAATGGGCATTACTCATGTTGTACGCGGATGCGAATATCTTAGCTCAACGCCTAAATATAACCTGCTTTATAAAGCCTTTGGCTGGGAAATTCCCACATACATTCATCTTCCCCTTATTATGGGAAAAGATGAGGACGGCAATGTTTCAAAACTTTCAAAGCGTCACGGCGCAACAGGCTTTTATGATTTGATTGACGAGGGCTATCTCCCTGAAGCTATAATAAACTACATTGCCCTTCTTGGATGGTGTCCAAAGGACAATCAGGAAATTTTTACTTTGGAAGAGCTTGAAAAAGTTTTCTCGATTGACGGAATAAGCAAATCACCTGCTGTTTTTGACTATGACAAGCTTTCTTGGTTTAACGGCGAATATATCAAAGCTATGAGTGCAGATGAATTTACAAAGATTGCCATGCCATACTATAAAAAGGTGTTCGGCGATAAGGAAATGCCATACGAAAAATTCGCCGAAATTTTGCAGAAGCGCACAACTAAGCTTACACAAATTCCAGAAATGCTCGACTTTTTTGCAGAGCTTCCCGAATATGAAAAGGATTTGTTTATAAACAAAAAGAGCAAGACTAATCTTGAAAACTCGCCCGCCGTTCTGCTTGAGGCATATGAACGCTTAAAAGCTATGCCCGAATGGAACAACACCTCAATTCACGACTGCCTTATCAATATGGCGGTTGAAAAGGAGCTTAAAAACGGTACTGTTATGTGGCCCGTGCGAATTGCGGCAGCAGGCAAAACGGTTACTCCGGGCGGAGCTGTAGAAATTCTTGATATTTTAGGCAGAGACGAATCACTTTCCCGACTTGAAAAGGGACTTGAAATTCTCAATTGATAAAAACCGCAAAATTACTATTACGGAAGGACGGTTTATATGGCTGAAGAAATAAAAAATATTGAAAATGAAGAAATTATGCAGGGTAATTTCATTCACGATTTTATAAAAGAAGATACTGCCGAAGGCGGTAAATTTGAGGGTAAGAAAGTACACACACGTTTTCCCCCCGAGCCTAACGGTTATCTGCATATAGGTCACGCAAAGGCTATCTGCATAAACTTCGGCACAGCCGAAAAGTTTGGCGGTATGTGCAATCTCAGAATGGACGATACTAATCCCACCAAAGAGGATGTTGAGTACGTTGACGCAATAAAAGAGGACATTAAGTGGCTCGGATTTGACTGGGACGACAGATTCTACTATGCGTCTGAATATTTTGAACAAATGTATGATTATGCCGTCGAACTAATTAAAAAGGGACTTGCTTATGTCTGTGAGCTTACACCCGAACAGGTTAGAGAATACAGAGGCGATACTCAGACTCCTGCAAAAAGTCCGTTTCGCGACCGTCCTGTTGAAGAAAGTCTTGACCTGTTTGAACGTATGAAAAACGGTGAATTTGAGGACGGTAAAATGACCCTGCGTGCAAAAATCGACCTTGCATCAGGCAACTTTAATATGCGCGACCCCGTAATCTACAGAATCAACCGTTTAAAGCACCACAGAACAGGCGACAAATGGTGCATTTATCCTATGTATGACTTCGCCCATCCGATTGAGGATGCAATCGAGGGTATTACTCACAGCCTTTGCTCGCTGGAATTTGAAGCGCACCGTCCGCTTTATGACTGGGTAATCAACAATATCTCCGCGCCCTGCAAGCCTCGTCAGATTGAGTTTGCTCGTCTTGGAATCAACAATACTGTAATGTCAAAGCGCAAACTGCGCGAGCTTGTTGAGAACAACTATGTAAACGGCTGGGACGACCCCAGAATGCCCACTCTGTGCGGTCTGCGCAGGCGCGGATATACGCCCAAGTCAATACGCTCATTTATTGACCAAATTGGTGTTTCCAAAGTAAACTCTATTGTTGAATACAGCTTTCTTGAGCATTGCCTGCGTGACGATTTAAACGAAAGCGCGCAGCGTGTTATGTGCGTACTTCGCCCGATTAAACTCATTATCACAAACTATCCTGAGGATAAAACCGAAAAGTTTGAGGTGGAAAATAATCCTAACCGCCCCGAAGACGGCACTCGTACGGTAACATTTTCAAGAGAGTGCTACATTGAATCCGATGACTTTATGGAAACCCCAATTAAAAAGTATCAGCGTCTTTATCCCGGAAACGAAGTCCGTCTGAAATCAACCTACATTGTAAAATGCACCGGCTGTAAAAAAGACGAAAACGGCAATGTGGTTGAAGTGTATGCAGAATATGACCCCGAAACCAGAGGCGGAAATACTCCCGATGGCAGAAAAGTAAGAGGTACGATACATTGGGTCGATGCAAATAATTGCTCTGATGCAGAAGTTCGTCTTTATGATAATCTCTTTACTGTACCCGACCCCGATACAGGTGACCGTAATTTCCTTGATTACCTTAATCCTAATTCGCTTGAAATACTCACAAACTGCAAAGCAGAAAAAAGTCTTGCGAATGCTGTTGCTCCAAAGAGTTTTCAGTTTATGAGGCTCGGATATTTCTGTGTTGACAACAAGGACAGTTCGCCCGAACATCTTGTGTTCAACCGCAGCGTAAGTTTAAAGGACGGTTTTAAAAAGAAATAAAATATACATTTGCGCAATGGAAAGGGACGATGTAAACATCGTCCCTGTATTTAAAATAATAAAGTTCTGACACCTTTTTAATACTGTACTACCCATAAACTTAGATAAAAGAGGAAAAATATGAAAACTGTCTTAATTACCGGCGGAGCCGGAGGAATCGGCTCTGCGCTGTCTGTTGCCTTTGCCCAGGCAGGCTACAACATAGTAATCCATTATAACAAAAATAAAATGGGAGCAGAAAATCTTGCAAAAATACTGCGTGAAAGCTACGGCGTTGATGCAATTACGTCTCAGGCAGATGTTTCTGACCGTCACTCGGTAAATAATATGTTTGATTCAATTGACAAGATTTTCGGAAACATAGACGTACTTATCAACAACGCCGGTATTGCACAGCAAAAGCTCTTTACCGACATTACTGATGATGAATGGAAAAATATGATTGGCGTCAATCTTGACGGCGTTTTTAACTGTACACAGGAAGCTTTGAAAAGATATATGATAAAAAATCACAGAGGCGTGATTTTAAATATCAGTTCAATGTGGGGGCAGGTCGGAGCTTCGTGCGAGGTACACTACAGCGCCGCAAAGGCGGGAATAATCGGTCTTACAAAAGCGCTTGCCAAGGAAGTGGGACTTTCGGGAATTCGTGTAAATTGCATTTGTCCCGGCGTTATAATGACTGATATGATGAAAAGCTTTGATGAACAGACAATAGAAGAGCTTAAAGACGAAACTCCGCTCAACACATTAGGCACACCGAAGGATATTGCAGATTCTGCGGTATTTTTGTGCAGTGACAAGGCAAAATTCATTACGGGTCAGATTTTAGGGGTTAACGGCGGCTTCGTAATATAAAAAATCGGCGTAACGACGCTCACAATTCGAGCAGACAGGTTCGACAAATTAGAATCTCTCTTTGCCCGAGTATTATCAAGTAATTTCCAACTCAGTAAAAAAGCTGTCTTTGCAAATGCAAAGACAGCTTTTAATGTTTTGGAAAGTGAATTATTTTACTTCTACTTCTGCGCCTGCTTCTTCAAGCTTAGCCTTCATAGCTTCAGCGTCGTCCTTAGAAACAGCTTCCTTAAGAGTCTTAGGAGCACCGTCAACAAGTGCTTTTGCTTCCTTAAGTCCAAGACCTGTAATCTCACGAACAACCTTGATAACAGCAATCTTGTTTCCGCCTGCACCTTTAAGTACAACGTCAAATTCTGTCTGCTCAGCAGCAGCTGCGCCGCCGTCTGCAGCAGGACCTGCAACTGCAACTGCAGCAGCTGCGGATACGCCAAACTCATCCTCTACAGCGTGAACAAGCTCTGAAAGCTCAAGAACTGTGAGGCCTTTTAATTCTTCAATAATAGCAGTAATTTTTTCTGATGCCATTTTAATTTACCTCCGATGTTATAAATTAGTTATTTTAAAAATTCATTTGCAGATTATTCTGCTGCGGGAGTCTCCTCAGCGGGAGTCTCTGTTGTTTCTGCGGGAGCTTCTTCAGCAGGAGCCTCTTTAGCTTCAGCTGCACAAGCTTCGACGCCGCCCTTATCAACAATAGCCTGTACGGCACGTGCAAAGGATGCGATAGGTGCCTGGAATGCACCAAGTACGTTTGCAAGAAGAACATCTCTTGTCGGGAGCTTTGAAAGAGATATGATTGTATCCATATCAATTACTGCGCCGTCAAGATAAGCCGACTTAACCTTAAAGTTGTCGTGGTCCTTTGCATAGTTGCAAAGAATTCTTGCTGCGGCAGCATATTCGCTGTCGCTTGTTGCGATGGCTGTTGTGCCCTCAAGAACAGTTTTCAAGTCCTCAAGACCAACTTCGTCGCAGGCACGTGACAAAAGTGTGTTCTTAACAACTGTGTACTTAACGTTGTTTTCACGAAGTTCTTTTCTGAGCTTTGTGTCGTCTTCGGTATTAATACCTTCATAGCTTACAACAACGCCTGTTACAGAGTTTTTAATTCTTTCTGAAAGCTCTGCAACAATTGCCTTTTTCTGCTCTAAAACACTTTGACTTGGCAAGACTAAATTCACCTCCAAAATTTTTTAACGCAGTTCAAAAAAACAGCCGACCCATACCGGGACGGCTGCAAAAATACAAAACAGTAATTTGCATCTTCCTCGGCAGGCGGGATAACCCTTACGCATACGCACCTGCTGTCTTTAGAACAGCGAATTTAAAATATATATTCACACAGATGTGCAAATAATTTAAGATAATGCCGCAAATTATGCGGAGTTTTTTAATTATGCACCAAACTTAGTAGGATTGATGCGAACGCTCGGACCCATTGTTGAAGTAACAGCAACCGAACGAATATACTGACCCTTGGCAGCAGCAGGCTTAGCCTTTACAACTGCATCCATAAGAGCGTCAAGGTTCTCAGCGAGCTTGTCAGCACCAAAACTTACTTTGCCGATTGGGCAGTGAATAATGTTTGTTTTATCAAGACGGTACTCGATCTTACCAGCCTTAGCTTCTTTTACAGCCTTGGCAATGTCAGGAGTAACAGTACCTGCCTTTGGGTTAGGCATAAGACCTCTCGGTCCGAGGATTCTACCTAAACGACCGACAAGACCCATGCAGTCGGGCGTTGTGATAAGCACGTCAAAATCCATCCAGTTTTCCTGCTGAATTTTCTGAGTCATATCCTCAGCGCCGACATAGTCTGCGCCGGCTTCTTTGGCAAGGTCTTCGTTTGCGCCCTTGCAGATAGCAAGAACTCTTACATTTTTACCTGTACCGTTTGGAAGAACAACCGCACCTCTAACCTGCTGGTCTGCGTGACGGCTGTCAACACCGAGCTTTACGTGCAGCTCAACTGTTTCATCAAACTTAGCTGTAGCAGTCTTGATAACTGTATCAAGTGCCTCGCCTGAATCATATAATTTAGTTCTGTCAACGAGCTTTGCAGCGTCAACATATTTTTTACCGTGTTTCATCAGTTTTCCTCCATTGTTAGGTGGTCAATCGGAAATTTCCTCCCACCCGGATTATTAGTCAACTACTGTGATACCCATACTTCTTGCCGTACCTGCGATCATGCTGATGGCAGCGTCAAGTGAACCTGCATTGAGGTCGGGCATTTTTTGCTCGGCGATTTTAGAAATCTGCTCTTTAGTAATCTTAGCAACTTTTGTTTTATTCGGTACGCCTGAACCGCTTTCAATACCGCAAGCCTTTTTAAGAAGAACTGCAGCAGGCGGAGTCTTTGTAACGAAAGTGAATGAACGGTCTGCATAAACGGTAATTACAACCGGAATTATAAGACCTATGTCATTCTTTGTACGCTCATTAAAATCCTTTGTGAACGCAACAATGTTTACACCGTGCTGACCGAGTGCCGGTCCGACAGGTGGTGCCGGAGTAGCTTTTCCGGCGGGAATCTGTAGTTTAATTAAGCCTACAACCTTCTGAGCCATTGTATTTGCACCTCCAAAATTCGTGGTAAATTGCGGAACGCCACTATGTAGGGTCCCTCCCACAGGGAATAAAAGTATTCCCAATAAAAAGCCATTCGGCTGATTATCTGTAAAATTAGTCTTCTAACGCTTCAGCCTGAGTTAGCTCAAGCTCAACCGGAGTTTCACGTCCGAACATAGAAACAACTACGCGGACATAATTTTTGTCGGTATCAAGTTCTTCTACAACACCGACGAAGTCCTCAAGCGGACCGTCAATAATACGTACCGAGTCGCCTACAGAATAA
Source organism: uncultured Clostridia bacterium (assembly GCA_947624865.1). Taxonomy (GTDB): domain Bacteria; phylum Bacillota; class Clostridia; order Oscillospirales; family Acutalibacteraceae; genus Ruminococcoides. The sequence goes on along the minus strand of CANQMH010000015.1, from coordinate 26,202 downwards.
GATACCTTTACACTGCGTGTTTCAACGCCCATTCTGTAAACCTCTGCATCGGTAAGAGGAACGGGTTTGGATCCCGGTCCGACAAATCCGGTACAGCCGCGAATATTGCGGACAACATACCATGTTTCATCGGTATAAATCATTTTTACAAAAACATATCCCGGATACAGCTTGTGTTCAACCTCTTTGGTCTTTTCACCAACGGTTTCCGTAACAATCTCTGTAGGAACTTTTACATCAATAATCATATCCTGCAGGTTTCTGTTTTCAGCTGTAGTCATAAGGTCTGCCGCGACCTTGTTTTCATAACCCGAATAAGTATGAACGACATACCATTTTGCTTCTGTTTCCGGCATTATAACTTTCTTCCTTTCGTAAGTTAAAGTAATAACACAGAATTATGCAGAAGTATCCATAACCAAGCCAAGCAAAGCATACAAGCCCTGATCAAGAGCGAATATGAACAGACCTATTACTACAATTACGGCAATTACTATGCCGAAATTCTTTGTAGTCTGTCTTGCTGACGGCCATGTAATTTTCTTTAGCTCACCCTTACATGCAACGAGGTACTTAAAAAGCCTTTTAAATACATTAGGCTTCTTGCTTTTTTTAGCAGCCTTTTTAGGATCTGCCTTTTTTGCTTCAAGCTTCTTATCAGCCATACTGCACCTCCGTTATTTTGTTTCCTTGTGAACTGTGTGTTTCTTACAGAAGCGGCAATACTTATTCATTTCAAGTCTGTCGGGACTGTTTTTCTTGTTCTTCATTGTGTTGTAGTTACGCTGTTTGCACTCTGTGCAGGCCAATGTTATTTTTACTCTCATAACGGCACCTCCCGGTTATTTCGGAATATTTTAGCCTCCCTCAATAGGGCACAAAAAAATAAGCCCCTTTCAGAGGTACAACTATTCTATCATATCAAAATTGCTAAGTCAATAGTTTTTTACAAATTTTTTAATATTTGGAAGGTCGGGCGTACTGAAAATATAGACTACCCGACCTATCCGTTATAATTTGTAAGAAATTAATATTAAATATGATAAATCAGAATTAGAATTACTGATTATTGAGCGTGCTTGCTTTTGACGTGTTTTTATTCTTTATCTTTTCAGGTTTTACGGTCTTGCCCTTGTATTTGCGTGCAGCGTCTGCTGCCTTTTTCAAATCGTCGTCAAAATACTCATAAACGCTTTTGTACTCTGCGTCCTCAAGTGAATTCAGAATTACTATTGTTATAATTGAGCGTGTATCAACATCGCCGTTGCCATACTGAACATTGAATACGGAAGCAATTTTTTCAAGCTCGGGTTTTGTGGCACGCTTTATATATGTGTCAATTTTCGGAGCGATATGTTCTTTTGCAAAGGTCGCTCCTCTGAACGGAAAATAACAGTCCTCTTCATTTTTTATTTCATCTTTTAACTCAGGAAAGAACGTTACAAAACGCTTTGCAAGAAACTTGGGGTCTGCATTTCCGTCGTCATCTTTTCTCTTTTTCTGCTTTACCTGCTTCGCACGCTTAATTGCGATCGTACCCGATACGCCCTCTACAAAGTCATTTGCAATGCTTTCAGCGTCCTTTTGCGTTGCGGTTTCCTCATCATAAAGCCACGTTGCCAGCGTTTTCCAATCGTTGTCGGGACCGTCCTCAGTCATAGTGCAGGAACGCAGCACCATCTGCTGTTTATCCATATAATATACTACGGAATAGGCAATATTCTGACTTGTAAACAAGGCTGCAAGCTCGTTGTTGTTTTCAGCCGCAACCTTCTGCCTTGTATATTCAGACTTTACAAGCTCTTCCTCTACTCTGCCTACGATTAAATCAAATGCCTTTTTAAATTCCAACTTAATCTTCCTCTCGGATTAGTCTGTTACTTGCCATTATACAATTAAATATGTGATTTGTCAAAGGATATGCGTATAATTATCAGGGTATATCTGATTTTTCCGGGTATCATTAAACAATATCATCATCGCAATGATTTGACTTGCAACAATTAAGTTATTGTGTTATTATTTTATCTGTATATAAATGTAAAAGAAGGTTTTAATATGTCATCCCGAAACGCCATAGGAGTTTTTGACTCCGGACTTGGGGGATTAAGCGCCGTAAAAGAGTTTTTACACGTTCTTCCAAACGAAAAAATAATATACTTCGGCGACACAGGCAGAGTTCCCTACGGCAACCGAAGCCGTGACACAATTAAAAAATACGCATTTCAGGATACTGAATTTCTTCTGAGAAACAATGTAAAAATGATTGTCGCCGCCTGCGGCACGGTAAGCTCGGTTGCAGGAAAAGAGCTTGAAAGCAAGCTTACCGTCCCATATACTGGAGTTGTTAATCCCACCGCTTTTACCGCTGCGCACAAGACCAATAACGGAAAAATCGGAATTATCGGTACTGCTGCAACCATAAACAGCCACAGCTACAAATTAAGACTTGAAAAACTAAATCCCGATTTCAGAGTATATGAACAGGCGTGTCCGCTTTTTGTTCCGCTTGTTGAAGACGGCTTTATCTGCCGTGACGACCAGATTGTGCGGCTTGTAATAAGGAGATACCTTTCAGCGCTTAAAGAGCAGGGAATCGACACACTGATTCTGGGCTGTACCCACTATCCGCTTTTAAGAGAAGCGATTTCGGATTATATGGAAGATAAAGTAACTCTTGTTGATTCGGGATATGAAACCGCCGTATATGCGGCAAAGATACTTAAAGAACAAAATATGCTCAATGATGAACCGTCACACAAAAATCCCGAGTTTTTCGTCAGCGATACTCCCGATGGATTTGAAAATGTCGCCGGACTGTTTTTAGGACGCGATATGGAGCATACGGTCACACAGATTGATATTGAGCAATATTGACAGGGGAAATACAATGGCAAATAACGAAAAATATATGATTTCCATTATCGGAGAACAAAAGCTGGACGGAGAAACAGACAAGGTCGAAGTTCTTACGGCGGGCAATTACATAATGAAAAACGGACATTGCTATATCGGCTACAAGGAATACGATGACGATAATCCCAACGAGCATTTTGATAATCTGATTAAAGTTGAAAATGATATTGTTACAATCACACGCAAAGGTCCTATGAGGTCACAGCTTATGCTTGAAAAGGGCAAGAGACATCAATGCCTTTACCAGACAGTTGCAGGCGACCTTATAATAGGCGTTTTTACAAAAACCATGAAAAGCACGCTCGGAGAGCAGGGCGGCACGCTCGAAGTGAGCTACACGCTTGATTTTAATACAGACCTTGTGAGCGAAAACAGCTTTAAGATAAAGGTTGAAGAAAAAACAAATACGGCACAGTGAGGTAAAAAGTATGGACACATATGCAAAATCTGTCAGTATGCTGAAAAAAGCAATTACTGATGCAATAAATAAAGCCATTGAAAACGGGGAACTTCCTCAGTCGGAAGTTCCGCAGTTTATTATTGAAACTCCTGCCGACAGAAGTCACGGGGATTTTGCGACAAATGCAGCCATGGCAGGCGCAAAAACATTTAAAATGCCTCCGTTTAAAATTGCTCAGGCAATTACGGCAAATCTTAACCTTGAAAATACAATGTGTGAACGCTTTGAAACCGCAGGTCCGGGATTTATCAACTTCTTTCTCGGCTCTGACTTTTATTCAAATGTTATCCGCGAAATTCTTGCAGACCCGCAGAATTACGGATGCTCGGATTTCGGCGGCAAAGAAAAAGTTATGGTTGAATTTGTTTCCGCAAACCCGACAGGTCCTATGCATATGGGCAATGCAAGGGGCGGTGCTCTCGGCGATTGTCTTGCGGCGGTTCTTGACAAGGCAGGATACAGCACATGGCGTGAATTTTATGTAAATGACGCAGGCAACCAGATTGAAAAGTTCGGCTGTTCGCTTGAAGCGCGTTATCTTCAAATTTTTAAAGGCGACGAAATAGAGTTTCCCGAGGACGGTTACCATGGCAGCGACATAACGGAGCTTGCTCAGGAATATGCCGACATAAACGGTGACTGCCTTGTAAACGCTGAAAGCGGGGAGCGCAGACAGGCGCTTGTTGACTATGCGCTTCCAAAGAACATCAAAAAAATGCAGTCGGATATGGCTAAATATAAAATCTTCTACGACAAGTGGTTTTTTGAAAGCGAGCTTCATAAAAGCGGCGCTGTAAAGTCTGTTGTTGATTTGCTCACAGAAAAGGGACTCACCTACGAAAAAGAGGGTGCAGTCTGGTACAAAAACAAAGAGGTTCTTACAAAACAACTGCTTAAAGAGGGCAAAACTCAAAAATATATTGATAATCTTGAGCTGAAAGACGACGTATTAATCCGTCAGAACAGTAATCCCACTTATTTTACAGCCGATATTGCATATCACAAAAATAAATTCGACAGAGGATTTACAACCCTTATTGATGTCTGGGGTGCAGACCATCACGGACACGTAATGAGAATGAAAGGTGCAATGGACGCAATCGGATATGACGGCAGCAAGCTGAATGTCGTGCTTATGCAGCTTGTAAAGCTTGTAAAGGGCGGAGAGCTTGTAAAAATGAGCAAGCGAACAGGCAAAGCAATTCAGCTTGGCGATTTGCTTGACGAAGTGCCTGTTGACAGCGCAAGATTTCTCTTCAACACACGGGAAGCAAACACCCAGATGGACTTTGACCTTGACCTTGCGGTAAGTCAGGACAATCAAAATCCCGTTTACTATGTACAGTATGCTCACGCAAGAATTTGCAGTATTTTCAAGGCTCTTGAAAAGGACGGAATAACACCGCGCGAATGCAGTGACGAAGAGCTTGCACTGCTTACAGCAAACGAAGAACGTGAGCTTATAAATCACCTTGCTTCATACACAAGCGAAATAATCAGCGCAGCTAAGGATTATGACCCGACAAAAATAACGCGTTATGTAACCCAGCTTGCAACTCTGTTCCACAAATTTTACAACGCGTGCCGTGTTAAGGGCGAGGACGAGGGACTTATGCAGGCAAGACTTGCTCTTTGCGAATGTGTACGAGCCGTTATTAAAAATGTTCTTACAATGTTCAACATTACCTGCCCCGAAGCTATGTAGTCTAAGATTCACTTCCCTATTTTAAAATTAAGATTTAGCATTAAAACAATAACGCATAATAACAAAAAAGCTGCAAAAAATATAACCACCTCAGTAAAAAGGTGGTTATTTTTATGAACAAAAAATCTGAAAAGAAAAACGAACAATTTCCAATTGAACTTCCGTCACGCAGCAGCGAAACAAAGCGTTCGCCCATTGTTGACGTAGTAGAAAACGAAACTTACCCTCTTGAATTTGCCAATGGCAATATGCGCCACCACAGCGGAGTGCATATTGAATCATTTGACAACATTTCCGAGGTTGTAGCTACCGAAATAGACCCTGATAAGGAAGGGCAAACCATTCACGGACAGTAAATGTCGGAAGATAAAACAGAGATGTGTCGGAGTTTACAGCTCCGACATTTTCTTTTATTCCGAGCTGATGCGCAATTATTCTTACTCTTAGCTGATTAAATCCGTCGGTAACTATGGCAATATTCCCGGATTTATTATTCCTCCTGTAATCGGCACAAAAAACAGTCCGAAAAATATTATGGAAATTATTGTAAGTATCATGCGTATAATTAATAGCAGTATTTTTTTATGGTAAAACTCCTAAACTTCTTTTAATACATAATATCATAATTCTCTGCAAACCTCTACATATAAATAATAAAAACAGAGAAATACTAAGCACTTATAAAAATTGCACGGCGGTATAAATGATGCAGACAAAACAAACTCATAACAAAAGAATAAACGTTGTCCTTGTGGGCAATCCAAACTGCGGAAAAACTACACTGTTTAATCAGCTTACGGGAAGCAAACAGTATGTGGGCAACCGACCCGGTGTTACGGTTGAAAAAAAAACAGGCAAAGTCCGCAGTTCATTCGGCAGGGATATTGATGTTACAGACTTGCCGGGGATATACTCGCTTTCTCCTTACACTCCCGAAGAAATAATATCACGCAACTGTCTTTTATATGACGAGCCTGACGTTATAATAAACATTATTGACGCTTCAAACCTTGAACGCAACCTTTATCTGACAACTCAGCTTGCCGAGCTTGCAAGGCCTATGGTAATTGCTCTTAATATGTGTGATATTGTTGAGAAAAAGGGTGATAAAATTGACATTGGTTATCTTGAGCGTCAGCTTGGAATTCCTGTTGTTCCTATCTCGGCAAGCAAAAACACAGGCATTGACAAACTCATTGAAAAGGTTGTCAGTCTTTATGACAGCAAAACGTATGTTACCGTAAAAAATATTTATTCATATGAGGTTGACCGCAGTCTGCGGGAAATAGAAAATCTGCTTAAAGAAATTGAACAGACCCGCAATACGCACAACAGATGGACAGCTGTAAAACTTTTTGAGGGAGATTCGGTAACGTGGAAACATTATAATTTTACAAAAGCACAAAAAGAACGCATAAATCTGTATATTAATAAAGTCCGCCTGTCAAAAAATACCGACTGCGAAATGATAATTGCAGATGAAAGATACAAATACATATGCTCTGTTACGCAAAAGGCCGTAACCCGAAAACATACTGCTGATTTTATACGTATTTCTGACAAAATAGACGGAATTATTACTAACCGAATACTGGCAATTCCTATTTTTTTTATTATTATGCTGGTCATTTTTATTATCACATTCGGCGCACCGGGAACATTTCTGCGTGACAGTGCGCAATATCTGATTACTGATGTTTTCGGCAATACAATTGAACATCTGCTTACTGCCTTAAACACTGCCGATTGGGCAAAAAGCCTTGTAATTGACGGAATAATAGCAGGAACAGGCTCTGTAATTTCGTTTTTGCCTCAGATTATGCTGCTGTTCACCATGCTTTCTCTTTTGGAGGAGAGCGGATATATGTCAAGAGCCGCATTTATTATGGATAAACCTCTTCAATACATAGGACTTTCGGGCAAAGCATTTGTACCCATGCTGTTGGGATTTGGCTGTACTGTTCCCGCAGTTCTTGCAACAAGAACGCTTGAAAACATAAAGAGTAAAAGAATGACAATAATGATTATTCCGTTTATGTCCTGCTCTGCAAAGATGCCCGTATATATGCTGTTAAACTCTTATTTCTTTGCAGATAAAGGATTTTTAGTTGTTTTTGCAATATATCTCCTCGGAATAGCGGCGGCAATACTGACTGCTCTGCTTTTTAAAAATACTGCACTTAAAAACAAAAAAGCTCCGTTTGTTATGGAGCTTCCGCCCTATCATTTGCCGTCCATCAAAAGCCTGAGAATCCATGTTGCAGAGAGAATGAAAGACTTTATGATAAAGGCAGGTACAATATTGCTAGGTGCATCAATACTGATATGGTTTCTTCAGAGCTTTGATTTTTCTTTTAAAATGGTATCTCCCGATGAAAGTATGCTTGCAAGAATAGGAAAATTTATTGCTCCTGTATTTTCTGTCTGCGGTTTTGGAGACTGGCGTGCTTCGGTTTCACTGCTGACAGGCATTGCGGCTAAAGAAAGTGTAGCCTCTACCCTATCTGTACTTTATAAAGGCACGAGCATTGCAAACACATTTACTCCTCTTTCGGCATTCTCGTTTCTTGTGTTTATTTTGCTCTACACTCCGTGTATTGCCGCTTTGTCGGCAATACACAAAGAGATGAAAAGCGCAAAATGGACTGCTGTCACGGTAATATATCAGATTTTTGCCGCGTGGCTTGCCTCCGCACTTGTATTTCAGATTGGTACACTAATATTAAATCTGATTTGAGAAATCGAAATCATACAGTACAATTTGTACTTTTTTGTAACATTATCTCGATTTGTATTGACTTTTGATATTTATTGAGATATTATAATTGTATAAATGTAATATTTTTATTAGCACAATAAGGAGTGATTCGATGAAGTGTCCGAACTGCGGATTTGACAGTAACGAGAAATTTTGCCGAATGTGCGGAACAAAAATCCCTGAACCGCAAAATTTTCCAAATGCCGACAACCATAATACATACATAAACAATGAATTTAATGCAGAACAAACTGCCGCTGATAATATTAATTCCCAGCAGCCGCCTGTTCCCCCTGTACAAAATCAATATGGTTCTTCTTCTCAAGGTATGAACACACCTCCCCAGAGTGCTGTACCCATACCTCCGCAATACTACAATCAGGCTGCGCCCCAAAAAAGCGGCAAGGTTCTTCCGATTGTACTTTCCTGTATAATAATTGCTGTCATCATAGCAGGCACAGTAATAAATGTGTATTCCTCGTATGCTTATAACAAATCAATTATAGAAAGTATTATAGATAAAACAAATTACCATGATGATGATTATTATAATTATGATAATGATTATGACTATCAAGCTGACGATATAGTTCATGGAATAAATGACGCGGCAAAGTTTTCAGACGGAACGGTTACACTCACAAAGGTTACATTTAATAATAAGTCATCCGATTCTGATAAAGGAAAAAGCGAATGTGGACTTACATTTGTAATTGAAAATACATCAGGTCAAGATATTGAGTTTAGCGGACCGTATTTAGATGTGTGTTCTGCAAATGATGACTCAATATATTTTGACTGGCTTCGTGATGATATTGACTACAATGATGACTATAATCTTGTAGTAAAAGCAGCAGAAAAAAACGAATTTACAGTTTATTATTCAATTCCCAACAAAGTTAAATCATTGAGTATAAACTTTAATATAGACAGTTATACCAATAGTTACAATTTTATTACCAACTTTAAAGCAGATTTAAAATAAAAGCATTATAATACTAACACCCGTGAAGATTTTAGCTTCACGGGTGTTCTCGTATTTTCGTATTTTTATTTTTTAGTTTGTCATACGGCATATTCTAAATCGGTCTGCCTATTTTTCTGAACCTTTCATATCGTGCAAAAGTGAGTTCTTCGTCCGACAACGAGAGGTTTTTTTCAAATGTTCGGCTTACAAGCAGTTTAAGGCTTTCAAACATAGCCTTGTCATCGGCCTTTGGCTGGCGTATAATACGCTCGATTACGCCCAAATCAAACAAATCCTGAGCCGTCATTTTAAGAGCCTCAGCAGCCTCAGCAGCTTTTGAACTGTCTTTCCAGAGGATTGACGCACAGCCTTCGGGAGAAATTACCGAATACACTGAATTCTCAAGCATCCACACTTCGTCTGCAACAGCAAGCGCAAGTGCTCCGCCGCTTCCTCCCTCACCAATCAGAATAGTGAGTACGGGAGTTTTTAACGTCATCATTTCCATAAGATTTTCAGCAATAGCCTGACCCTGTCCGCGCTCCTCCGCGCCGATTCCGCAGAATGCGCCGCTTGTGTCAACAAAACACAGCACGGGACGGCGGAATTTTTCCGCCTGCTTCATAAGTCTTAACGCCTTGCGGTAGCCTTCGGGATGAGCCTGACCAAAGTTGCGCTCCATACGCTCCTTTGTGTTTCTGCCCTTCTCAAGTCCTATTACCGTAACAGGCATATCATAAAGCATAGCAAGACCGGCTACTACTGCCTTGTCATCTGCAAATCTGCGGTCGCCGTGCAACTCAATAAAACTGTCGCCAAACATATTGGCAATGTAATCAACAGCCGTCAGCTTGTTGGCATCACGTGCAGCCGCAACCTTTTCATAAGCTGTCATTACTTCGCCTCCTTATTGCCGTATCCGTGTATTTTAAGCAGTTTTATAACTGTGGCTTTTAAATTGTCTCTGCTGACAACTGCGTCAATAAATCCCTTTTGTAAAACAAATTCAGATGTCTGGAAGTCTTTCGGCAATTTCTGTCGCATTGTCTGTTCAATAACTCTCGGACCTGCAAAAGCGACCAGAGTATCGGGTTCAGCCAAGATTATATCGCCCTCCATGGCAAACGACGCCGTAACTCCGCCCGTTGTGGGGTCGGTGAGAATCGTTATATACAAAAGTCCTGCGTCGCTGTGGCGCTTTGCCGCGCCCGAAGTTTTTGCCATCTGCATAAGCGACATTATGCCCTCCTGCATTCTTGCGCCGCCTGAAACAGTGCATACAATAATAGGAAGTTTTTTGTATGTTGCATATTCAAAAGCACGGGTAATTTTCTCGCCTGTTACCGTTCCCATACTGCCCATCATAAAATCAGGATCCATAACGCACAGAACAGTATCAATTCCGCCGATTTTGCACGTTCCGCTTATAACCGATTCTTTGCCGCCGCTTTGTTTTGCCTTTTCAAGCTTATTATCATATCCGGGAAAATCAAGAATATTTGTGCTTGTCATTTCAGCGTCATGCTCGCAAAAGGTTTCTTCGTCGGCAAACATATTAATTCTCTGCTTTGCGCTCATTCTGAAATGATGATTGCACTTCGTGCAGATACGCAGATTTTCTTCCATATCGGTAGTAAGAAGCATTGTATTGCATTTTGGACACTTTATCCACATTTCTTCCGGAATAAAAGGTTTGTTTTGCTGTTCATCGGGCTGGGACTCAAGTTCATTTTTCGGTTTTCTGAAAGAAAATAAATCCATATCAAATTCCATAGCCTTTCTTACCTGATTAATGTCGGTGATTATCTAACCGTCGTATGCTTCAATTGTTTTTCGATTCCGCACGTCTTTTTTCTTCAAACTCAGCCATAAAGTCTGTCGTATATTCGCCGCTGACAAATTTCTCATCTGACAAAATTTCGGCAAGCAAATCGCGGTTGATTTCTATGCCGTCAATTGTAAGCTCTGAAAGAGCCATTTTCATTTTGCGTATGGCTTCCGCCCTGCTCCTTGCCTGAACAATCAGCTTGCCTATCATTGAGTCGTAATAGGGCGGAACAAAATAATCCTGAAAAACTGCCGTGTCAAAACGAACAAATGAACCGCCCGGAGTATGAAGTCTTTTGATTCTTCCGCAGCTCGGTCGGAATCCCTTTTCGGGGTTTTCAGCATTAATTCTGCATTCAATAACGTTTCCGTGAGTAAAAATGCTGTCCTGTGTGCGTGAAAGCTTTGCTCCTGCGGCAATTCTGATTTGCCACTGAACAATGTCAAGACCCGTTACCATTTCGGTAACACCGTGTTCAACCTGGAGTCTTGTGTTCATTTCCATAAAATAAAAGTTATTGTTTTTATCAAGCAGAAATTCAACCGTACCTGCATTGACGTAGTTAACCGCATTTGCTGCCTTGACTGCTGCAATCATCATCTCTTTGCGCGTCTTTTCATCAAGAGCGGGACTGGGACTTTCTTCAATCATCTTCTGATTTTTGCGCTGAACGGAACATTCTCTTTCTCCAAGACAAATTGTGTTGCCGTATTTATCGCAAAGAAGCTGCATTTCAATGTGCTTTACCGGATGAATAAACTTCTCTATGTAGCATGCGCCGTCGCCAAACGCAGACTCAGCCTCAGCGGAAGCTGAAAGAAAAGCTTCTTCAAACTGCTCTATTGAATCAACTCTGCGTATGCCTTTTCCGCCGCCGCCTGAACGTGCCTTGATAAGCAGAGGAAATCCGATTTTTTCCGCTTCTGATTTTGCCTGCTCAACGTCTTCAACAATATCGCATCCAGGAGTTACGGGAACGCCTGCCGCACGCATAGTTTTGCGCGCATTGTCCTTGTCGCCGAGAAGTTTTATCATATCTGAGGACGGACCTATGAAATTTATATTGCACTGTTCGCAAAGCGAAACAAACTTTGCATTTTCCGACAAAAGTCCGTAGCCTGGATGAATTGCCTGCGCTCCGCTTTCAACCGCAACCGTAAGTATGGCAGGCATATTAAGGTAGCTGTCGGCAACTCTGCTGCCTCCTACGCAATAGCTTTCGTCAGCAAGCTGTACGTGCATTGCATCCTTGTCTGCCTCAGAATAAACTGCAACCGTTGCAATGCCCATTTCTCGGCACGCACGAATAATTCTTACTGCAATTTCTCCGCGGTTGGCAATCAGAATTTTAGAAAACATTTCTTCACTTCCATAAGATTATTGCATTAAATAAATTACTTATTTTCAATCAAAGCAAACGAAAGCTCTGCGCTTACGCAAAGCTTGCCGTCAACGTATCCCTTTGCGTCAATAAAATAAAAAGCGCCTCTGCTTTTTGTAAGCGTACACACGCTTTCGAGCGTGTCGCCCGGTTTTACCGGATTTTTAAACTTTACGTTATTCATCTTTGTAAAGTACGGCGTGCAGTTTTTGACCTTGTCTGCAAGCAGACAGCAGCTTGCCTGTCCCATCATCTCACAGAGAATCACACCCGGAACAACAGGGTTGCCTGGAAAATGCCCCTGCAAAAAGAATTCATCGCCTTTTATTGTATATCTGCCCTTTGCAGTGTTTTCGTCAACGCTTTCAGCTTCCTCAACAAGAAGCATATTATCGCGGTGCGGTAATATCTGTTTGATTTCTTCCTGATTCATAATAATCTCCTGTTTTCAGCCTGCACACATAAGAGTGCTTATTATTCAAATGATTGCTGTAATAATTTATGGTTAGAAATATTAAGTAATTATTTAATCTTAAACAGAGGCTGATCGTACTCAACAAGCTCACCGTCATTTGCAAGAACGGCTGCGATTTCGCCGTCCTCTTCAGCCTGAATTTCATTCATACACTTCATTGCTTCAATAATACATACTGTATCGCCTTTTTTTACCTGTTTGCCGACAGATACGTAAGGCTCACTTTCAGGCGAGGGAGCAGCATAAAAAACTCCCACGATAGGAGCATTGATTGTTTTTCCGCTGTCCTGAACGGAAGCCTCAGGAGCAGCAGCAGACGGCATAACCGGTACGGCAGGAACGGCAGCACCGTTAGCAACGGGAATTGTATTGACAATCTGCTGTGGCTTTTCAAGATGTATTTTTGAGCCGTCCTCTTTCTGAATTTCAAGCACAGAAAGTGATGACTCCTCAAGAACAGAAATAAATTCTTTGACTTCGTCTAAACTGTACATAGTAACGCCCTTTCCTGATTAAATCTTCTTAAATACTACGCAGGCATCGTGACCGCCGAATCCGAGATTTGTTGATGCCGCAACATTTATATTGCGCTTAACTGCCTTTTTTGGGGTATAGTTGAGATCAAGCTCTTCGTCAGGCTCGTCAAGATTGATTGTAGGAGGTATAACTCCGTCCTTTAATGCCATTATAGCCGCAATAGCCTCAACTGCGCCTGTTGCACCGAGCATATGACCTGTCATAGACTTTGTTGAGCTGATATTTACATCATAAGCCTTTTCACCGAGAGCCGTTTTTATAGCCATAGTTTCGGTAAGGTCGTTTAAGTGTGTGCTTGTTCCGTGTGCATTGATGTATATTTCATCGTCATCAGCAACATCGGCCTCTTTAAAAGCAATTTCGATTGCTCTTGCAAGTCCTGCTCCCTCAGGGTCGGGAGCCGTAACGTGATGAGCGTCACAGGTGTTGCCGTAACCGCAGAATTCAGCGTAAATTTTGGCGCCTCTCGTCTTTGCGTGCTCATACTCCTCAAGAATGAGCATACCGGCGCCCTCGCCCATAATAAATCCGTCGCGGTTCTTATCAAACGGACGCGACGCTGTTTTGGGGTCTGGGTTTGTAGAAAGCGCCTTAATATTCTGGAAGCCTGCAATTGTAAGAGGCGAAATGACTGCTTCCGTACCGCCTGCAATAACGGCGTCAACATAACCGTCCTTAATTGCGTGGAATGCCTCTCCGATTGAGTTTGTGCCTGTTGCGCACGCGCTCATAACAGAAAGCGAAGCGCCCTTTGCATTAAAACGTATTGCAACATTTCCCGTGGCGATATTGCCTATCATCATAGGAATAAAGAACGGAGAAACCTTTTTTGCGCCGCCGTTTTCCATTGCAACGGTATTTTTAACAAATGTATGAAGTCCGCCGATACCTGCGCCTATGTAAACGCCGAAACGGTTTTCGTCAATGTTTCCGATTATTCCGCTGTCGTCAACCGCCTGCTGTGCCGCGGCAATTGCATACTGTGAGTACAAATCAAGCTTTCTTATTTCCTTTTTTTCTATATATTTTTCAGGCTCAAAATTTTTTACTGTTCCCGCAATGTGAACCTTTAACTCGCTTGTATCAAATTCGGTAATTGTTTCTATACCGCAAACTCCGTCAACAAGATTTTTCCACATTGCAGGAACGTCATTACCTACCGGGCTGACTGCACCCAAGCCTGTTACTACTACTCTTCTGCTCATATTAACCTCCGAATTACATTGCAAGTCCGCCGTCAACCCTGATTACCTCGCCTGTTACATAGGCAGCTTCATCAGAGCAGAGGAATGCAACTACATCCGCAACGTCTTCGGGCGTGCCGATACGCTTTGCGGGAATTTGTGCTTTCATTGCGTCTTTTACCTTGTCTGACAGTACGTTTGTCATATCTGTGCCGATATATCCGGGAGCAACCGCATTAGCTGTTATGCCTCTGCCTGCAAGCTCCTTTGCTACCGACTTTGTAAGACCGATTATGCCTGCCTTGGATGCCGAATAGTTAGCCTGACCTGCGTTGCCGATAATACCTACGATTGAAGATGTGCTTACAATTCTGCCGTAACGCTTCTTCATAAAATGCTTGTAGGTGTGCTTAATCATATTGAACGTGCCTTTGAGGTTTACGCCGATAACAGCGTCAAAATCCTTTTCATCCATATTAAGAACGAGCTTGTCGCGTGTGATTCCTGCATTGTTTACAAGAATATCAATGCCGCCGAAATCTTCGATTACCTTGTCAACAGCCTGCTTTGACGCCTCAAAATCTGATACATCGCAGAAATACTGCTCAACCTTGGTGCCGTACTGCAAAAGCTCCTCTTTAGCACTTATGCCCTCGCTTTCATCGCCGACATAGAGAATTGCTATATTTGCACCGCCTTTAGCAAGCTTTGTCGCAATCGCAAGACCTATTCCTCTTGAGCCGCCTGTGATAACGGCTGTTTTATTTTCAAAGTTCATAATAACCTCCGAATTATGTTCAAAAATACATATATGTATGAAATTTAAAGCTCAAGCGCATCGATATCAGACGGAGTTTCAACTTTAAACGCTTTTACATTTGCGTTGATTCTCTTAACAAGACCCGTAAGAGTTTTTCCTACGCCGACTTCAATAAATGTATCAACGCCGTCTGTAATCATATTTTCAACAATTGTCTGCCATCTTACGGGGTTTTCAACCTGAGCCTTTACAAGCGCCTTGTAATCTCCTTCATACGGCTGAGCCGTATAGTCGGAATATATTGTAATTTCAGGAGCTGAGAAATCAATATCCTTCATATATTCTGCAAGCCCCTCGGCGGCTTCTGACATAAACGGCGAATGAAACGCTCCGCTTACGGCAAGAAGCTTTGCCCTGCCGCCGGCATTTTTTACGGCTTCGCAGAAAGCGTCTGCATTTTCACTTGTTGTTGCAACAACTGTCTGTGCAGGTGAATTGTAATTTACGGGATATGTTTTTTCAAATTTTTTGCATATCTCTTCAACTTGCTGAGGCGTAATCTTAATCACCGCCGCCATTGCACCGGGATTTTCGTTTGCCGCCTTGTCCATAAGCTCGCCTCTTTTGCAAACAAGCTTAAACGCCTCTTCATCGGAAATCATTTTAGAAAAGGCAAGCGCGGCAATTTCTCCAAGTGAAAAGCCTGCCACACAGTCGGGCTTAATGCCCCTTTCAAGCAATGCGTATGCCGCCGCAAGGTCGGCTGTAAAAACACACGGCTGAGTATTTGCTGTTTTGCAAAGCTCTTCGGCTGTTCCCTCAAAGCACTGTGTTGAAGTGTTCGGTCTGACAGAGTCTGCCATATCATATACAGCCTTTGCGGCAGGAGATGCATCATAAAGCTCCTTGCCCATTCCGCTGTACTGTGCGCCCTGACCAGAGAATATGAATGCTATTTTACCCATTTTGTCGCTCCGTTCAATACTTCTTCAGCCTGTGTAAACATTTCAACTATCATTTCGCGTGCAGGCTGTTCCTTTTTTACCATAGCGGCAACCTGACCCGCAAGAACTGTTCCGTTTGAAACATCGCCCTCTCTTACTGCAAGTCTTACTGTGCCTATTCCCATTTTTTCAAGCTCTTCATCTGAAAATTCCGATGAATTGTATTCAGCCTTTGAATACTCGCGTGTGAATGCGTTGCGGATTGAACGAACCGGATGACCGAGTCTTTTGCCCGTTACAACCGTATCTATATCCTTTGCCTTTAAGATTTTATTTTTATATTCCTGAGAAATTGTACATTCCTCTGCTACGAGGAATCTTGTTCCTACCTGTACGCCTACTGCGCCGAGCATAAATGCCGCCGCAATCTGTCTGCCGTCTGCAATACCGCCTGCGGCGATTACAGGGATTGAAACCGCGTCAACGACCTGAGGCACGAGAGCCATTGTGGTAAGGTCGCCGACATGACCGCCTGATTCTCCGCCCTCTGCAATAACTGCAAATGCACCGTTCTTTTCCATTTTTCTTGCAAGAGCAACGCTCGGAACTACAGGAATAACCTTAATCCCTGCTTCAAGCCACTTCTCCATATATTTCCCCGGATTTCCTGCGCCTGTTGTAACGACCTTGATGCCCTCTTCAATGACAACTTCGGCAACCTCTGAAGCATAAGGGCTCATAAGCATAATGTTTACTCCGAAAGGTTTGTCTGTAAGCTCTTTGCACTTGCGGATCTCCTCTCTGAGCTGTTCTCCGTTTGAGTTCATCGCTGCAATCAGACCCAAGCCTCCTGCGTTTGAAACGCCTGCCGCCAAATATGCGTCGGCTACCCACGCCATTCCTCCCTGAAATATCGGAAATTCAAGGCCGAGCGACTGGTCTATTACGGTAGAAATCATATGTACATTCCTCTTTTCTGCAAGATACTGCGGTTTTTCGGCTAAACTGTTTTGCAAGATTTCATCATTTTATTAAAACACTAAAAACGCAGTTCTCTGATTTTAATAACATAGTAAATCAAATTAATACTACCTCAAAAGGCCTTAAAAGTCAATATATATGCACAACTTTTTGGAATTACCTATTCAAAACTTTCGTATTTATCTTATCTTAGCTGCAATAATCTTCAAGCGATTTTCTCAGCTGTGCCTCACCTTTTACCTCTATTCCCTCTATAAGTCTCATAACATCGCCTTTAGGCAGACTGTCTGTAAGCGTATCGGTAGTCATATACGGAGAGTTCTCTCCTTTTTTATACACAACAATTCTGTTGTTTTCAGATTTCAGTACAAAGATTTCATCCTGCTTAACGCTGACGGTACTTGACTGAACCGTATTTTGTATTTCCGCAGAAGATGAAGGTGCAAAGAACATTCCCGTAAACAAACAGCTTATAAGAATAATACCCGTAATACAAACAAGCCTTTTCATTTTATCATCCTTTTTATTTTTTATACTAACTACTGATTAATACTAAACAGACAACGTTTTATCGTTAGTTTTGCCCGAAATAAAGTGATTATTCACCCTTTTACATAAAATTCACGGCTTAATGACGCATATTTTTTAATAAAAATTTGATTTAACATATTTATTTTTTCTTTTTCTGGTGCTATAATATCTATTAATAGTGTTCTTTTACTCAGTTTTATCAGCATAATTGTATTATTAATACTTTATAATGAAATCAGAAAAGGCTTTTTGCCGTTATTAAGGAGTAAATATGCGCAATAAACGTGAAACAGACATAAGTCGTTATACGGAAAAAAATGTTGATTCGATCAACATTGAAAAAAATGAAAGCAGTTTAAAGAGATTTTTCAAAGGATTCGGCAAATTTCTGTTTACTATATTTTCGGTATGCTTTGTAGCTCTTTTTATTGCAGGAATATCTCTTGCAATCTATATTTTCACTCTTGCCTCAGAACCTACCGGAATTGATTTGGAAGCAAAATCTCTTAACCAGACGAGTTTTATTTACGTACAGGATGAAAAATCCGGCGAATATCATGAATATCAAACCCTCTACAGCACAGAAAACCGAATTTGGGTCAATAATCAGGATATACCCCAGGCTATGAAGGACTCTGTTGTAGCAATCGAGGACAAGCGTTTTTATGAACACCACGGAGTTGACTGGACCAGAACTCTTTCTGCCGTTGTGAATCTGGCAACGGGACAGGATACCTACGGAGGTTCAACAATCACTCAGCAGCTTATTAAAAACATAACCTTTGACAACGAAGTTTCTCTGACGAGAAAACTGCGTGAAATATGCAAGGCGTTAAATCTTGAGAATGAATACACCAAAGACCAGATCCTTGAAGCATACCTCAACGTGGTAAACTTCGGAAACAACTGTCAGGGCGTAGAGGCGGCAGCTCAGCTATATTTTGATAAAAGCATAAAGGACTGCTCAGTTGCAGAATGTGCCGCAATTGCAGGAATCACCCAAAACCCGTCGCTTTGGAATCCGCTTGTTTATCCTGAAAACAACAAGGAACGCCGTGAAATTATCATTAACGAAATGTACGATCAGAAAAAAATCACAAAAGCTGAATATGATCAGGCTATGAAAGAATCCGAAAATATGCAGTTTGTGGGATTTCAGGTTGATGACGAAGATGATGACGACGACGGTTATGTTCAGAACTGGTATATTGACCAGCTTTTCTTCGATTTAAGAGAAGACCTTGCTCTTTACTATAATATTTCCGAGGAGGCGGCTGAAGAAAAGCTTTACACCGAAGGTCTTAAAATTTACTGCGCAATGGACGAAAAAATGCAGAATTACCTTGAGAATGCCGCACTTAATATTGACAAAAGCTATGACACTGATTTACAGATAGGCTCAGTAATGATGGGCTTTGACGGACGTGTAATTGCAACCGTCGGAAGTTCAAACAAGAAAACTCAGGCACTTCAATGGGACAGAGCTACTCACTCAGTCTTACAGCCCGGTTCATCAATTAAGCCGGTAATAGTTTATCCGTATGCAATAGATAACAAAATGCTTTACTACTCATCAATGGTTAAGGATGAACCTATTGAAAACTACAGATATAACGAAAACGGCGTTCTTGAATCCGGACCTAATAACGCATATGGGTACTACAAAGGAGATATGCTTCTTCCCGATGCAATTGAGTGGTCTTCAAACGCTGCAGCCGCACAAACCATGCTGCTTATCGGAGGTCCCTCGGTTGCTTACGAACAGGCTGTAACAAAAATGGGATTTAAAAATCTTTCCGAAGAGGACGCTAAGAATACCGGTGCTCTTTCTATCGGCGGTATGAACGGCGGTGTTACGGTTCGCGAAATGGCAGCAGCATACACCTATCTGGGCAACGGCGGTCTTTATTATGAGCCTTACACCTATTACTATGTTACAGATTCTGAGGACAACATAATCATAGACAACCGCGACGCAGTTCCCAAACAGGCATATTCAGCCGAAACAGCGTCAATTATGAACAGACTGCTTAGCTACAACGTTACAAACAGCGTTAATACAAATGCCCATTACGCAAGAATAAGCGGATGGGATATTATAGGCAAAACAGGTACAACCGACAGAGATAAAGATTCCTGGTTCTGCGGATTGTCCCCATATGCGGTAATGGCAACCTGGTGTGGATTTGATGACCCACATACAATAAGCGAAAACGGTAAAACCGTATCAGCAAGTTTCTTCTCGGAAGTAATGGGCAAGTACCTTGAGGGCAAGGAACAAAAGGAATATACCATCTCTCCGAACCTTATTGAGGCGCAGTACAACCCATACAACGGTTTAATTGTTTCAACTGAAAATGTTTCGGGCAAATACGTAGGCTATTATACAGAGGACAATATGCCTGCATTCGGCGGCTATTATAATTATAATGACGGCAACAGTCAGTATGACGATTATTATGACGACGGCTCCGACAGCGGTGACAACGGTAACAACGGTGACAACAGCGAGTACAGCGGCGGGGATTCTTCCAACGCTTCCGATGGAGGCGGTGAAGTATCCGACGGCGGAGGTGAAACCGCTCCTGCCCAGGAAACACCGACCGAAAACGGTGACGACGGCGGCTCAGACGGCGGAGAAAACAGTGAAGGCGGCGGTGCAGAAACTGCTCCTGCTGAATAAATTAATTAATGTAATTTCAAATAAAAATCTGAAAGGTAAGGTTTAATAATATGATTTCAGTAGCAATAATGGGTCATGGTGTTGTAGGTTCCGGCGTAGCCGAAATTCTGACAACACACAAGAAAAAATTGTTTGCAAATTTAGGAGAGGAAATTTATATTAAGCATATTCTTGACTTGCGTGAATTTCCCGACAGTCCTCTTGCAGACAGATTTACAAAGGACTTTGAAGATATCATAAATGACCTTGAAGTAAGAGTAGTTGTTGAGGTTATGGGCGGACTGAAGCCTGCCTATGATTATGTTAAAAGATGTCTTAAAGCAGGAAAAAGTGTAGTTACCTCTAACAAAGAGCTTGTTGCGGCTCACGGTGCAGAGCTTTTGGAAATTGCAAAGGAAGAAAATGTAAACTTTCTGTTTGAGGCATCGGTTGGCGGCGGTATTCCGATTATCCGCCCCATGAGCCAGTGTCTTGTTGCAAATATTGTTGACGAGATTGCAGGTATTTTAAACGGAACAACAAACTTTATTTTAACTAAAATGATAGAAGACGGAATGCAGTTTGAAGAAGCATTAACGCTTGCTCAGGAGCTTGGATTTGCGGAAAGAAACCCTGCTGCGGACATTGAGGGTCACGACGCCTGCCGCAAAATATGTATTCTTGCTTCTCTTGCATTCGGCAAGCACGTTTATCCTGAGTCCGTACATACCGAGGGTATTACAAAGATTACGCTTGATGATGTTAAATATGCAGAGGCTTTCGGCTGTGTAATAAAGCTGATTGGAAAGGTAAAGCGTCTTGATGACGGCAGGATTGACATTATTGTTGCGCCTATGTTTGTTCCGAATAAGAGCCAGCTTTCCAATATAGACAACGAATTTAACGGAATTATGGTAAGAGGCGACTGCACGGGAGACGTTGTGTTCTACGGAAAAGGCGCAGGCAAGCTTCCTACCGCAAGCGCAGTTGTTGCCGATGTTGTTGACTGCTGTAAACATCTAAAGACAAGAAAATTCCTTTATTGGGCTGACGGAAGCGGCAAAAACATTATTCCGACCGAGCAGTCTGTTACGGCTATGTATGTTCGCGCAAAAGGCAGCGATGTGATTTCAAATGCAAAAAATATATTCGGAGAAATCAGCAAAATTGAAAAAGATGGAACGCCTGACAGCGAAACGGCATTTGTTACAATAGAAATGCCTTACGGAGAATTTATTGAAAAAGCAGATGCGCTTAAAAACAGCGGAACAGAAATTCTTTCCACAATCCGTATAGGCGATTTATAATAAAAAGAGGAGTATAGAGCATATGAGTTTGATAGTTCAGAAATTCGGCGGAAGTTCTGTTGCAGACGCCGAGCGCGTTATGAATGTTGCGTCAATTGTAACGGATACTTATGCAAAGGGCAACGATGTCGTTGTTGTTGTATCCGCACAGGGAGACACAACCGACGACCTTATTGACAAGGCAAATGAAATTAATCCAAAGGCATCAAGACGTGAAAAGGATATGCTTCTTGCCGCAGGCGAGCAAATTTCAATTTCACTTCTTGCCATGGCAATTGAAAAGCTTGGTTACCACGCAGTTTCACTGCTTGGCTGGCAGGCAGGCTTTGAAACGACCTCTGCTCACACAAGCGCAAGAATTAAAAAGGTTGACGCTTCAAGGATTAGAAGCGAGCTTGATAAAAAGAACATTGTTGTTGTTGCAGGATTTCAGGGACTTTCGAAATACGGCGATATTACAACACTCGGCAGAGGCGGCTCTGATACCAGCGCAGTTGCAATAGCTGCTGCTATGCACGCTGATTTATGCCAGATTTTCACCGATGTTGAGGGTGTTTATACCGCCGACCCCAGAAAGGTTAAAAATGCAACAAAACTTGAAGAGATTTCCTATGATGAAATGCTTGAGCTTGCTACGCTTGGCGCTCAGGTGCTTAACAACCGTTCGGTTGAAATGGCAAAAAAATACGGTATAGAGCTTGAGGTACTTTCGAGTATGACAAAAGCTTCGGGTACAATTGTAAAGGAGAAAACTAAAATGGAAAAAATGTTAATCAGCGGTGTGGCTAAAGATACGGACGTTACAAGAATCTCTGTTACGGGTATTCCCAATCTTCCGGGTCTTGCATTCAAAATGTTCTCAAAGCTTTCTGCAAAGGACATAAATATCGATATTATTCTTCAGTCAATAGGACACGACGGCAAAAAAGATATTAGCTTTACCGTAGCAAAGGACAGAGGCAGCGAAGCTGTTGAATGTCTTAAAGAATACATCACAAATATCGGAGCACAGGATATTCTGTATGATGACAATGTAGCAAAAATTTCAATTGTCGGCGCAGGAATGGAGAGCCACGCTGGCGTTGCAACAAAAATGTTTGAGGCACTTTATGACGCTCAGATTAACATTCAGATGATAAGCACAAGCGAAATCAAGGTTTCTGTTCTTATTGACGCTGCTGATGCAGACAAGGCTGTAAGCGCAATTCATTCTAAATTTTTTGATTAATTAACTTTATAAAGGGCGGCATGATGTCGCCTACAATCTGGGCAGACAGTGTGACACCGCTCACAATTCGGGCAGGCAGGTTGTTCAAATCAGAAGTATTCTTTGCCCGAGCATCACCGAGCAATTTTCTATACAGACATAATAAATCCACCGGCTTATGTCGGTGGATTTTCTTTGTATAAAATATGTTATTCCTTTTTCGGCAAATTCTACACTTTTACGCCATAAAATTCATATTTCATTTTGTTTGTCACACGGAATACATTTTTTCATAAAATATACTGAGATGTACAAACATCTCTGACTAACCCGCAATATAAAAAAACGGTTATAATAAAGGATTTATCTACAAAAAACACTCGTTGAAACAGAAAGGAATAAAATTTATGGCACAATTTACAAACCAAGCTCAATTATCCTATAACGGCAACGTAACAAGTTCAAATATTGCCGTAGGTGAAATTCTCAATGTTCTCACCGTAACAAAAACAATTGTCAGTGATGAATATTCTCCAAATGACACAATTACAAATGTTATTACAATTGTCAATTCCGGCGATACAACTCTCAGCGGATTGACAGTTACCGATAACCTTGGCGAATACAGCTTTAATAGCACCACCCTTGTTCCGATGACCTACACTGACGATACGGTTCAGTATTTTGTAAACGGAGCTTTGCAGCCTACTCCTTCAGTAACAGGTACCCCTTCTCTTACCATATCAAATATTTCCGTACCTGCAAACGGTAATGCAACAATAATTTATGAAACAGTCGCCAATAAATTTGCTCCGCTTGGCGCAAACGGCTCAATAGTAAATTCTGCAACCGTAAGCGGTTCAGGAATAACACCTGTTACTGCGTCGGATACTATTACTGCAAGACAGACACCGTATCTTACTATTGCAAAAACAGTAAGCCCTGTACCGGTTACAGAAAACGGAAGACTGACGTACACTTTCCTGATTCAAAATACAGGTAGTTTAGCTGCAACAGCAAATGACGCCGCCGTTGTTACTGATACGTTCAATCCTATTTTGACTGATTTATCCGTACAGTTCAACAACGCGGCATGGACTGCAAACACAAACTACACTTATAATGATGCAGATGGAAGCTTTGCTACAGTTTCAGGTCAGATTATCGTTCCTGCCGCAACCTTTACTCAGGATGCTGTTACAGGCGAATGGATCACCACACCCGGAACAAGCACATTAATTGTGTCCGGAACTGTGTAAAAACTTCAAATATATTTCTCAGTAATTCTCATAGTTTTATATTGTAATATAATATGCAATAAAAGCACCAAAATACCCCGTACAGGCAAGCTGCACGGGGTATTTCGGTTTATGTGAATTAAAAAGGATAGGTTAATTTATAAGAGTTCAGTATAATTACTCGACATCCTGCATTGCGTCGTATCCTGTTTCACCTGTTCTTACCTTTACAACATCTTCAACATCGTAAATAAAGATTTTACCGTCGCCTATGTGTCCTGTGTAAAGAGCCTTTACAGCTGCGTCTACAACAGCCTTAACGGGAACTTTACATACAACGATTTCAACTTTCATCTTAGGCAGCAGGTTGCTTTCAACAGCAACGCCGCGATAATACTCTGCTTTACCTTTCTGAGCGCCGCAGCCGAGTACCTGTGAAACTGTCATACCTGTAATGCCGAGCTTATCCATCTCTTCCTTAAGAGCTTCAAGCTTTGACTGCTTGAGAAGAATATCTATTTTAGTAATCTTAACTCCGTCAGAAGCAACATCATACTTACCTGCAAGCTGTACGGGAACTGCCTGTGTAACAGGAACATTACCCTCAACATCAATTCCCTCGTCAAGTGAAGCAACGCCTACTGCAAGAGGAGCAAAGTCTGCATAAGCACTGATAAGACCGTGTTCTGTAATGTCGAGACCTTTCATTTCCTCTTCTTTAGAAGCACGAAGACCGATTGTATGCTTGATAATCTGGAAGAATATTGTCATTGTAACAATTGTCCATGCAGCAACTGAAATTACACCAATTGCCTGAACTCCAAGCTGTTCAAATCCGCCGCCGTAGAACAATCCCTTTACTCCGTTTCCGAATTCTGCATTCTGACCGTGTCCAGTAGCGAAAAGACCTACAGCAAGTGTACCCCATACACCGTTTACGCAGTGAACTGCAACAGCACCTACAGGGTCGTCTACCTTTAGTTTAATATCAATAAATTCAACAGCTAATACAACAATAATACCTGCAACCAAGCCGATAATTGCAGCACCTAAAGCGTCAACGTCGGCACAGGGTGCTGTAATAGCAACAAGACCTGCAAGCGAACCGTTAAGCGACATTGAAACATCGGGCTTGCCGTTTTTAATCCATGTGAATATCATTGTTGCACAGGTTGCAACAGCAGGAGATATTGTTGTTGTCAGGAATATCTGACCAAGATTATCGGTTGTTGCCGCAGCAGCGCCGTTAAAGCCGTACCATCCAAACCAAAGAATAAATACGCCGAGTGCGCCAAGCGTAAGACTGTGACCCGGAATAGCGTTTACTTTTCCGTTTTTGCCGTATTTTCCTATACGTGGTCCGAGTATCAATGCTCCGATAAACGCTGAGATACCGCCAACCATGTGGATTGCACAGGAGCCTGCAAAATCAACAAAGCCTAAATCTGCAAGCCAGCCGTTACCCCAGATCCAGTGAGCCTCAATCGGGTAAACAACTGCTGAAATTATAACTGAATAAACACAGTATGAAATGAACTTTGTTCTTTCAGCCATAGCACCTGAAACAATCGTTGCTGTTGTTGCACAGAATACCATATTAAATACGAAATTGTGCCATGGGAAATCGTTAAAATTAGTGAAAATCTGTAAATCCGGCTTACCTATAAGTCCGAAAAATGTGTTTTCACCGCACAGTAATCCAAAACCGAGCAGCATAAATACTACTGTACCAAGGCAAAAGTCCATTAGGTTTTTCATTATGATGTTACCTGCGTTCTTTGCTCTTGTAAAGCCTGTTTCCACCATTGCAAAACCGCACTGCATAAAGAATACAAGTGCTGCGCCAATCAGGAACCATACGCCTGTTGTGCCGAAAATGGTATCATTCAGGACCTTTGATACAACATTCTCTACATCCATTATTATCTCTCCTCTTTCAATTTTAGTTATAACTAAAACGGCGTGTAATCAAACATTTTAACTGTTTCATTACACGCCGTTGTGTTATCGTTTATAAAATTTTTCTATACTGTCTATACAAATAATAATATTGTATAAACTATTTTATTATCAAACGCCGAAAAGCATTTCGCCGTATGACGGATAAGGCCAGTATTCCGAAGAAGTTTCTGTTTCCATAGAATCGCCTACTGCACGCAGTTCCTGCATAATTGCAAATACTGTTTCTCTGTAATATGTTGCATAAGCAAGACTGTCATTGCTGTAGTCGCTTGCCTTGATAACTGCTTCTTCAAGCTCTGCCGTCTTTTTACTGAAGCAAACGAGCTTGTTTGAAAGGCTTGTGATGAGCTCTTCCTCAACAGTTGTAGGAATAGCGTCCGAAAGCGCTTTCTTTGCAAG
>CANQMH010000014.1 GCA_947624865.1 uncultured Clostridia bacterium | reverse complement strand
CAGCGTAGGCGGAAGACTTTCACAGGGGACAGAACTGCTTGCAGGCTGCGGAGAAATTCTCAACAGCGCAGCGTCTCTTTCGGGTGTAATACCTCAGATTTCCGTAGTGCTTGGCACTTGTCTTGGTACTAATGCGCTTAATGCGGTGAGCGCAGATATTGTTATTATGAGCAAAAAGGCTCAGCTTTCACTTTCTGTTACAGGCGAAAACTCCGATTACGCATATAACGCAGAAAACGGTGTTGTATCAATGGTTGCAGAGAATACGCAGGAAGCAATTTCAATGGCAAAAGAACTTATGCTCTATCTTCCCTCCAATAACCTTAATATGGCTCCTCAGTCGTTTGATGAAGCACCTGCTGAAGACGGATGCGGATGTGTTGTAAGCAGGACTGTTGACGGCAACAGTATTGTAAGACTTTACAACGGATACGGCAAAAATGCAAATGTTCGCCTTGCTCGTCTTGGTGGACAGGTAACAGGAATAGTAGTAACAAAAGGCGGCGAGCTTGATTGCAAGGCAGCTGATAAGGTTGCGAAGTTTGTTCGTTTCTGCGACGCTTTTTCGCTTCCTGTTATATCTTTTGTAAACTGCAGCGGATTTGAATCAATAAAGTCGGCGGCGAAAGCTGCTTCGGCATATGCCGAAGCTACAACGGTTAAAATTTCTGTTGTAACTGGTAAGGCAATCGGCTCTGCTTATATTGCTCTTGCAGGCACAGGCGCAAATGCCGATGTTGTTTATGCGCTTCCTGAGGCTGTTATTTCTCCGGTGAACGTAGAGGCTGCCGCATTCATTTTATCTCCTGAAACAATGAATATTCCTACTGACCAACAGAAAGCCGCCGCAGATAAATTTGCAGAGGAAAACCTTTCTGCCTTCAATGCCGCTCAGAACGGTTATGTTGACGGCATTGTTGAAGAAGCACAGCTTCGTCAGACTCTTATTTCCGCACTTGATATGCTTTCAGGCAAGCGTGTTCCCACACTCTCTAAGAAACATTCTACAATTTGATAAACGATAACTTGTTAAAATAAAGGGGAAATTAAAATGAAGAATTTAAGAATTACAGTAAACGGTACGGCATATGATGTTCAGGTCGAAGAGCTCGGCGCTTCTTCTGCTCCTGCTGTCGCATCTAAGGCAGCACCCGCAGCAGCTCCTGCACCTGCTTCAAAGCCCACAGCTCCCGCAGGCGCAGCAGGTTCTGTTGTTGTAAAAGCTCCTATGCCCGGAACTGTTGTTAATGTTGTAGTTTCGGCAGGTCAGGCTGTTAAAGCAGGCGATGACCTTGTGTTTATTGAAGCTATGAAGATGGAAACTCCTGTTAAGGCTCCTAAGGACGGTACTGTTGCAACTGTTGACGTTGCAAAGGGAGAATCTGTTGATTCCGGTAAGGTTCTTGTAACTCTTAATTAAATTTAATAACTGGCGAAAGGGATGTCTAATATGGCAAAGAAAATCAGAATTACCGAAACAGCGCTGCGTGACGCTCATCAGTCGCTGATTGCCACAAGAATGACTACGGAAGAAATGCTTCCCGTTCTCGACAGGCTCGATAAAATCGGTTATTATTCACTTGAATGCTGGGGCGGAGCAACATATGATGCGTGTCTTCGTTTCCTTAACGAGGATCCATGGCAAAGGCTTCGCACAATTAAGGAGCATTGTCCAAATACTAAGCTTCAGATGCTTTTCAGAGGACAGAATATGCTCGGATACCGTCATTATGCTGATGACTGTGTAGAATATCTTGTTCAGCGTTCAATAGCAAACGGTATTGATATAATTCGTATTTTTGACGCTCTTAATGATATTAAAAATCTTAAAACAGCTATCAAGGCTGCAAATAAAGAGGGCGGACATGCTCAGGTAGCAATAAGCTATACAACAGGCCCTGTGTTTACAGACGAGTATTACGTTGATTATGCAAAGAGAATTGCAGACGCAGGCGCAGATTCTATCTGCATTAAGGATATGGCGGCTCTGCTTACTCCGTCAAAAACAGAAAGCCTTGTAAGAGCAATTAAAAAAGCTGTTCCCGAGCTTCCGTTACAGCTTCATACACACTATACATCAGGTCTTGCCTCAATGTGTTTGTTAAAGGGTGTTGAAGCAGGTGCAGACGGAATTGACACGGCTATCAGTCCGCTTGCCCTCGGAACATCACACGCTCCTACTGAATCAATGGTTGCGGCATTGCAGGGTACTGAGTTTGATACAGGTCTTGATATCAGAGCACTTGCCGATATTCGCGCTTACTTTATGACTCTTCGTGAAAAGTACATTAAGTCAGGACTTCTTGACCCGAAAATGCTTGCTACAGATGCAAAAGCACTTATCTATCAGGTTCCCGGCGGTATGCTTTCCAATCTTCTTTCGCAGCTCAAGCAGGCAGGCAAGGAAGACCAGCTTGATAAGGTGCTTGAAGAGGTTCCGAGAGTTCGTGAGGATTCGGGTTATCCACCTTTGGTAACTCCTACATCTCAGATTGTAGGTACACAGGCTGTATTCAATGTAATTACAGGCGAGCGTTATAAAATGTGTACGAACGAATTTAAGGGTCTTGTTGCAGGAGAGTACGGCACTACACCGATGCCTATTGACCCTGAGTTTCAGAAAAAGATTATCGGCGACAAGAAGGTTATTTCAGGACGTCCTGCCGACCTTCTTGAACCTGAACTTGACAAGCTCCGCAGTGAAATTTCACAGTGGATTGAACAGCCTGAGGATGTGCTTTCATATGCTCAGTTTCCGAAAGTTGCGCTTGACTTCTTTGAAAAGAGAAGAAATGCTAAGGTTGGTATTAACGGCGAAAAGCTTGATAAAGAAAATAAGGTGCACCCCGTTTAATATTTTAACAGTTACTCCTCCGATGTTTGTCGGAGGAGTTTTATAATTATTAAATTAAATAATAATGAATACCTATAAATCATTATAAACAAAAAACAAGCGGCAGTTTATTATCTGTCGCTTGTAAGTTTATAAATTTAATTTTTTGAATTTATCCGAATTGCTGTTATAGGAACTGTTTTTTATTTATCAAATCTTTTGCAGACTAATAAAGTTATTTACTGGGTTTCAGTTGTTGAACCTGTTATGAGATCTTCATAGACAAACTTTGCAAAAGCTACTCGCTGTGCATCCAAGTCTGAGATTTTAATAACCGAGCCTACAGGGGTGTTGTCGTCATAATACCATAATCCTTGTTCGGGAACGTAATATTGCTCAACATCGTAATCAAGATAAGTCAGCGAATGTGAAACAAGCGCGGTAATTTCATCTTTTTTGAGGTTTGTTGTAACAAGCGGTCCAACAGAGCTTACAATGGAAACAATTTGAGCAAGATCAGCGTCTTTCATACTGTTGAAAACAGTTTCAAGCAGTTTTCTTTGTCTTGATGTTCTGTCCCAGTCGTCGCCTTCAATTCCGATTTCGTTGTTGTCCTCACCAATTGAAAGACCTCTGTCGCGGGCATACCACAATGCCTGCTGACCTGTAAGGTGAACGATTCCCGGAGAGTCTGTAATTGTTGTGCGGGTGTCAGCCTGATGGTTTTTGTACATTTGATAATTAATATAATCAATTTCGTCCTGAGTAAGGGTAAGGTCTATTCCGCCAAGCGTATCGATGATTTTTATAAAGCTGTCAAAATCAACTACAGCATAACGGTCAACCTTTATTCCGAAGTTTGCCTCAATAGTCTGAATAGACAGCTTGGCCCCTCCGAGAGTATAGGACGCATTTATTTTGTTGTAGTCATTATCGGGTATATATACGTATGTGTCGCGCTGAAATGAAGTGAGTTTAAGCTTTTTGTGACGATTATCAATTGACATCATAATCATTGTATCGCTTCTGCCGTATTTGTCTCCGTTTGCATTATCCTCGCCAAAGAGCATTACGTTGAGAACTTTTGAGTCCTGAAGCAGTTCACCGTCCGAAAGTGAAAGCTGTGTTCCTGTGCCTGAGAGAGCAGGAACTGTGGATTTTGTTGAGTCGGGATCATCATCTGCAATATCAACATAATTGAGTGAATTTAAAAGGGAGTAGTAATACAGCAGTCCGCTTCCGCCAAGTAAAAAAAGAACTGAAAAAATAATGCATAAAACGCGTTTTGTTCTGCCTTTTTTATTATAGATTTTTCTAATCTGCGAATTTGAACTTATGTCAACGAGGTTTGAGTCATTATTCCTCTTTGTATCATAGTTTGCCATGTGGCTCCTCCGATTAGGTATATTTATAAAATATGGCTGATTATATTATCGTATATCTAATATCTAACAATTATAACATATTAATCAAATATATAATTCTTATATAGAACTAAATTACAGCTTATATATAATTTTATGTTTTTTCGTCAAAAAATCGTCCTAATAATGGAATGATAGAAGTTTTTCTGATATGTCTTAGTCCTGTTCATCAAGGGATAGATAGAACGACGGGAGAAATTCTTTTTTAAATACTTCTGTTTCCGGCATATTCATATTGTTAATAGAGCTTTCAATTGATTCTTTTGCCTTTCTGAATTCATCATTGCCCATACGCATTTCATCTATGCACTTAATAAGGGCGGAAAATCTGTCTGCTGCTTTTACATATTTTTTTATTTCTTCATCATTACTGCCGTTCATTTTTATTATTTGCTCAAAATCCTCTTTAAAATCATCGGGGAGCATTGAAATTAACTTATTTGCCGCAGTATTTTCTATTTTTTGATACGCTTCTTTGATTTCGGGATTAAAATATTTTATGGGAGTAGGCATATCGCCCGTAATTATTTCGGTTGAATCGTGAAAAATTGCAAGCAAGGCGGCTCTTTCGGGATTAATGCTTCCGCCGTAACGCTTATTATGGATCAGTACCAGACAATGCGCGATCATTGCAACCTGAAGGCTGTGCTCGCTGATATTCTCATTTTTAGTATTGTTCATCAGTCCCCAGCGGTTTATATACTTCATTCTTGACAGCATTGCGTAAAAATGTGACTGCTTCATAAGATTATCTCCTGTTTTTTTACAAAAATTAGTGCAAAATTGCGGAAAATATGTTATACTATATTAATTATTATACTAATAAAAAAATAAAAGTCAAAGAAATAAATTTAATTTTACTGTTCAGGAGAATTCGGATGACACTAAGGCTACCTATTTATTGCCCTAAAAAACGGCTCTATGCTTTGCGTACTTTTATAATTGCGCTCGTTACTGCGGCAGTTATATTTGTTCCTTTTATAATAATAAACGGCGGAGTATTTTATTATTACGGCGACTTCAACGTTCAGGAAATTTCTTTTTATCAGATGGCTCACGATACCGTAAGAAGCGGTCAGTTAGGCTGGAGCCATATTACCGACCTCGGCTCGGACTTTTTGTCAAGCTACAGCTTTTATCTTTTAGGAAGTCCGTTTTTCTGGTCAACAATTCCCTTCCCAAGCGAGGTCGTTCCGTATCTTATAGGTCCTCTGCTTATTATAAAATTTGCCTGTGCCGCTTTAAGCGCATATTTGTTCTTGCGAAGATATGTGCAGAACAAAAACTATGCAGTATTAGGCGGACTGCTCTATGCGTTTTCGGGTTTTTCAATATACAATGTGTTTTTCTTTCATTTTCACGAGCCTATGATAATGTTTCCCCTGCTGCTTGCGGCTCTGGATGCATTTATATATGATAAAAAGCGTGTTGTATTTGCAATTGCGGTATTTTGCTCGTGTGTTGTAAATTACTATTTCTTTGTCGGTCAGGTATTGTTTGTGATTATCTACTACCTTATGATTACCCTGACAAAGACGTATAAATTCAGAATTAAGGATTTTTTGATTTTAGCACTTGAGGTTTTAATCGGTTTTGCCGCAACGGCATTTATTTTACTGCCGTCTGTGCTCGGGCTTATGGGCAATCCGCGTCTGGACAGTTTCCCTCAGGGCTGGGATTCGCTTGTCCATAATAAGCCGCAAAGGTACTGGCTAATAATAGCAGGATTTCTGTTCCCTGCCGATATGCCTGCATTTCCTGTGTTTACCCCTGAATCAAACTGCAAATGGGCTTCGGTAGCAGGCTGGCTGCCACTGTTTGGTATGACGGGAGTAATAGCATTTTTGCAGACAAGAAAAAGAGATTGGCTGAAAAAGCTTATAGTGCTTTTAATGCTGTTTGCATTTGTACCTGTGCTGAACAGTATGTTCCAGCTTATGAACAGTTCAATTTATTATGCCCGCTGGTTCTATATGATAGTCCTTATGTTTGCGCTTGCAACAATACGTGCGTTAGAAGATAAATCTGCTGACTGGAACAGGGCAATCGGCTGGTCTGCGGGAATTACTGCAGGAATGGCTCTTCTCATAGGACTTATGCCGAACATAACAAAGAATGACGACGGTACTGAAACCTTTGTGCTCGGTGTTCAGGCTAAATTTGAAATTTTTTGGATTTATGTACTTTTTGCATTAATGAGTATTCTTGCTTTTGTGCTAATATTAAAAAAATTCAAACCGCACAAAAAAAGATTTATTCTTATGACCGTGATCGGAACGCTTATTGTATCAATTGTAACTTCGGTATTTATTATTGCAATAGGCGTTAAATCAAGCTCAGCTGACATTGTTATAAAAGAAAATATTATAAACAGGCGTGACGGAATTAAAGTAGACGACATTGATGAAGTCAGAAGCGATTTTTATGAATGTATTGATAATACGGCAATTTTTTGGCAAATTCAGAGTATAAATTGCTTTCAAAGTTCGGTTTCAACATCTATTATGCAGTTTTACAATGCTATGGGAATAGAACGTGATGTTGCATCCCGCCCTGAAACAGCTAATTACGGACTGCGTGGACTTTTCAGCTGTAAATATCTTTTTGATTACAGAAACGATGGTAAAGCAGGCAGCGAGAACTCGTTTATAGATGAAGACGGAAAAACAAAAATGCCTTACTGGAAATACGTTAAAACCTGTAACGGATTTGATATTTATGAAAACGAATGTTATATTCCTATGGGATTTACTTATGATTCATTTGTAACGGAAGAAGAGTTTGAAAGAGTTAATGATGCTCAGAAAACAGAGGCGATTTTATATTCAATGGTGCTTTCGCGAGAACAGATGAAGAAATATTCTGAAATCACGGGTTACTCAGATGAAAAATATAAACTGCTTTACGGAAAGAATCCCGATTATTTTGACAGTGTGGTTGATACCTACCGTTTTAATGCGAAAAAATATAAAGAACAGTGCGAAAAGCTGGCAGACTCAAGCTGTACAAATTTTGAATATACAGATGATGGATTCAAGGCTGAATACAAAAATGACGGAGAAGAAAATCTGCTGTTTTTCAGTGTGCCGTACAGTTCCGGATTTTCAGCGAAAGTAAACGGCAGTTCTGTTGAAATTGAAAAGGTCAATTACGGATTTATGGCTGTAAAAATTCCTGCAAAAACCGATTGTAAAATTGAGTTCACATATGAAACTCCGGGATTTTCTACAGGCGTTGCTGTGAGCTTGACTGCATTGGGAGTATTTTGCATATATATTTGTATTTTAGGATATTACGGAATCAGGAGAAAGAAAAAGCATTTTGATAGTAATGGTACTGATTAATTAATAATTGACAGGGAGGTATTTTGATGTTGTTCGGAGATAAAATACTTGAATACAAAGATGAGCTTCTTGCAGACTTAAATACCCTTATCGGATTTGAGTCGGTTGACGGCGAAAAGGATGATGAATGTAAGAAAGCTCTTGATTTTATACTTAAAAGGGCAGAGGATTTTGGTCTTGAAACAGAAAAGGTCACCGATAAAAGCGCACACGTTCAGCTTGGAAGCGGGGGAAAGCTCTGCGGAGTGCTTTCGCATCTGGACGTTGTTCCTGCCGGAAATAACTGGAGCGTACAGCCATATACTCTTACCGAGAAAGACGGCAGACTTTACGGCAGAGGAATTGCCGATGACAAGGGTGCGGCTCTTATAAATCTGTACTGTCTGCGTGCATTGAAAGAAAATGGTGTTAAAGGTGCAAATACTTTGCGTGCAATTTACGGTACCGCCGAAGAGAGCGGTATGAGCGATATGGATGGATATTTTGAAAAAATGCCTGTTCCCGATATGGCTTTCACTCCCGACAGTGACTACGGGATTTGCTTTGCTGAAAAGGGTATTCTTCAAATTGAGGTAAATACAATTGTAAACAATGCAACATTACTGACGCAGTTCCATTCGGGAAATGCAATTAATGCCGTTCCCGATATGGCATATGCTATGCTTGATTCTTCAAGCTATGACGAGCAGACTTTAATGCGCCTTGCTGATGCAAGCGACGGAAATTTTGAATTTAACTATACAATTGACGGACTTATGATTATAAGCAGGGGCAGGGCGGCTCATGCCTGTGAACCTCACAAGGGATACAATGCTGCGGCAGCTCTTGTTGACCTTATTGCAAACGCTTATGAAGCGCATGACATAGGTTCAATATGTTCTTTTATTGATTATGCTGTAAACAAAGAAACTAACGGACGTTCTCTGGGATTAAAAATGAGCGACTCGGCTTCGGGCGAGCTTACGGTGAATTTGAGCTCGGTACACGTTGAGGGAGAAACGGCAAAGGCTCAGTTTGACATACGCTATCCTGTAACGGTAAAGGGAGAAAATGTGATAAAGCAATTTGAAAAGGTTGCAAAAAACAGTAACTTAAAGGTTAAAATTTTACATCACGAGCGTCCGCTGTATGTTGAAAAGGAATCAAAACTTATCACGATTTTGTCTGAAGCTTATGAAAGCATAACGGGAGAAAAGGCGGAAATTTATTCAACAGGCGGCGGAACATATGCAAGAAAGCTCGGCGGAAACGGAGTAGCATTTGGTCCGAACTTCAAAAATGATGATATTCGTATGCACAATGCAGATGAAAGTGTTGATAAAGAGAATTACTTTAAGCATGCCGGCATTTGTATGGAAGCAATGTACAGACTTTTCACTCAGGGTTAATAATGCCAAGGCTTTTGATACACTCTTAAAATATGTCCAAGAATAAACCAAGGCAATACCGTATCTGAAAGGTATTGCTCTAATAAAAACGGTAAGAAAAGGGAATGAATAAATGAGTACCGAAAAAATCATCAGAAATCAGGCGAAAAAATCACTCTGCGGAAACTGGACAACAATTATCGCAGCGATTATTTTTGTATGCGCTGCATTAATTCTTGCAGAAGGACTTTTTTATGTTGTAAGTTTATATTTTAAGCTGATTAATACGGAAACGGGTATTGTCGTTAGTCAGAGAGAGTGGATATACTATATTGTTTTTGCAGGACTGATAACGGTGTTGTTTTTAATTTCGCCTGTAATTAACGGATTTTTAAAGCTGACAAGCAATGTTGCAATATATGACCGTACAGAAATATATGATTTGTTCTACTTTTTCAGGGGAGCAAAAAGATATTTCAAGACGATTCTGCTAAATTTAATGTTGTCATTATTTTGTATTTTGTTGTGTTATGGACTTGATTTATATGCCTTTGTTGCGTACTTCCTCAATGCAGACTTGCGTGACGGATTAGGGTTTGATATAATAACACTTGCGCTTTTGGGTGCAATGATAATTTCTAATGTTATAAAAATTCTTGTTTATTTAATTTTTATGCATTATCCGCTTATGGCGTATTCAATGAACGATTGTTTGCCTGTCGGCAGATATATTTACGGATTTATCGGTTTTTCTCTAAGAAATCTCGGAGCGTCGATAAAACTCTTGGTAAGTTTTATCGGGTGGATTGCACTTTGCTTTTTTGTAGTGCCGGCATTGTATGTTTTACCGTACCTTGCTGTTTCTATGTCAAGTTCGGCAAGGTGGCTGTTTTCACTTGAAAAGGACAGGGGATTGTTATGTTAGTATCTCTTTGTATGATTGCTTATAATGAATCGGAAGCTCTTGACGGGCTTTTCAGAGATATTCATTTGCAGGATTTTCCGCACAATCAAATTGAGGTTGTATTTGTTGACAGTATGTCAACAGATAACACCAGAGAGAAAATGGAGCGTTTCAAGAATACAGACTATGGATTTCGAAATGTTTCAATAGTTCAGTGTACAAAGAAAAATCAGGCCTTTTCATGGAATGCTGCGCTGATGACCGCCAAGGGCGACATAATAATAAGAGTTGACGCACACGCAAGAATTCCCCGCAACTTTGTTTCAAGAAATGTTTATAACATAAATCAGGGAGAGTATGTTGTAGGCGGCGGCAGACCTAATATAACCTCTAATGTTTCTTCGTGGAAGCTGACCTTGCTTGCAGCGGAGGATTCGCTTTTCGGAAGTTCTGTTGCATCATACAGACGTCCGGCGACTCAGAAAGAATATCTCGACAGCCTTTTTCATGCGGCATATCGCCGTGAGGTTATTCAGGAAGTAGGCGGATTTAACGAAAATCTCGGAAGAACCGAAGATAACGAGTTTCATTACAGAATACGCATGGCAGGCTACAAGCTGTGCTGTTGTCCCGATATAATTTCCTATCAGCATTCAAGAAATAACCTTAAAGATATGATACGCCAAAAATATTCAAACGGCAGGTGGATAGGTCTTACGCTCTCGGAATGTCCGGGATGTCTTTCTTACTTTCATTTTGCTCCGTTTGCATTTGTTATGATGCTGATTATATGTTCAATTATTGCGGCAATGGGATTTCCTATAATTTTATATATACTTTTGCTGGTTTACGGAATGTTTGACATTGTAAATGCCGTAGGGTGTTTTACAATGAAAAATGTTCAGCCGCAGTTTATTTTACTCCCTTTTATATTTCCCATTCTTCATATTTCGTATGGAATAGGGACAATCGTAGGCTTATTGCAGATACCTTTTTGGCAGAGAAAAATCCGAAATAGCTCTGCAAAAGCACACATTGAAAAGG
The DNA here is from genome assembly GCA_947624865.1 of uncultured Clostridia bacterium. Lineage (GTDB taxonomy): Bacteria > Bacillota > Clostridia > Oscillospirales > Acutalibacteraceae > Ruminococcoides. The sequence goes on along the minus strand of CANQMH010000014.1, from coordinate 22,105 downwards.
TAAAGAGAAAAGTAGCGAAAAATACTGTTCATTAATCGCAAGCTTTACGGTGATGATATGTCGGAACTTGTAAAAATGACTCCCGAACTTCTCAGGGAGCTTCAGCTTAAACAGCTTGATACATTAGTGTATTTTAAGGAATTCTGTGACAGAAACAACCTCAGATTTTATCTTATCGGAGGCTGTCTTATAGGCGCGCTCAGAAACGGCGGATTTGTTCCGTGGGATGATGATATTGATGTTCTTATGCCGCGTGCCGACTATGAAAAACTCCACAGGCTTTGGCGTGAACAGAATGCAGACGGACGCTTCAGACTTCTGAAAACAGACGATGAAATGTTTACGGGCAATATTTTCATTACCATAACTGATACAAACTATACAATGGTAAAGGCAAATCAAACTAATGTTGATATTCCTCACGGTCTTGTGCTTGACGTTTTTCCGCTTGACGTATGCCCCGACAGCCGTTTTGCAAGAAAGATGCAGTACATATGGACTATGCTTTATTCTTTATTTCTTGCCCAGATTGTACCTGAAAATCACGGAGGTATTCTGGGTTTTGGAAGTAAAATTCTGCTGGGAATATTCAGAGGTAAAAAAATCAGAAATAAAATCTGGCGCTGTGCAGAAAGACATATGACAAAATATAGGCTCGATGAAAATAAATGCGTTACCGAGCTTTGTGCAGGACCGCACTGGATGAAAGTGGAATATCCCAAGCATATATACAGCGGTGTTGATTATGTTACCTTTGAGGGACTGAAAATGCCGTGTATGTCGGGATACGACGAGTATCTTACTATGGTGTTTGGCGATTATATGAAACTTCCCCCAAAGGAGAAACAGATACCCCACCATGATATAGCTTATCTTGACCTTAATTCACCGTGTATAGAGTATGACAGCAAAAGGAAATAACTATATGAATTTTCAGCTTAACGAATGGAGCTCTGCTGATTATTTCAGACTGACTGAATTTTTAAAGAGTGAGGCTGACCCGAAATACCGCGATTTTCATTCGTCTCTCGTACCGAATGCAGAAAAAAACTCTATACTTGGAGTAAGGATGCCGAAACTCAGAGAGATTGCTAAGGAAATTGCAAAAGGAAATGCACTCAGCTATTTAAGCATTTCTTCTTCAAATTTTTATGAGGAACGTATGCTCAGAGGAATAGTCACAGGTCTTGTAAAAACACAGAGTTTTGATGAATTTGCCTATTTATGCGATACATTTGTAAATGAAATTGACAACTGGGCAATCTGCGACTGCTTTTGTTCAGGACTTAAACAGATAAAAAAGTATAAATCTGAATATTTTGATCACATACAAAAATATTTAAACTGTAATGATGACTGGAAAATAAGAGCCGCGCTCGTTATTATGATTGATTATTATCTTGATGATGAATACATTGAGAGGGTATTATGCAGATGTGATGAAGTAAAAAGCACCGCATATTATGTCAGTATGGCTCAGGCGTGGCTTGTTGCAACTGCGGCGGCAAAGTGCAGAGATGTTACTATGGCTTATATACATAAAAACTCACTTGATGACGAGACATTTAACAAGGTTATTCAAAAATGCGTTGAAAGCCGAAGAATTGATTGTGAAACAAAAGAGTATTTAAAAAGTCTAAAAAGATATAAATAACTATTGACAAATATTTTATTTATCATATAATATTATTGAAGTTGTCTTCGGGGCGGAGTGAAATTCTCCACCGGTGGTTAAAGTCCACGAACAAGCATATCGCTTGCCGAGTCTGTGAAATTCAGACACCGACGGTTATAGTCCGGACGATAGAAGAAACAGATTATGCAATGGTGTGTAAATTAAGTTTATGTTTACGCACTGTGCAGGTTTTGTATTGCTCTCCCGTTACACTTTGGTGTGACGGGATTTTCTTTTACCCGACAACTCTCAAATCTACATTTATTTTAAGGAGTGGTCGTATGACTAAAGCAACAACAAACAAGCTAATGACAACAAAACTGACTGTAACCGCTATGCTGACAGCCGTTGCAGTTGTATTGCAGTACATTGAGGTGTCAATTCCGATTGTACCGTCATTTTTAAAACTTGATTTTTCAGACATACCTGAACTAATCGGTTCTTTTGTAATCGGTCCGCTGTGGGGAGTTATAATCTGTCTGCTGAAAAATCTTATACATCTGCCATTCACAGGCTCTGTCGGCGTCGGTGAATTTTCTAATTTTATTCTTGGTGCAATATTCGTATTTGTTGCAGGAATGATTTACAAATATAACAAAACAAAAAAAGGTGCACTCATTGCCTGCATAAGCGGCGCTCTTGCTATGGCTGTTCTGAGCATTGCAACCAATTATTTCATAGTTTATCCTGTATATGCTCAACTTTGGGCAGGCGGCGATATGAATGTGATTATTAATATGTACAAAGCTCTGCTGCCTGCTTCTGACACACTTTTGAAATCACTGTTGATTTTCAATGTTCCGTTTACATTTTGCAAGGGATTTATTGTAGCCGCCGTTACAATGTTCATATACAAACCGCTTTCTTATATGATAGTAAAGATGAACAACGCATTTAATAAAAAGAAAATGTCTTAATCAACATAGGGTATTGACATTACAGATTATCGTGATATAATTGTCTTTGTACTAAAAGATACAAATATATACAGAGTAGGAATTTGTGCGTGAAGTGTTTTGCGGACGGGGAGTTGCCGCAAAAACGAAAGAAGGCTTGGCTTTCTGCGGTGCAGATTCCGCATCCCGCTGTTACTTTGGGACTTTAGCGGGCAGTTTTCTGTCCGCCTTTTTTATATCCTGAAGCAACATCGTGTTATTCAGGAGGTTTAGAAAATGTCACAAGTTAAAAAACTTTTTAATTCATTTGCAGAATTAAAGAGCGTTTATTCGCTTGCAGCAATTGCAATGCTGCTTGCCCTCAGAGTAGTACTCGGATTTTTTGCCAACGGAACACTTGCTTTTTTTGGCAACAACGTAAAAATCAGCGGAGCTTTTCTTCCTATTGCAGTAACGGGTGCTATATTTGGTCCTGTGCCTGCCGCTTTAGTCGGCGCTTTGGGAGATATTATTTCGTTTTTGCTGAACCCTACGGGCGGAGCATACTTTCCTGGTTTTACAATAAGCGGACTTTTAACGGGACTTATCTACGGATTTGCCTTTTACAAAAGTAAGATAACAGTACCGAGAGTTATTATTGCATGGCTTATAAATACAATTGCAGTTGAAACATTCCTTGCGGCATTTTGGTTGTATGTGCTCTACGGAGCAGGGCAGGGAACACCGTATATTGTTTATCTTTCTGCAAGACTAATCAGTGCGGCGGTTAAATGTATTCCGGAGATAATATTGATTTTTGCAGTGTGCAGGCTTGCATCAAAAATAAAAATTCCGAACAGATTAAAAACTTGATTTTTTAATTAAAATAATTAAGTATTTAAAAATAAAATACTACCAAATGAAAAAGGCAGTTCTTTATGAACTGCCTTTTTAGTTAAAATAATTACTAATTAAGTTTTTATTTTTTAAAGTATTTTATCTTTCAAGTTTCTTTCTGTATGTCAGAAATGCAATCACTGTTCCTGAAAGCATTACCACTGCAAGTATTCCTGCGCTTACAGGACTTCCTGTTTGAATTGCACCGTTGTCGGCAGAAGTATTTACTGCCGTGTCAGATGTATCTGGTGTAGATACTGGTTTTTTGCTGTTGTTTTCCGTTGTGCTGTCAGTTGACGGATTGCTTGAGCCGGGAGTTTTGTTATCGTTTGCGCTTGTAAGTTTAAACAGATAGTCGAAAGGAACAATCTCTCCATCATCAGTATATACCTCGCCAAAAGCGGTGTATTCACCGGGTACAAGCTCAGGCTCATCAGGGAAATGCATAAATTCAAGATAAATATTATCCTCGCCGTATGTAATAAGCTCTCCGGTTTCCTTGTTCTTGATTGTTACCGTCATTCCGGTAAGGTCAAAATCCAAGGAATCTACAATAATTTCATTTCCGTTTTCATCAAAAATAATTTCTTGCGAGAAGTCCTTGTCAATGTCATATACATTTTTATCAGGTTCAGTATAAGATACAAACTCATAAATGTCGCTGTAATCAACATCAAAGTCATAAGGATTAACCGTTACTTTAAATGAGGTTGTTACGCCGTTTAATTCTACATTAATGGTGTATTCGCGGCAAATCATAGCCATTGCTTTTTCAAAATCTTCTTCATTGGCGATTTCGCCAAGACTTGCAGGATCTGCAACGCTTGTAGTGCATAGGTAAGGGTCAATTTCTTCGGTTGTACCGTCGCTGTATGTTCCCATAATAGTTGCACCTGTCCAATTGACATCAATGTAAAATTCAGCATTATTGATTGCATCTAAAATTTTATCAATGTCAGTTTCATTTTCATCAATGTCAAAATTCCAGCCCGCGTCCACAAAAAGAATGTAATTCAATTTAGACGGAAGCTCGGTCATTTCCATAGAAACAAGCTTTTTTGCTTCATCAGGTGAAGCGGTGGAATCAGTTGCTGAAAATGTTGCAGTTGAGCATGACAGCATAAGCATTGCTGCAATAACAGCAGAAAGCAGTTTTTTCATAAAATTCTCCTTTTTTTAAATAAAAATAATATATAAAATATATTTTATATTGAACTATATGGTTTAATGCAATTATACCATACAATAAAATATTGTCAATAATATATATAAAAAAATATAAATTATAAAAATACCAAGAAAATTTTAGATTTTTAAAGTATTATATTATTTTATAAATTTTATAATAATAATATATCATAATTAAATGCAAAAGTCAACAATTAGTTTATAAATAATAAGCCATTAGAATATATACATATCATAAAGTAATTACAGAGGTGTATGCTAATGGTTGACTTAGGAAAGCGATTGAAAGACTTGCGTAAAGAACAGGGCTTGACCCAACAACAGGTTGCAGACAGAGTATGGGTTAGCAAGGCTATGATTTCAAGCTACGAGCTTTCAACCCGTGCCCCTTCATATGAGGTGCTGATTAAGCTTTCAAAGCTGTTCGGCGTTTCAACTGATTATCTGCTTGGTGTGGAGAGAAAACGCACAATAGATACGTCAGGACTCAGCGACAGACAAATAAGACTTATTCTTGATTTGATAGAGGAAATGTCGGATTAGTCTGAAAAAAATGTGCAATCAGACAGAAAATAAATATGTACAGGTACTTGACAATCAAAACGGTTTTTGATAAAATACTAAATGTTATATCGGGATGTAGCGCAGTTTGGTAGCGCACACGTCTGGGGGGCGTGGAGTCGCAAGTTCAAGTCTTGTCATCCCGACCAGCACAACGCTGAACCCAATTGTTCGGGTTCAGCGTTTTTCGTTAATTGCGCAATTTTGCAAAAGAGCAGAGAATATAACAACACTACGCTGAACTCAAAATGTTCGGCATTAATTTTTATCGGAGAGATTATTATGATTAATATCGGATGTCATCTGTCAATTTCAAATGGTTTTGAGGCTGTCGGCAAACAGGCGCTTGAAATAGGAGCAAATACATTTCAGTTTTTTACCCGCAATCCGCGCGGAGGTTCAGCACGTAAAATTGTTCAGAGCGATGTTGACGCACTAATAAAGATTATGAATGAAAATAATTTTTCGCAAATTGTTGCTCACGCGCCCTACACCATGAATCTTTGCTCTTCAAAACGGGAAACACGTGAATTTGCCTATAATACGCTAACCGACGATTTAAAACGAATGGAGTATCTTCCCGGAAATTTATATAATTTTCATCCCGGAAGCCACACAGGACAGGGCGTTGAAACGGGAATCAATCAGATAATTAATGCTTTGAACAATGCAATGACGGAAACAATGCATACTACGGTACTGCTTGAAACAATGGCGGGAAAAGGAACAGAAATTGGAAGCCGTTTTGAAGAACTCAGAGAAATAATAAACGGAGTAGAATTAAAGGATAAAATAGGTGTTTGTCTGGATACCTGCCATGTTTTTGATTCAGGATACGACATTGTAAATGACCTTGAAGGTGTTCTGTCGGAGTTTGACCGAATAATAGGAATTGATAAATTAAAGGCTGTTCACTTAAACGACAGTATGAATTATCTTGGCTGTCATAAGGACAGACATCAGAAGATAGGGCAGGGAGCTATAGGATATGATGCCTTTAAAAGAATAATTAATAACAGTTATTTAAAAACGCTTCCGTTTTTGCTTGAAACTCCAAATGAACTTGACGGATATGCCAAAGAAATCAGATATCTAAAAAATATATATGAAATTTAAAATATAAATTGTTATAAATATTTTCAGCGAATTGTGAACTGTGCTTATAAATAGGCAAAAAAGATTTTTAAATTAGATATTTTCTTATTTTTATATTATTGAGAACTTAATAATTATTGTTTATCAATATAAAAACTAAATATTTATAAAATAAACTTAAATTTGTAGACATTTAATATCTTTTTTCTTATTAAAAAAGCATCTAATATCATTCGCATGATTTGTGTGTTTTGACTACAAAAAATTGCATATTTAGCAGAGTTGATAAAAACAATTTGAGTTTTTGTGCAGATAGTAGATTGAATAAAGAAAATGAATTTGTTATTATTAGTAAGTAAAAGGGTAAATATGTCGTTTACCTTTTGAGTGTTATGCGAATATAAATTAATGTATATTCGTTAAAGTAATTTTATTTAGGAGTGAGAAATTTGAGCAAAAAAATAACAAGCATCATACTTGCACTTTGTATGCTTATGTCTTGTGCTGTAGTCAGCAATTTTGCTGTAAATGCAGTTACTACAGACAAGTCAAGCACTGCTGCTTCAGAAAGCAGCTATACATCATCGGCAGGTACAGGTGCGCAAAACAAAATTCAGGGAAGTGCGGTTCTTCACTGTTTTAACTGGTCTTACAATACCATAAAACAAAATTTACAGAGCATTAAGGACGCAGGCTACACTGCAGTACAGACTTCTCCTGTTCAGCCTCCAAAAGACTACAATTCGTCATGGAATGACCAAAACGGACAGTGGTGGAAGCTGTATCAGCCTATTTCAATAAAAATTGCCGATGGCAACACATGGCTTGGCTCAAAGGCAGATTTAAAATCTCTGTGCAGTACTGCTGAAAGTATGGGCATTAAAGTTATAGTTGACATTGTTGCTAACCATATGGCTAATGTTTCAGATCAAAAAGGAAACTCTATGGACAATATTTCTCCTCAGGTTGATGCTGAACTGAAAAACAACTCAGCTTACTGGCATATAAATAACTGGACGGGATACGACGACAGCAATCGTCAGACAATGACTCAAGGCTTTATTGGCGAACCCGACCTTAATACCGCAAACTCACATATTCAGGAGTTATATAAAAATCTTCTCATTGACTGTATAAATCAGGGTGTTGACGGTTTCCGTTTTGACGCTGCAAAACACATTGAACTGCCTACAGACGGAAGCTTCGGAAGCAAGTTTTGGCCGACAGTAATAGACGGTTCTAAGGCAAGCACTAATAATGACATTTATTACTACGGTGAAATTCTGAATGGCTGCGCAACAGATATTTCAAACTACACTAATTATATGAGTGTTACCGATAACTACTCAAGCGATTCAATTTTAAAATCGGCGAATGAAGGAAATGCTTCAGGTATGGCAAATTCAAACTATTCAAAAGGTGCCGGAGCAAACAAAACTGTATTATGGGCAGAATCTCACGATACATATATGGGCAATTCCGGTTCGGCTGGACTTTCAAATACTAAGAATGTATCAAACAGCACAATCATTAAAGCATGGGCAATTGTAGGCTCAAGAGCAAATGCAACATCACTTTTCTTTGCAAGACCTGCCACAACAATGGGCAGTGCAAGCACTGATACAACTTGGAAATCAAAAGCTGTTGCAGAAGTTAATAAGTTTAAAAATTATTTTGACGGACAGAGCGAAAATATTGCATCAAACGGTTCAATCGTGTACAATGAGCGCGGTACAACCGGTGTTGTTCTTGTTAATGCTTCCGGTTCGTCAACATCAGTAAATGTACCTGCAAATAAAATGGCAGCCGGTACATATAAGGACGCAATTACCGGTTCAACATTTAAGGTAGCGAACGGAAAAATCAGTGGTCAGATTGGCGATACAGGTGTTGCTGTTGTTTACAATGAGAAAGCGCCGGGTCCTTCTGCTTCAATAACTCCCGGTTCAACAACTTATCAAACAGACACATTAACGCTTACACTGAAATTTGAAAATGCGACAGGCGGACAGTATTCAATTGACGGCGGTTCATACACTTCCTATACAAACGGTCAGACAATCAAAATAGGTTCAGGAGTTGCTTACGGCACAACAACAACTGTAAGTGTTATTGCAAGTGATGGTAAAACAACTTCAGACCCTGTATCATATACATACACAAAGGTTGATCCGTCAGCAACACAAAAAGTTTATTTCGACAATTCATCATATGGATGGTCAAATGTCTATTGCTATATTTATCTTGACGAGTCAACCCATAACGCAGATTGGCCCGGTCAGCAGATGAAATATGACTCTGCAACAGGATATTATGTGCTTGAAGTTCCTGCAAACCTCAGCAAAGGCTACGCAATGTTTACAGAAAGCAAAGATGCAACAACAAACCGTTATCCTGCTGACGGAGAACAAGGTATGCAGCTGAACGGAAATTCAATGCTTATGAAAGCTAACCATGAGTGGGTAGAATTTATCGCTCCTCAGCCTACGACGGCTAAACCTACAGTACAGCCTACGACAGCTAAACCTACAGCGGCACCCACAACTACGGATATTAAGGACAAAATTCTTATCGGTGATGTAAATATTGACAAAACAATTTCAATCATAGACGCTACAAATATACAGTTACACCTTGTAGAAATGAGTACTTTGACAGGTAATAGTTTAATAGCCGCTGATGTTGATAAGGACGGTTATATCAGTGTAAGGGACGCAACTGCGATTCAGTGCTACCTTGTTGAATTGACAGATCAGTCATATTACTGTGGACAATATGTAGGCGGTGATCAGCCAACAACAGCTAAACCAACAGTGCAGCCAACGACAGTTAAGCCCACAGTGCAGTCAACAACGGCTAAACCAACAGTGCAGCCAACAACGGCTAAACCAACAGTGCAGCCAACAACCGTTAAGCCTACGGAACAGCCTACAACAGTAAAGCCTACACCGTCAACATATACGGTTAAATTCAGTAATTCCCAGCACTGGTCAGGTAAAATTTACTGTTATTACTGGTCAGAAGGACAGGAAGGACCAAATAAATGGCCGGGCGTTGAAATGACTTTTCTTGAAAAAAATGGCTATAACGAAGATGTTTACACGGTTCAAGTGCCAAACACTGCAAATTATGTTATTTTTAATAATAACAGCAGTCAAACAGTAAATATTCCATTAGACGGGTCAGCACTTGCTTTCTATGCGAAACCGGATCTTGATGAAAAAAATCATAACAAATACGGAACATGGGAATTGCAATAAAATAGTTAATACGACAGCCTCACAATTGTGAGGCTGTTTTGCTGTGAATTTAGTTTTATATTGAATAAAAACAGGTTATCTTGAAAAAAATACAATAATGTTGTAAAATGGCAAAATATGTGATATAATAACAAATCGGAAATTATATGAAGCCCCAATTAAAAACGGAACCCTGCACTCAATCTTATTCCGTTTTTTTAAAGGTGTTTAGTATTAATACTCGGGCGTATATGAAAATTATCTTTTTGCACGCCTTAGTATAGGGCTGAAAGAAGGCTTGAATTATGAGAAAAATGACGCAGCGGACAGTTGCCGTTGTTAATCTCGGCTTGCTTGAGAGGAATATAAAAAACATTCGGAAACGTCTTAATGACGGTGTTGAAATTATGGCTGTTCTGAAAGGCGACGGCTACGGACACGGCGAAAAAGGAATTTATCCAACGCTGAAAAAATGCGGTGTTGAGAGGTATGCCGTTGCCGTATGGGAAGAGGGTGCGTCACTGAGAGAAGCAGGAGCGGTTGAGCCGATTCTTTTGCTTGGAGATACGTGCGACGGTCAGCTTGAGAACGTTATAAAATATAATCTTACCCCTACGATTTTTTCTCTTGATACTGCGGAAAAGCTTAATCTGCTTGCAAAATGGAGCGGAGTTATCCAGCCTATCAACATTAAAATTGACACGGGTATGAGCCGAATAGGATTTCCTGCCGACAGCTCTTCAGTTGAGCAGATTTTAAAAATAAATTCAATGGAAAATCTGAAAATTACCGGAGCCTTTACGCATTTTTCACGAGCTGATGAAAATGACGGAATAAGTGCGACCGAGCAGCTTAATTTGTATCTTGATATGGTTGAAAAGCTTGAAAAAGCGGGAATTTCAATTCCGTGCAAGCACGTTGCAAACAGTCCGGCTATTTTGCTTAGACCCGAAACTCAGCTTGACGCAGTAAGGGCAGGAGATATTATTTACGGACTTTGTCCCATAGATGAAAATGATTGGGAAAAAGAGGATTTACACCAAATCATCAGCTGGTACACATATGTAGTTATGGTAAAAGAAGTTCCAAAGGGTACAGAGGTAGGTTACGGAGGAACATTTGTTACAAAACGCACGACAAAGATAGCTACAATTCCCGTAGGCTTTGCCGACGGATACAGCAGACGGCTTTCAAACATCGGAAAGGTTATGATTAACGGCAGGGAAGCACCGATTATCGGCAGGATTTGTATGGATCAGTTTATGGTTGATGTTACCGACATATATGGAGTTGAGCGCGGTGATACCGTAACTTTGCTTGATGAGAAATTAAGTGTATTATGGATGGCAGACTTGCTCAATACTAATGTAGATGAAATTGTCTGCGGAATTTCTAAGCGAGTTCCAAGAATATATGAATAAAAGTTACAGGAGTGGTACTACAATGGCAGATAAAGGGTATATATTCAGGGTGCTTGCACACGCAAGCATAGGAAAAATGAAAACTGCAATTAAGGCTGTACACGAAAGAACAGGGAAGAACAGCATTGGAATTTTCTTTGATATGCTTTGGTGTGCAAAGCGTTACGGTGCAGGATATTATGATTATCAGATTTTTGCGTTTTATGATCTCAACAAAGAACAACGCAAAACATTTGTAACACGTCTTATAAGCAAGAAACTCAATATGTTTATGAACGATACTGAGTATGCTCACTTTTTTGACAATAAGGACGAGTTTAATGATCTGTTTAAGGATTATATCGGAAGAGGTTATTTACAGCTTGAAAAAGCTTCAAAAGAAGATGTTCGTAAATTTGTAGAAACAAGAGAATATCTGTTTTGCAAAATGCAGGACAAGGAATGCGGAATAGGCTGTGAAAGACTGAAAGTAAGTGATTTTAAGAATTTTGATGAGCTTTATGATTACCTCATTAATAAGGGTTTCTGCACAATTGAGGACAACATCAATCAGCATCCTGCATTAAGCAAGCTTTATCCCAATGCCGTAAACAGTATGAGAGTTATCACCATTCTTGATAACAACAAAGTTCCGCACTGTGTTTATATAGTGCAGAAAATGGGCTGCGGCGGCAGCATTATTGATAACAACTGTCTGTTTACTCCTGTCGATATAGAAACAGGCAAGATGAAGTATCCTGCTCATTCGGGCGATACAACAAAGGGAATAATTTATACCGAACATCCAGATACTCACGTAAAAATTGTGGGTTATCAGCTTCCGTATGTTAAAGAGGCTGTTGATATGTGCCTTAAAGCCGCACTTGTAGTTCCTCAGATAAGATACATCGGCTGGGATGTTGCAATCACTCCCACAGGTCCGGCAATTATAGAGGGCAATACTTACTGTGCTCACGATTTCTGGCAGCTTCCTCCGCATACACCTGATAAAATCGGTATGCTCCCGACAATTAAAAAGTACGTACCCGATTTTAAATATTAATTTATATAAATATAATTAATGAAAACAGGCTCCCGTTTTTAACGGGAGCCTGTTTTGTAAAACGTCCTCAGTATGCAACTGATGAATTTACGAATGGATTAGCTTGCTTATTAGCAACCGCAGCCACATCCGTTGTTGTCAGAAGCGTTGTTGTTGCCGCAGCAGCTGAGAATTACGATAAGAAGAATGATCCAAGTACAGCAACTATTGTTTCCGAACAAACCGTTATTATTACACATATTCTTTCCTCCTTTCGTTTACATTACATACTATTTTGAATTTCATTTTTTGTTACAACTACTTTTGCTTAAAATTTAATCTGACTAATTTAATTCTTATATCTTTAAAAATTACAAATAATATCCATTATAGATAAATTTCAATAAAAAATTCCATAAAAGTATTGATTTATTTGTGATTTTATATTATTGTAATTACATAGTAGTAATTACTAATAAAGTATTGGTAATTTTTTGCTTTTATGAAAAGTTTATTGTTAATACTAACCACAAATAAAAACGGCGTTTAGTATAAAACTAATTTCATTAAGAAAGGAAAGAAAATTATGTTAAAAAAATTCATAGGTTTATTACTTGCTGTAATGCTCGTTTTTTCAACGACTGCTGTTGCTGTTATGAATGTTTCGGCTGCAATTGGCAGTGACGGCCGTTATGTGTCGTCAGATAATATTGAGCAAACACGCAGGTATTATTTCGCAATGCCTTCTGATTGGTACAACGAATATACTGATACCGCAGGTGTTTATTGGTGGGAAGGCGGCGATGATGGTACAGGCACAGTAACTATGTGGCCTGGATACAAGGCTCAAGTTAGTGATGTTAAAGATGTTTATTATGTTGATTGTCCTACTGATGTATCGGTGTTGATATGGAATAACTTTGTTGACGGCGGAACAAATAAAGAAGCGCCTGTCTTTGCTGCCGCAAGGCAGTCTGCAAACGTGAAAGTTGATTATTATACTAAGGGCGACAGCGAACTTTACAATTCGGACTTTTTTGCTATGATGGAAGAAAGCTATAATAGTGATAAGGCAGCTCTTGGTGATTTTGCTAATAATTTCTTTATGGAAAAAGATTATGGCTTTGGTCTTTCATTTACATTGGACAATATGATTTATATTATTGACCCTGAACGGACTACAGAAGCCCTTCAGGGCAAATTGAAGACATATGTTGGAGATTGGTACTTCTATTATGGTAACGGCGAGTACGGTACATATCCGACTAAGGAAGCTTCTGAAAAAGCAGGAACATTTAAGAAACTCAATGACGATACGACTCCTACAACTCCAACATTACCTGATACCGACAGCAATAAAATTTATTTTGATGTAAGAAAATCAGACTGGGGTAATGTAAAAAGAGTATTCTGTCATATTTGGCGTGTTGATGGTTCTCGTACTTCTTCGGGTACAGAGTGGCCTCTATGGCAGTCAAAACAAGAATATTGTGATTATGATTCTGAAACAGGAATTGCTTCATATGACCTATCTAAAACAGAAAATACATTCAGTAAGAACGACGGAAAAATTTATTGCGTGATTTTCAGTGCAAATACAGGTATGCAGACATATAACATAATTATGAATGGCAACTGCATTGGAGATACAGTTTATTGTACAGGTCAGTTGCTTGAAAATCCGGAAGATTCAAGTAAAACTGCAATTGAAGCAGCCTGGATGAATAATGCTGACTGCGGTGCTGAGAAGAAAATTACTTCAACGGGCAATATTATTGGTTCAGCATATCCTGACGGTGAATCGGACAATACTCTTCTTGCGCAATATCTTATGGCTTATTATAATGATCCAGATAAAATGAGTTTAGTACAAGGTCTTTTTGATAAACTCAATGTCTATACTACAGATGTTTACAACATTTGTGTTGAAAGAATCTATAAACAGGTTGAAATTGGCAGCATTACGGCTGATGAAGCTGTTGTAAAACTTATTTCAATTTCAAATACCTTGTCCGAAGTAACAGGTCACGATTTACCTTATGAAACACTTGGTGATGTTGACGGCGACGGAAGTGTAAATGTTATGGACGCCACACTTATACAAAAATATTGTTCGTCATTATCAGATTTTACAGAAGAACAGCTTGCAGCTGGCGATGTAAATCGAGACGAACGCGTAGATGTACTTGACGCTACCGAAATTCAGAAATATTGTTGTGATTTAGAATCGGTGTTAGGATAAGTTGCTGAATAAGCAATACAATATAATAATATCTAACACCTTGTAATAAACTAAAAACTTTTAGTCATATACGCTAATATAAAACGCTTCACATTCCATTATGGTTTGTGAAGCGTTTGTTTTTGAGAATATATTATAATTATAAAGTTAAAATAGAGACAGCCATTATAATTTCAAAGACAAAACAATACGGTCGGGCAACCGTTGTATGAATTATGTCCGACATATATACGCGAGCTAAAAGAATTATACGTTAAATCTGAACAGAACAACGTCGCCGTCTTTCATAACATACTCTTTGCCCTCGCTGCGGACAAGTCCTTTTTCCTTTGCGGCTGTCATACTGCCGCAAGCAATTAAATCATCATAAGCAATAACTTCGGCTCTGATAAATCCTCTCTCAAAATCAGAGTGGATTTTGCCTGCCGCCTGAGGTGCTTTTGTACCATTCTTGATTGTCCATGCTCTGACCTCCTGTTTGCCAGCCGTGAGGTAGGAGATAAGTCCGAGCAGAGCATAACATTCCTTGATAAGCCGGTCAAGTCCGCTTTCTTCAAGTCCCATATCGGCAAGGAACATTTCCTTTTCTTCTTTATCCATTTCAACGATTTCTTCTTCAATCTGGGCGCAAATGGGGAGAACGCCTGCGTGTTCTTCTGAGGCAATCGCTTGTACAGCTTTGAATCCTGCATTATTGTCAATTCCGTTTGAAAAATCTTCGTCGCTCATATTAGCCGCGTAAATTACGGGTTTGTTTGTCAGAAGCGCAATGTCGGAAAGCAGCGCTTTTTCATCTTCATCACATTCAACGCTTCTTGCGGGTTTGCCTTCCTCAAGCGCAGAGAGCACGCGCTCAAAAAAATCTAAATCCTTTTGATATTTTTTATCACCCTTAAGCATTTTCTTTGTCTTGTCAATTCGGCGTTCCATCATCTCAACATCAGACAGAATAAGTTCAAGATTAATTGTTTCAATGTCACGTGCAGGATTAATATTTCCCTCAACGTGAATAATGTCGTCATTCTCAAAACATCGAACAACGTGAACAATTGCGTCACACTCGCGGATATTTGAAAGGAATTTGTTTCCCAGACCTTCGCCCTTTGAAGCTCCCTTTACAAGACCTGCAATGTCAACAAATTCAATTGAAGCAGGAGTATATTTGTCGGGGTCGTACATTTCTGCAAGCTTGTCGAGCCTCTTGTCGGGCACGGCAACAACGCCTATGTTGGGCTCAATTGTGCAGAATGGATAGTTTGCACTCTGTGCGCCTGCGTTTGTAATAGCATTAAAAAGCGTGCTTTTTCCTACATTCGGTAAACCTACTATACCTAATTTCATTGGTGATTCTCCTCAAATTTATTTACGGCAATGGCTTGCCTGATTTTTATAATATTGTATTATGGTAACATAATGTATTTAAACCATATTATATCACATTTTATTTATTTAAACAACAGAAAATAAGCAAGAGCGATACTGTTTTGTTACAGTTTCGCTCTTATTTTTTAACTATTGAATTTTAATGCTAATTTCTATTAATGCTTAAAGTATCTTTTTCTGTTGAAGAATACCATTACTCCGCCGGCACAAACCAAAATAATAATTGCAGCAAGAGAACACATGTTATTGCCTGTAGCAATAGTTCCGTTGCCTGAACCGGCTGTACCTGAAGAACCGTTTTTTACCGTATCAGCAGTTGCTGTATCCGGAGAGGGAACTTGCGAAGATGTAGGCGTTGTCAAATTACCATTGGGTGTATCGGTCAGATTTGTAGGTGTTGTATTATTGCCATTATTATCAGAACCGGCATGTTTAGCCTCAAAAACTGTGGTTTTGCCTGCAAATTCTACTTGCGCCTTATAGCCTCCCAAATCTGTAACAAGAAACTGTTTTCCGTCTTCTAACACATAACAAGCATTATGTGTTCCTAGATAGCTTCTAAATACATATATTGGTTTATCAAAAGTATGTACAATAACTGTGCCATCATTAAAGGTAACCTGCATTTGTGCACCTTTCATATTAGCCGCAATGCTAATGGGTCTGCTATCTTCATAAAATTCGTCCATGGTATGATTTTCCATATACTTGTCCCAGTAATCGTTGTTTGGAAATTCGGCGGTAAACACTTTGTCAGGGATTTTTATAATTTCAATGCTTGAAACTGCAAGCTCAATATGGTCAACAACCGCATCCTTTGTTGCGGTATCATCAGTTGCAGTATCTGAAGCAGAAAGTTTTGCGGTTTCGACTGCATTGGCTGCAAAAGGCATTACAGCAAATGAGCAGGCTGCCAGCATGAAAGCTAAAACAATTGAAATTAATTTTGTAGTTTTTTTCATTTTATATCTCCTTATCTGAATAAAAAATTAATGACATATATTGTCATATTTCATATTTAATATATCACAACCTCAAGTTGTTGTCAATAACTAAAACAAAGTTTTTTATTTAACTACTCTAAGTTGTTAATATTATTATTGGGGTGATTATATGGTGAAAAATCTGAAAAAGTTAAGATTACAATCGGGCATCAGCCAACAAAAGCTTGCTGAAATCATAGGAACAAGCCAGCAATCTATAAATAAATATGAAAATCACAATGTTGAGCCTGACATTAACACTCTTGTTGACTTAGCAAATTTTTTTAAAACCTCTGTTGACTATCTTATAGGAAATACAGACATTAATCATATAATTGAAAAAGTATATCCTTATGATTTGAATGGTGAGGAATCCAAATTAGTTGACGAATACAGAAAACTTACAAAAGATGAGAAACAGAGCATAAACGATGTAATAAAAAATTATAACAGAAACAAAACAACGTAACGCTATACCAAATCTGCGCAGACAGATAGAATTTATTTTTATATTGTTAGACAGTAGATAAAAATGCAATGACTTGCCTAATTTTTTATATTATTGTATTATGGTAATAAAGCACAATATATTAAAACAACAGGAAAGGGGATTATTATGTCTGAAAAAGCTGTATTAAAGACAATCAAGGTTGAGGAAGAAAATCTTGCCTGCGCCATGGGAAGCGGAAGTCTGATGGTTCTTGCCACTCCTGCGGTGGTTGCATTAATGGAAAACGCAGCGGCTGAGCTTGCTCAAAGCGAACTCTGCGATGATGAACTCACAACTGTCGGAACAATGATTTCTATTGAACACACAAGCCCTACTCCGTTGGGTGCGGAAATTACTGCAACTGCGGTTCTTACAAAAACTGACGGAAGAATGTTTTATTTTGATGTGAAAGCAGAAGATAAAAAGGGTGAAATAGCCAGAGGTACTCATACGAGAGTCATTGTAAAGGCTGAAAAATTCCAGATGA
Organism: uncultured Clostridia bacterium; assembly: GCA_947624865.1. Classification (GTDB taxonomy): domain Bacteria; phylum Bacillota; class Clostridia; order Oscillospirales; family Acutalibacteraceae; genus Ruminococcoides. The sequence continues at coordinate 4,548 of CANQMH010000014.1, read as the reverse complement.
AAGCAGACGGAAAATTTAATGATTAAATATAAATATGTATTGTTTGACCTTGACGGTACTGTAAGCGAAAGTGCCGGAGGAATACGCAAGTCGCTTGAACACGCAATTACTTCACTCGGAAAGCCGTTGCCTAATCTTAACGACTATACGTTATATATAGGGCCGCCATTGCTTGATACATTCAGAAATGTGTGTCATTTTACCGAGGAAGACAGTCAAAAGGGACTTGAGCTTTACCGGGATTTTTACAATGAAACGGGGAAGTATATAAATAATCTATATGACGGTATCAAAGAAGTTCTCGAAAAGCTGAAAAGCAGTAATATAAAGGTTGCGGTATGTTCATCAAAATACGAAAAATTTGCGGAAGAGATAGTAAAAATCCTCGGGGTATCGGATTATTTTGACGCAGTATGCGGTTCGACATTTGACGGAAGCCGCAAGGATAAAAAAGATTTAATTCCTTATGCGGTAAACTCGCTCGGAGGCAGTTTTGAAAAGGATAAAACAGATACGGTTATGCTCGGCGACACATATTTTGACGCCAGGGGAGCAAGGCTCTGCGGAGTTGATTTTGTGGGAGTTGAATACGGATACGGTACGACAGACAGAATGAAAGCGGAGGGAGCAGAGCTGTTTGCGAAAACTCCTTATGATATAATTTCACTTATAAGTAACTGACATTAAAACAAAATCTTCGGCATATGAATTTATAACGGAGGTTTTAAAAATGTTTGTATATAACGTGAAAATTTTACCATCGAAAAAATTACTTGTTTTCTTGGCTGCTGCATCAATTGTCGTATCAGTAGTGTGTGTAATATGTATGATATCGGTACACAGTCAAGTCCCCGACACGGCGACCTGTGATGAAATAGGTACATATTCACTCAAGGCTGAAACCTGTAACGAGCAAATTAATTTTCTTAAAGGATTTGGTCTTTCGCCTGTGCCTGAAAGCGCAGAGAGCAGAGATATAATAATACCGTCAGAGTTCAACCCTGTATATGATGAATACAACGAGCTGCAAAAATCAATAGGACTTGATTTAAGCAGATATAAGGGCAAAAGTGCTAAAATGATAACTTATGAACTGAAAAACTCAAAAGAAAAATACGCTGTGATGCTTATATATAAAAATATGGTAATCGGCGCACATCTTACAAACGGAGAATACGGTCAAAAAAATAAGCCGTTAAAATAATATGGAAAGACTAGACAAAATACTTGTATCTCAAAATATCGGAAGCCGCAAAGAGGTACAAAAAATAATAAAACGCGGCGAAGTGTGTGTAAACGGTGAAATTTGCAAAAAAATTGATACAAAGATTGATGTAAATACTGATAAAATCGCCGTAAACGGACAAGCTATAAAGTATAAAAAGAATATTTATATTATGATGAATAAACCGGCAGGCGTGATTTCTGCAAGTAACGACAAATATGACAAGACAGTCATTGATTTGATTCCCGAAGAATACAAACGAAAGGGACTTTTTCCCGCAGGCAGGCTTGATAAAGACACCGAGGGACTTCTTATAATTACAGATGACGGGAATTTTGCGCACAAAATGCTTTCTCCGAAGAAGCATATTGAAAAGAAGTATATTGCAAAGCTTGACAAATCAATAGATGATGATACTGTTAAAAAATTTGAGGACGGAATTATTTTTGCCGACGGGACCAAATGTATGCCTGCAAAGCTTGAAGTTTTGCCTGATTCCGATAACAAAAAGGGAATAGTTACAATTTGTGAGGGAAAATTTCATCAGGTTAAAAAAATGTTTATTTGTTGTGGAATAAATGTTGTGCATCTTAAACGAATATCAATCGGCAATTTGTATTTGGACAGCAAATTGCCCATAGGTTGCTGTAAATTGTTGACAAATTATGAAAAAGAGTTAATTTTTATCGGCAATATACACTAAAAACGCAGAACGATTTTTATTGCATATCGGTTTTTAATAAAATCTTACTTGAATATTTAGTTAAAATCAGTATAGTAAAAAATTGTTTAAAGTGGTATATTAATAACTGTAATAAGGCATTATTACTTTATTGGATTACTGGAGGTTTTTATATGGCAAATGTATCATTGAAACATGTTTACAAAATTTATGACGGCGGAGTTACAGCCGTAACGGACTTCAACCTTGAAATCGCAGACAAGGAGTTTATCATTCTTGTTGGACCGTCAGGCTGCGGCAAATCAACAACACTGAGAATGATTGCCGGTCTTGAAGATATTTCTAAAGGTGAGCTCTACATTGGCGATAAACTTGCTAATGACGTAGCTCCAAAGGACAGAGACATTGCAATGGTTTTCCAAAACTATGCTCTTTATCCGCATATGACTGTTTATGACAATATGGCTTTTGGTCTTAAACTTCGTAAAACTCCAAAGGAAGAGATTAAACGCAGAGTAGAAGAGGCTGCACGTATTCTCGGAATTGAGCAGTACCTCGACAGAAAGCCAAAAGCTCTTTCGGGCGGTCAAAGACAGCGTGTTGCACTTGGACGTGCTATTGTTCGTAATCCTAAGGTATTCCTTCTTGACGAACCGCTTTCAAACCTTGATGCAAAGCTCCGTGCTCAGATGCGTACAGAGATTTCAAAACTCTATCAGCGTTTAGGCACAACATTTATATATGTAACTCATGACCAGACAGAGGCTATGACAATGGGTACAAGAATTGTTGTAATGAAAGACGGTTTCATTCAGCAGGTTGATACTCCTCAGCACCTCTATGATTTGCCTTGCAATATGTTCGTTGCAGGATTTATCGGTTCACCTCAGATGAACTTCATTAATGCTACTCTTGCTAAGGAAGGCTCAAACTATACACTCAATTTTGATAAGTACAAGGTTCCTGTTCCTGCTGACAAAGCAGCAGGCGGCAAGCTTGACAGCTATGTTGGCAAAGAGGTTGTATTCGGTATACGTCCCGAGAATGTTCACGATGAGCCCGAAGAAGTTGCAAAGGCAACCTGCCTGTTTGATGCAAATGTTGACGTTACAGAGCTTATGGGCGCAGAGATTTACCTGTATGTTAATATCGGAGGTGTTCCGATTACTGCTCGTGTTGAGCCTACATCAACGGCAAATCCGGGAGATAACATTAAAATTGCATTTGACCTTTCAAGAATCCACATTTTTGATAAGGATACAGAACAGACAATTACTAACTGATTTAAAATCCGATATTTTAGCGGCGAGGCAAGGCTTCGCCGCTTTTTTGCATAAAAAAAACATAAGTAAATTAATTTAAAACAATTGACTTTTCATAAATATAATGTTACAATATATCACATAATAAAAGTATATGTAATAAATAAACTTAAAAATCGCTATAATTTTTCCTTAATTAAGTTAATAACAGTTTTACACCGCGAAAATCCGCATTTAATCGGGTTTTCGCGTTTTTTTGACTTTCTGTTTGACGAATTTTGAGATTATAATGAATTTAATTTGTTCATTTGTTTGCGTTTTTGTTCCATACTGCTGTGTACATATCTTTCCAGTGATATATGTATGTCTGTGTGTCCCAAAAGCTCGCTCAGTGTTTTTGCATCAAATCCGCTTTCTATTGCTCTTGTTGCAAACGTGTGCCTCAGTGCGTGAAAGTTTATATGTTCTATTCCTGCTTCTTCCAGATATTTTTTTAATTTAACTCTATACCTCCTTGGTTCAAGGCATTTATAATCTCCTGTTAAAAAATATCCGCTTGTTTTATATTTTTCCAATATATTTATCATCTTATCTGATAAAGGAATTATTCTTTCTGAATTTTCTGTTTTAGGCGTGCTTATTATTATTTTTGTTTTTTCAGCACTGTCTTTTTCCGTATTATTTATTCTTTGTATTGTTTTGTTTACTCTCAGGGTTTTTTCTTCAAAATTTATATCCTCCCATTTTAATGCACATATTTCTCCAATTCGCAGTCCTGTATTCAAACAAAGCAATATACCCAATTTCGGCAAATCTGTTTCTTTCATTAAATATTCTTCAAGCTTCTTTTGTTCTAAAACCGACAATACTCTTATTGTTCTGCTGTTTTTAGTCGTTAATCTACATTTTTTTAATTGTATATCTGTGTTATAATTTTCATTTGCAAATTCAATTATTGCTTTAAATACTGACATAATATCTCTTATTGTTTTAGGTGAAAGTCTGCTGTTTTTCTTTATAAATACTTCCGTAAAATTATTCTTTATTTCATACAGCCTTATATTTGCTATGCAGGGAATAATGTTTTTTTCAACTATATACACATACCTTGCATAAGTTGATTCTTTAACATTTATTTTTATTGTTTCAAGCCATTCATAGCAAACATCTTTTAATTTAACTTTTAAATGATTTGAATAAAATTTCGGGTTTTTTATAATACCCGATTTTATTTCTTCAAGTCTATTTTTTACCTCGGTATATGTTTTGCCATATATAGAATTATACTTGATTTTGCCGTCGGCACCGTATTCTTTAAAATACCTGCCCTCCCAGCGACCGTCTTTTCTTTTGTAAATATTTCTTTGTGTTCTGATAAT
>CANQMH010000013.1 GCA_947624865.1 uncultured Clostridia bacterium | reverse complement strand
TATTTTTATTTAATATTCTCTTTGCAATAGGCTAACCGCTTTAAACGGTTTTCCCTGTAACATCATTATATATTACGATTTTCCTTTTGTCAATATTCAAGTTTAACGCACTCTTTATGGGTGCGTTTTATTTATTAAAATTATGTGTCCCCCGAAGGGACAGTTGAAAGGAATGATTAGTTATTAGGAGAAAAGTTAAGCCGCAATTTGTTGCCGTATGTATAGGATGCGGACTTGTTGTTTGCATTGTGCTTGTACTTATTAATCTTGCCTTAAACAGTCCCTCATCTGCTGAAAGTACGACTGATGAACCCACAAACGTTTCTGTTTCGGTCACCACAGCAGAACCTGCTACAGAAGTTGCAGAAGATAGTACATCTGTAACAGCAACTCAATCTACTGAAAGGGCAACGCAAAAAACAACACAAAAGGCAACGCAGAAATCTACACAAAAAAGCCCCAAAAAATCTGACAGTAAGAAAACTGAGAGTAATTCAAAAAATGAAATCAGTAATAACTACAATTCAAGTAATAACGGCTATTACTACAATTACTCCAACAGCCGCTTGTCAGGTAATTCATCATCAAGCAAGTCCAATTCAAGTTCTAATAAATCTAATAGTTTAAGTAACTCTAACAATTCAAATAAAACTAACAATTCAAAAAACACGCAAAAACCTACAGAGAAATCTAAACCCACAACTAAACCCACAACTAAACCCACAACTAAACCCACAACTAAACCCACAACTAAACCCCAACCTACAACTAAACCAAAACCAAAGCCCACACAGGCACCGGACAACATTTGCCTTTCCTACAGCTCAGTTTCTATAAAAACAGGAGATGTTGTTTTTTTATCGCTCATAAATGCCAAAAATGGCGTTTCGTGGAGCGTAAACAATTCATCCCTACTTCAAAACTACGGCGGCGGTGGTAATCAATGCAGCTTCAAGGCTCTTAAAAAAGGAACTGCAACCGTAACGGCTAACTACAACGGCAAAAATTACTACTGCACCGTAACAATAACATAACAGGAGTGATATAAATTGAAATTCAGAAATATTTTATCAAATTTTAAAATCAAACTCACAAAAGCATTTGCGGCCGTATCTGCTGCAGCAACCTCTCTTATGATTGCTTCAATGATTGAAATTAACGCTGCGGAAGTTGATTTTTCCGGAGGGGTAAGCCAGCTTGCAACCAATGTTACTTCACAAGCTGAAACAATTGCCGGAACTGTATTTGCTACCGTAGCACTTTTTGCTCTTGCTTTCACAGTTTTTAAAGGAGTTAAAGCAGCATTTGCTTACAGGCGTAATGAAGATGTACACATAGGTCCGGTAATTGCTGGCGGCATAGGAACAGTACTCTGCGGTTTGGCCAGTTCTACCGCTTTCTTTGGTTGGTTTGGCCTGTAAGAGGTAAATATATATGATTGAAACCATAATATCTGGACTGATAGCAAGTCTTTTTAATGCTGTGACCTTCAAACCAGTTGTTGCGTTTGCTGCTGACTTAACAACAGATATTGTTGCTATGAATAACGACTTTACAACATCATTGTTTGACAACAGTGTTGTAACAAGCTTTTTATGGTTTATATCAATAGTCGGCAGCATATTTTTTCTTTTTGGTTTAGGCTTTGCGTTTGCAGAATGGGCAATTGACTGCAATGAAAACAACGGAGCTCCTAATCTGCTTGCAACCTTTAAAAACTCTTTTATAGGTTTTGCGGCTGTTTCTGGATTTGCTTCACTACCCATACTGTTGCTAAAATACATAAATGATTTGGCGAATATTTTATGTACAACATTCACGGGAACAAATATAGAAAATACAATGAACAATATGTGGTCATATATTGAAAATCTTAATTTTTTCTCAGGCTGGGGCTCTCCGATTTTTTCAATAATAATACTGGTTTGCGTTATCAAGGTCTTTCTTGCAAATCTCAAAAGAGGCGGAATACTTGTAACATTAATCACTGTAGGCTCTCTGCATATGTTCTCAATTCCAAGAGGATATACAGACGCTTTTTTCAGTTGGTGCAAACAAGTTATAGGTCTTTGCGTAACCTCTTTTATGCAAAATCTTTTGTTAATAATAGGAATGATTGTATATGCAAACTCAGATATGGATATGTATGACCTTGTACTGGGTGCAGGCGTTATGCTGTCAGCTTCAGAAGTACCGCGAATCTTACAACAGTTCGGTCTTGACACTTCCATGAAAACAAATGTATCACAAGCTATTTACGGAGTAAGCGGCATTATGAATATTGCGTCTGTATTCATGAGATAAAAGCAAGTGTCCCTCTAAGGGACACTTGCAGAAAGGAATTACTATGAAAAAAACGTTTTATTATCCTGATAATCTTACGGCAAGCTCTGTATTTTTACAATATTGGTCTCTTACAGACATTGCCATAATATTTGGAATAGTAGTATTGAGCTTGCTGTTGTTAATTCTAATTTTTGTTTGGTTTACATTTTTCATTGCAATAATATATGCATTTTTATCTATGAAAGTTTCAAAAGGGCGCTCAATAGCAAAGCAAATCATACTGTATGTCCGATATTTATTTACTGATGAACTGATATTAAAATGGAGGTGATAAGGATTGAATAAAACTAAGAAAGCAGAAAGAAAAATTCGGAAACAGGTTAAGGAAAACAATACAAAAGTTCAAAATTTCTTTGAAATAAAAGAAATAAAGGAAAACTGCCTGCTGACTACAAAAAATGAAGAGATATATTATCTTCAAATCACACCAAAAAATATATCAATAATGTCAGCTTCAGGTATAATTGAGCTTATAACTGCTCTTTCAGATATTTTAAGTAATTTCCCAAAAAGTGAAATTCTCTGTCTTAACAGTACGCAGAGTTATGAAACAAACAAGCAGTATCTTAATATGCTTGCAGATAATGAAGCTAATACGTCAATTGAACGGCTTGACCGTCAGGATATAGAATTTCTTGATAAAATACGAGTATCTATGGCTACAGACAGAAGCTTTTTCATTATGATAAAGCAAAGCACACTGCTTGAAGATGAACAGAAACGATTGCAGAATATCTATACCGCAATCCAAAAGTGCAAGGAACATAACTACATTGTTGAACTTACATCTAAACCCGGTATAAAGAAAATGCTTGCTATTTATCTTGAACAGAATGTATATCAGGATGACATACCTGATTTTGACGGGCAGCAATATTCTGATGAGCTTGCACCTGATGTTTATGACCTAAAAAACTTTGTAGATTTAATTGCTCCGTCCATTATGGATTTTAAGCATCCTACATACTACTGCATAGGAAACACCTATCGCAGAACGTGGGCTATACGAGAATATGCAACCATAACCGAAAAACTCGCACTGCTGAAATCTCTGGGTGAAAAAGACGGAATTACTCTACACATTTATAATCGGCTTGTTGCTCCTATTGAACAAAATAAAGTATTCAACAAGGCGTTTCGCAGAAACAAAGCAACTTTAAATAATTCAAAAGATGTTAACGAACAAATCAAGGGTGCTGAAAACCTCACCGGAATTAAAAATCTCATTGCCGAATCATATAACAATAAGGAAGCGTTCATACACTGCGCTGTGTTCATTGAAATGACAGCAAACTCGCTTGAAAAGCTGGATGAATTAAGTTCATTTGCGGAATCCGCACTCACAGCAAGCAACATAGTTCCCGACAAGCTGAGATTACAGCAGCGCGACGGTTTTGCTGCGGTATCTCCTTTTGGATTTAATATTTTCGGTAAGGAGTTTGAACGAGTGCTGCCCTCAACAAGTGCGGCAAATCTTTTTCCTCTCTCCTACTCCGGCAAAACAGACGTAAAAGGATTTTACATCGGCAAAGACGATTACGGCAGTAATATTATTGTTGATTTTGACAAGCGCGCTTCTGATAAAACAAACGGTCATATTTCAATATTCGGAAACAGCGGTGAGGGTAAGTCGTGGCTTATTAAACTTCTTATATGCATTTTCAGGCAACAGCGAAAAGCACTTTATTCAGTTGACGTCGATTCTGAATACATTGACCTTACAGAAGCCCTGGGCGGTACAAATATTGATATGATGGCAGGTAAATATTTTATAAATCTGCTTGAAGTATTAATACTTAAATCAAACAACGATAACGAGGATTCGGATGCACCCTCGGCTGTAAACAGAAAAACTCTGCTATCACAGCACATTGCATATTTAAGGGATTTTTTCAGTGTTTACAAACCTGAAATAACAGGCTCACAGCTTGATATTCTTGAAATTATGCTTGAAGAAACCTACAAGCTGTTTCACATAACCGAAAAAACGGATTTTAGCAAACTAAAATCAGAAGATTACCCTATTCTGTCAGATCTTTACACTACATTGGAAAGAGAGCTTAATTTGTATGATGATAAGGCACATAAAGGGATTGAAATGGAATATGAAAAATCTGACCTGCGCAAATTACTTCTGGCTGTAAGGAGTATATGTGTAGGAACAGATTCCGTATTTTTCAACGGTTATACAAACATTCCAAACTCAGAGCACGTTAATTTCGTAATTACCGGATTACTTTCCACAAATGAGAATCTTAAAAATGCTATGTATTTCAACATTTTCTCATATATGCAGCATAAGTTTTTTACAATGGGCGACACAGTTGTTATCGTTGATGAGCTGCATGAAATTATTAAATCAAGAATCGTTGTATTATATATTCGCTCATTTGTTAAGCGCGGCCGCAAGAAAAACAGCGACATAGTTATTGCTTCGCAAAACCTTGATGACCTTATGCTTCCCGGAATTATTGAACATACCCGTCCGCTGTTTTCAATACCGACTCACTCTTTCCTTGCCTATCCCGGCAAGGTTGATGTGCGTATGTTCAAAGAAACAGCAAATATCAATGATACTGAATACGGCCTGATTTCCACATCAAATCGAGGCCATTTCCTCTACTGTTGCGGCTCTGAGCGTTACAAGCTGCACGTTATTGCTCCGCCTTATAAAGCAGAGCTGTTTGGTACGGCAGGTGGTCGTTAATGACTGCTGCGGCTAAATACTTATTATTGCTTCTTAAAAATAAAAAAGTACGCAATACCTTAATCGGTGTGATTGTAGGTATTGCGTTATTTTTTATTATGATTTTAGGAGCAGTTGTATATACAGAACAAAACAGCAACAGCGCATCCGAAGCCGCCAACATTGCAGTAAGAGAATATAACTACTGGCAGAGCCATACTCCCTCTGCCGAAGGATTATCCTGTCAGGGTGAAAAATACTGCTCTTATTTCCATTTTGGCATAACAGACTGGTGCTGTTTTTTCGCGGGGTACTGTTACCGCGAGGGAAATATAGAAGATGATGAAAGCCGTTATGCTTCAGTTACAAATACCTGGACTGCAAATCTTCAAAATATGGGGAAACTTAAAACCGCCTCATCAGGATATACTCCGCAGGTCGGAAACCCTGTTTTTTTTAACTATAACGGCAGAGCAAATTACGCTGCAACCAATTTTGTAGCTCACGTTGGCATTGTTGTTGAGGTCACAGATGATACTGTTACCGTTATTGCAGGAAACGAATATAACGGACAGACCTCAAACTGGGCAAATGTCAGCTATGTAAATAAGTACACCTTATCAAAAGACAATGATACAATTGCCTGTTACGGTGCTGTGGGTTCAACTCTTACTGTTTCAACAGGACTTAACGCAACGGCAAGAAACGTAATTTGCCATAATGAAGTCGGCGTACTTTATGATGAAATAAACGGCGATAATTACGGCTCTGTTATTGCTAATGACAACGGCGCCATTTCAATAGGAGTTTATGGTTGGCACGGCAACAAAGCCTTAACGCTGCTTCAAAAAACATATCAGAACAACAGCTCCGAAATAAGCTCAATTGCTGCTTCTTATTCTTCAAGTGGAAATTCAGTTCTGTCTGCAATACGTAACGGCGCAGATTGGTCAAGTTACATACCAAATCAAAGCGTTTGCAGTTGTATAAGGGCAATGCTTCTTACTGATGCGGGCAATCAGGCGCAGGACGAAACGTCCCTTGAAGATGCACAGCAGTACATAGATATATGCACAGATAACGGGCTTACTGATAACAAAGCTATTGTTTACTGCTGTGACATTCTTAATCAATGGGGCACATCTTCATTTAATGTAAACGTATACGGCAACGGAAGTCACGGTGTTTTGCACGGTGTAACAGGAAGTATGTCGCTTGATGAGATTTATAACTCTCAGCGTGCCTGGAGTGACAGCAACTACAATTACTATAACCGCAGAACATGGACGTACAACTACTTAAAAGACTTGCCTGACAGCACTTTTACAAACAGCCCGACTGAACCCTCTTAAAGTACAAATTAACAGCAAGTGTCCCTCGGAGGGACACTTGCGGAAAGGATTATTTTATGAAAAAAATATTATATTCATTACTGATAACAAGTTTGCTTGTATCAGCACTTACAATGTCGGCTTGCGGAAGAAAGCCGACTGAAAAACCGCTCCCTCATACAGCAACAATTGATTCAGCCGTTGACATTGAAAAACTGCAATCTGATTATACTACACTTGAATCCAAATATAACGATGTCACAAAAATATACGATGACACGCTTGAAAAATCAATTAATACATATTGTGAAAAATATTTATCCTATAACGGTTCTGCCGTTGATAACATCAAAAATATAAAAGATGTTGTTACTGATACTTACTACAGCGAACTGATGTCACAAACAGGTCATCAGAAATCTTTAGACAATTACGAACAGTCAACAGGTATTGTTAAACTGTATTACAGTAATTACTCCTCCCCTTCCGACAGCATAGAAATTTTAGCTCTCTGTAAACAAACTGTTATATACAACAATGAAGTTAATACTTCAAATGCAGTTTACACTTTTGATATGATGTATAAAAATAACAGATGGCTTATAAATGAAACTAAGACCGTATAAAACAAAAAGAGGTGTTTAAATGTCAAATATACAATTATACAATAAAAAAATTCTTTATAACAATGCATATCCTATTGACAAACATTTTCAGACATGTCTGTCTTTAAGCAGAAAAACATTTGAAGAAATTGAGGAAATATCCGCTATAACTAAAATTGGCAAGCGAAGCAATATTATTGAAAAAGCTGTTGAGCACTATGTTAATGAACTGCGCAGCTCACAAAACAGTAATAATTTGCAAACACCGGCAGAGGGTGAAGAAAAATGAATGAAGTATTAAAAAAAGGTTCAATAACCAAATCCACTCCGTCAACCAAAAAATTTCAGGTTACTGTTTCTTTGCCCACACTAACTCTTAACAAAATTAAAGCACTTCAATCAATAGATAAACAATCCCAACTTAGCCGCAATCAAGTTATAGAAGCTGCGGTTGACTTTTACTTTGGATATATGACATCAGAATTAAATCAGGGTTATTTATGCTCGATAGTAGGTCAAAAAATGGAGGGTATGATCAACTCATTATCAGACCGCACCGCACGTCTGCAATTTAAAGAAGCCGTTGAATTAAACCTTCTTACTCGCCTCATAGCAAGCCATTTTGATATAAGCAAAAGTGAATATGAAAGCATGCGAAAAACGGCCGTAGATGACGTTAGAGCTACAAAAGGAATCATTAGCATTTATGATGCTCAGAGATAGGAGTGAATGTAATGCAGGGCGCACGTTTTATTCTTCAGTCAAGATTTTTTCATGTTGCAAAGCCAGGTGAACCGATTAGTGATTACGCTCTTAGTGAAGATCATGTTAAAGCACTTGTTGAATACTGTGCCACGCGTGAATCTGTTGACTATAACCTTATAAATGAATCAGTTGAACTTTCTGCTACAAGCAGACAAAAAGAAAGTATAAATGAATTGATAAAAGCATTTGAAGATAATAATATATCTATTAATTTTTCCGAAATGGATGATTATAAATCTGATTCTTCACGAAACAACGCATTAAAATTAATCAATCGAATGACGGAGGAAATATTGGCAGACAACTCGCTTGACGAATCTGCGCAGTCGGCCGCACAAAAAGGAATTGAAACCATTAATTTTTATGATAACACCAAACGCCCGGCAACAGAAAAACAAATTAATACTATTAACAGTTTGTTAAAACAAATTAATTATAAAGACAATGAGGATATTCCTCTTGAATACGATGATTATGAATCAGCTCCGACAGTACAAAATGCTTCGGAGCTGATTTCTCGATTATCGGAAGAACTTTTAATGAAACAAGGTCAAGTTTCAAACCTTGTTGAATACGCCGCCAAACGTCCAGGTGCTGTCAGAGTCGGAGAACACGGTTTGTTCTCATCATTTGAAAATGTAGATTTAGAAGAAGCAAAGGAAGAAGTATCAAAACACAAGGGAAACATCTGGACACATATACTTTCATTAAGACGTGAAGATGCCGGCGCACTCGGATATGATTCTCAAAAACCTTGGCGTGACTTAATTATGGCAAATATAGATACAATTGCAAAAGCTCATAATATTAAACCCGAAAATTTAAGATGGTATGCTGCAATGCACAATACCGGTCACCATCCGCATATACATTTATTTGTTTTTTCAATTGACCCAAATGAAGGTTTTTATAGTGAAAAAGCAAATAAAAGTATAACGCTATTAAAAAGAACGTTTGTAACACAAATTTTTAACGATGAAAGATACGAAATCCTTATAGATAAGGACTTATACCGAGATGAGCTTAAAGAACAAGCAGAAGAAAAACTTGATGAATTGCTGAAAAATCCAAATAAATATATCTCGGATAAAAACCTTAATGATTTAATTAACAAAATGCTTAATTTAGCCGACAATCTCCCCACTCATGGAAAAATTGAATATGGCTGGTCGCCTAAAAAGGTAAAAGAACTTGTAAATGATATTGAAAAATCGCTCGTAAATAACAACAAGCAATTATCAGACCTATATAATAATTGGGCTAAAGAAAAATACAATCTTCATAAATTTTATGTTAAGGATAAACTGCCTGATATTCCGTCAATTGAGACGGTTTCAGATTTTACAAAAATAAAGAACAGTATTCTGAAGCAGGCTGAAAATATTAGGGACGGCATAATAAATCTTGAACAGCCAATTGATGTTGTATGCAATACCTCTGCAGCCAGCACAATTGACGATTCAACACATACATATGCTTCTGACATTAAAAACACTTTAAATGCAGATAAAGTTATTCCCTCGCCTGCCCCGAAAGAAAACAGAGATAACATTAAAGTAAATGAGAAATCTATGAATATCAATACTACTAAAGATTCATCCGTTTACACGATTGATAATTTAATAGATACATATGTTCCTAAAATTAAAAATAATTCAAGTACAAATAATGTCCTCCCCTCGCCTGCCCCGAAAGAAAGCAGAAATAACAATTTATCACACTATGACCCGGTACAAAAATATATGAAACAATTCCCGGAACATATTTTCTATTCGCCTGAGCCGGACACTCCTGAATTACGGGAAATATTTGGCTCACGTTTAATTTTTGAATCGGATGACGAATCAATCAAAAACTTTAAGTCTCTTTCTATTCTTGCAACAGATCTTTCTTCACGAAACGGTGAAATATGCCGAAACCTTGCCGATTGTTATAATTATGGCAAAGGTATAGAAAAAGATATTACACAGGCTGTTATGTGGTATGGCATTGCAGCAGACCAGTTTCAGGACAGTATGGCTTCTTATAGACTTGGTCAACTTTACCTTTACGGTGCCGACGGTATAGATATAGATAATGAACTTGGACATTACTATTGTAACAAGGCCTTCTATAAATTTTGGGATGAAATAAAAAACAGCACCTTTTTTGATGACCTTAACAATGGATTTAATGATCTGCGTTATCAAACCAAAGTACCAAAATCAGATGCTTATAAAGAGTATTTAATGGGTCGTATGTACCTTAAAGGCGAAGGTGTTGAACAGGATTATTTTAAATCATACCAGACCTTTTTACTTGCAGCAGAAAACGGTTATGCTCACGCAAATTACTATATAGGCAATCAATATTATTACGGTTTAGGATTCAATCAGGATTATTCAGAAGCATTGTCATATTACCAAAAGGCAAGTGAGGCAAATGACAGTTATGCCGACTACCGTATTGCAAAAATGTATATTAAAGGCGAGGGTGTAAACGCAGACATAATAAATGCCGAAAAATACCTTTTAAAAGCTATAAACAGAGTTACGCTTGCAAACTATGACCTTGCGGAACTTTACGAAAACAACCCTGAAACATTTCAAAAGTCCAGCGACACAATTTATTCTTTATATCAAAAAGCGCTTGACGAACTGTTACAACAGGAACAAAACAGTCATGACGCTTTCACTGAAATTCGTATCGCAAGTATGTATCTCAACGGTAAGGGAACGAATATAAACATAGATGAAGCTGTAAAATGGTTTGAAAAGTCAGCCGAGCAAGGCAATCCCGATGCAGCTTATCAGTTAGGTTACATATATTCCTCTGAGAAATACGCCCTATCGGATATTGCTAAGTCAAATAAATATTACGCTGCAGCTTTATCAGATTATGAAAAAGCAGAGGAAGAAAACAGCAATGCCACGGCAGAATATCGAATCGGCTTAATTTATCTTAACGGATTAGGCGTAGATAAAAATATTGACAAGGCTGTGCATTGGTTTAGTAAATCGACTTCAAACGGCAATGCTTCGGCAGCCTATAAACTTGCCGTTTTATATGATGAAGGAACAGAAGTTACGAAAAACCCCGAAAAGGCATTTCTTTTTTATCAACTTTCTTCTGAACTTGGCAATCCGTATGCTAATTACAAATTAGGCAATATCAGTCTTGAAAATAGCGACATACCTCAGGCAATAAAATATTTTGAACAAGCTGCGGATAATAATATCTCTCATGCCTGGTACAGACTGGGACAAATTTATTCTGATACTGAGTATGGTGTGCTCGATGCCGAAAAAGCAAACGTTTGTTACGGCAATGCCTTACAGCAATACATTTCAGACTATCAGGAAAACCCGGATGACTTCATCGCTTACCGCATAGGTCAGATGTACTTCAATGCTCAGGGAACTGTACAGGACATTCCTCAGTCTATTGCCTGGTTTGAAAAGTCAGCCGAGCAGGGCAATCCCGATGCAGCCTATCAGCTCGGTATTATTCACTCTCAGCCTGATTCAGACTTTTTTGATACTAATAAAGCTAATGATTATTTTTCGTTTGCACTTAATTCTTACCTTAACTCTGAAACAGAGCAAAAAAATTCAACCACTGAATACCGTTTAGGCAAGATGTTTCTTTCAGGTCAAGGCACAGAAAAAGATATTGATAAAGCTGTTAAGTGGTTTGAAAAAGCATTAGTAAATGAAAATATTAACGCTGCTTATCAGCTTGGAAAGATTTATTACTCAGGTACAGACGTACCACAAAATTTACGTAGAGCAGAAGAATTTTTTAAAATGTCTGCTGAAAACAATAATCCTTATGCTTGTTATTATTTAGGCAATATCAGTCTTGAAAATAACGACATACCGCAGGCAATAAAATATTTTGAACAAGCTGCGGATAAGAATATCTCTCATGCCTGGTACAGACTGGGACAAATTTATTCTGATACTGGGTACGGTGTGCTCGATACTGAAAAAGCAAACATCTGTTACGGCAATGCCTTACAGCAATACATTTCAGATTATCAGGAAAATCCGGATGACTTCACCGCTTACCGGATAGGTCAGATGTACTTCAATGCTCAGGGAACAGTACAGGACATTTCTCAATCTGTTGCCTGGTTTGAAAAATCAGCTGAGCAAGGCAATCCTGATGCCGCTTATCAGCTCGGATATATTTATAAATCTGAAAATTACGGATTTAAAAATGATATGCTGTCAAACAAATACTTCTCCTCTGCCCTGCCTGCATATCAAACGGAATTTTCTAAAAATCCTACAGACAGCTCCTTGGCTATGCGTATAGGTACTTTCTACCATTACGGATTAGGTGTCGAGCGAGACATTGACAAGGCTATTTTCTGGTATAAAAAATCTGTTGAGCTTGGCAATCAGAAAGCACAGCAAAAAATTGATGAAGCACAGCAGATAAGGCAGTTATCAGTTATGTCTATTGCAACAACGGCCTGTCACCTTGGCAGAATGATAAATACTGAAACTATGGCTGCCGCAAAAAACAGATATGTTTCTGATACAAAACTTCTGCATAAAGAAAAAATTCAAAAAATATATGCAGGTCATGCCATCAGTGATTACGAACAAAGCTATGATTATTAAGGAGGTACAAATGTCACGCTATATACCATTCACAGAAGAAGAACTATATCAGGCTCATCACAAAGATATTAAGCAATACCTTGAAAGCATAGGCGAAAAAGTATTGCACAGCGGAACAGAATATATGTGGGCGCAACACGACAGCGTTAAATTTAGGGGACACGTTTGGTATCAGCACTCCACAGGCGCAAAAGGTACGGCGGTCAATTTTCTTATGGAATTTTTCGATTATTCATTTCAGGATGCCGTTATCACTCTGCTTGACGGCAAATATATGGCGACAAGAAACACTCGTCCTGAAGATATGCTTGGCAAACAGCCTGACGAAACATACCATAAAAAACATAAGGTAATATTACCACCGAAAAATCCAAATAACAAGCGTCTTTATGCTTACCTCTGTACCGCTCGCTGTATAAATCCTGACGTAGTCACAAATTTTATCCGAAAACAACTGATTTATGAGGATAAAGACAATCACAATATTGTTTTTATCGGCAAGGATAAAAAAGGTATCATAAGATACGCAGGTTTAAAGGGAACTCTGACAGACAAACCATTCAGACGTGAAATAACAGGCAGCAACAAAAATTATTGCTTCAGACATATCAACACTTCCGACACGCTGTATGTGTTTGAAGCTTTTATTGATTTATTCAGTTATATCTCACTGTTTCATATGAATTATGACTGGCACAAATTTAACTACATAGCTTTAGGCGGTCTATATGTTGATGTTTTAAAAAAGTTTTTGAACAGCTATCCTCATATTAAAAATATAGTTATCTGCACAGACAATGACTTCAACAGCCCTGACGGAAAAAATCACGGTCAGGAATTTGCAGTAAGAGTTAAAAACGAGTTAGCTCAAAGTCACATCGTAATAATTCATACACCCAAATTAAAGGATTGGAACGAAGTGTTAATAAATCGAAGAAAGGAAGAAAAAACGTGAACACAGGAATATTTATAGCAGTCGGTATTATATTTGCAATCATTTTAATTATTTACCTTGTCGCCGGCAAAGGCGGCACTCTTAATAACATTAAATCAAAAACTGTCGGTGACGGTCAGTACGGAACAGCAAAATGGGCTTCAAGGGACGAACTTAAAAATAATTTTAAATATATTCCTTTTGAGCCTGAAAGATGGCGCAGAGGCGAAAACCTGCCAACACAAGAAGGAATTATAATTGGTTCTGAAATACACGGAAAAAACATAACTGCAATAGTTGACACATCCGACAATCACACAATGTTTGTTGCGGCTTCCGGCGGAGGTAAAACAACTTCTCTGGGTTATCCTAATATGGAATACTCGGCAGCCTGCGGTATGTCTTTCTTTACTACCGATACAAAAGGAAACATATCTAAGGAATTTGTCCCCATACTAAGAGATTATTACCATATGCAGACTTATGTTATTGATATGCGAAATCCGGCAAACAGTGACGGATATAATCTTTTAGCACTCACAAATAAATACATTGACAGATACAGAAACAGCGGAAATCTTGCGGATAAGGGCAAAGCAGAATCATATGCCAAAACCGTAGGCTCGTCTGTTGTAAATCTCAATAACAGCATTAAGGATGCAGGCTCAAACAAATTCTTCTATATTGCTGCAGAGGGTGTCGTATCTGCTATAACCTATCTTGTTTCCGAGTTATGTGAAACGGGTCAAAGACACATTGTATCAGTATTCAGAATTTGCCGTCAGATATTAGAAATAGACCCTGCCACTATAGGTAAAAAGGGCGTTATCCCCCAGACATACTTATCTCAGCTTTACTCCCTGCTTCCTGAAAATCATATTGCAAAAGATTTGTTATCGGCAGCAGCAACAGCAGGTGAGCTGAAAACTATTGCAAGTATCGTTTCAACTGCCGTTTCACAAATGTTATCCTTTCTTGACTCTGAAATGGAACAGCTTCTATGCTTTGATGAAGGAAGCATAGACATTGAGAAATTTGTACAAGGCAAAACAGCTATTATATTTATCTTTGATGAATCATCAAACACCAAAAACTTTATTGCAAATTTACTTGTAAGACAGACCTACAACGAACTGTTGAAAGCCTCGGAAAATTACAAAGATAACCGCCTTCCCCACCGTATTCAATACTTCCTTGACGAATTCGGCACTTATACAGCAATTGAAGGCGTACAGCAATTTTTCTCGGCAGGACGTTCACGTAATATAATAACCAATCCTTTTTTACAGTCATTATCACAGCTTGATGAAAAATACGGCCGTGATACTGCAAAAAATATTCGCGCGAACTGTCAGAATATTATGTTCGGCTTTCAGTCACCTCTGTCTGATGATGCGGAAACCTTTTCAAAGGCTCTCAGTACACAAACCGTTATGAGCGGTTCGGTATCAAAGCGATACGGAGCTGCAAACACTCAAAACTCAACAACGTATCAAATGATTAAAAAGCCTCTTATGACGGCAGACCAAATAAGACGTATGGACAAAGGTGAATGGATATTAATGCGCACAGGCATAAATCCTGCAAAAATGCAAATTCCAAAACTTGAAAAATGGAAAATTGAAATTGATAAGGAACATCCTTTTAAGATTGCGTCAAAAGCCTCTCGTTCTGTTGATTATGCTGACCGAAGCTTCTTAATGAACGCAATTCGTAAAAAGTATAGCCGAACAAGCTACGTAACCAATACAGAACAATCAAAACAGTCCATATCGGATGAATATTTAAGCTAAAAAAATTTATTTATAATTATTTTTTCAAAACTTGCTGCAATTACAGCAAGTTTTTTTATTTTCTCAGCATTACTGAGGAAATAAAAAAGCCTGTTGTAACGGCTTAAAAGAAATTCGGGAGGAATTTTTGTGGAAGAAAATTATAAAAACGACATTGAAAATATACTGGAAGTTGAGGGTGTTAATGCTCAGGGTTACGGCATACTTCCTCAGTCAGTTATGTTTGACCGTGATTTATCAGTTCAGAGCAAAGCTATTTATGCTTATTTCGTGTCCTACACGGGTGCAGGGCGAACAATCTTTCCAAAAAGGGAAACTATCCTTACTGACCTAAAAATGTCTAAAAACACCTTTTACAAGCATTTTAAACCGCTCCTTATAAACGGTTATATAAAAATCAGCAAAGCAAAAGGTTTTAAGAACAAAAACGTCTATACGGTTTGCAATAATCCTAAGAAAATAAAATGCGAAATTAACAGTGAACAGAGTGAAAGCCTTTTATCATTGGACGGTATCAATGCAAAGGGCTATGGCTTCATTCCAAAGATAATTATGTGTGATAAACGGCTCAGTATTATAGCAAAAGGTCTGATTGCGTTTTTTTACAGCCTTGTTCAGAGCGGATGCAGAGCTTTTCCGCACCGCTCTACCGTCTGCATATTTTTAGGGATTTCAAAAAACACATATTATAAAGCACTCAATCAGCTGATTGAATACAACTACATAACCGTTAAGCAAAGACACACAAAAAACGGACGTTTCTCAGTTAATGATTACATTCTCAACAGCAACCCATCAAAATCACCGTGTCCTAAAAATTGCGACAATTCAGAAAGTCCGATAAATACTGATGTTGCACCGTGTCCTAAAAATAGGGACATTTTAAAAACTCCGATAAATACTGAGTTTTTACCGTGTCCCAAAAATAAAGACATTTTAAAAAATGACCGTGTACGAAATTTTGAGACATTACCGTGTCCTGAAAATTGCGACAATAATAACATTACCAGTATTAACAGTAATAATAATATATCTTCATCTAATCTTGAAGTAGGTTATATACCCTACACACAGAATGAAAATGAGATAAGACAAATGATTTACAGTCTGACGAGATTTGATGAATACTCAAACAAAAACGACAAATTTTCAAGGCAGTATTGCAAAACAGTCAATTTGCTTGTTGAAATGCTTTGCGTAAAAGAGCATGGATTATACAACAAGCAGCTTGTTAAAACCTCCAGACTTTTTGATTACCTGAATGACTGTATATTAGAGGACATAGACGGATTATCCTTGCGTGACCTTATTCTTGAAACCGTCAACTGCTATGATTTATGTTTTTCACGTTACATCATTAAGCAGCCCGCAGCGTATATAAAAGCGTTGCTGTGGGATCATATTCACAACTTTGAATTGTAAACCATATGTTTATTTTTTTGCAAATTTTTATCTGAAAAAATATGGTAACTGTAAAAGTAACTGTATACAAAATTCAGTATTTATCAGCAAAAAAAGGAAAAGTAATTTTAAAGTAATTGTATTGACCTTTTAAGTAACTGTAAAAGTAACTGCATTAAAAATGTCAGCACTGCTGACATTTGTGACTGGAGTAACTGTATTTATACAGTTACTCCTTTATCCTGCTAAATCGCACCTGCTTAAAATCGTGGCTGAATTTTGTTTTTACAGCCATTTTTCTGCGGGAAATTCTATATCCGCTCTCCCCCTACGCTCTATGGACTTTTCTTTGCAATATAAACTTAAAATGGGTATGTAAAAAACCGTTGCAATTAAGAAACGGCTTTCATCATTATACCTTACATATTCTTATCGGGAAACAATTAGGAGAAAGTTAAAAATAAAATCCGATTAAGTAAGCCCGGCATTAAAAAAGAAAATGTCCTGCACCGCTTCAGGCATAGCGCAAAGCCCCGAAAGCAGAGAAAAAATAAATTTTTCTGTCCCTCGGAGGGACACTTATTCTTCATCCGGCACGTATTCAAGTATATCTCCAGGCTGACAATCTAAATATTTACATAGCTTAGCAATAGTTCGAGTGTCTATATCCCCACCGTCTTTTATTTTTTTATAACTAGCTTGTCCTATAATATTTTCTTTCTTTATAGTATATGAAGTTATTCCTCTCTCTCTAAAAATTTCTAATAATCTGTCATACGTAATTGGCATATTACAGTCCCCTTTCAGCTTTTTATTATACAATTTTTATATCTCTATTACAAGTGACAATATAGACAAAAACATATCTATTATTAGTGATATAATATATACATAAAATTTAGGAGGCATTAAAATGAAAAAAGAATTAGAAATACTTGATAAGATTGAAACCATCAGACGAAAGGCAAAGAAAGACCCTGAAGTATTTTCAACAGATTTCACGATTAGAGTAATTGAAAAAATTATTTCAGAAGCTGCTGGATATAAAAACCGTGTCGAATGGACAAATGAATTAAAAAACTGTGACAGCGAATATAAAAAATGGATAGATAATTTTCAAAACATGTATGAATGATACAGTTATTATCTATGTCCCTCCGAGGGACACTTATTCTTCATCCGGCACATATTCAAGTATATCTCCGGGCTGGCAATCTAAGCATTTGCAAAGACTATCAAGATTATCTGCTGAAATTACTTGTCCGTTACGAAATTTTTGTAATGTAGCTTCTCCAAAAATTTTTTCTTTTCGTATTTTGTAAGTAGTAAATCCTCTATTTTTTAATTCTGATAATACATCAACTTTATATTTTAACATTTCTATTCCCCCAGTAAATTTTAAGTTTATTATATCAAATAACATACACAAAAAACAATGTATATAATAAACAAAAACATGCTCTAATATATGTGTATAATGTCAATTGAAAATACACAATTTTTAGTGTATAATATAAATAAAGATAAGTAAAGGAAAGAAAATATTCAGAGGTCGATAATGATTACATTAATGCTTGTTCCACAATCTATAAATTTTATCAATAAATAAGTGTCCCTCGGAGGGACACTTGAAATAAAAATTACAATACAAAGGAGACTTTAAAAATGTTAAACAGAATCGTATTAATGGGCAGACTTGTTGCTGCTCCCGAACTCAAAACAACAAGCACAGGAAAAAGCGTAACAAGTTTCCGCATTGCTGTTGACCGAAACTACGCTAAACCCGGCGAAGAACGCAAAGCAGACTTTTTCGATATTGTTTGTTGGAACAACACCGCCGAATTTGTTTGCAGATATTTTACAAAAGGCAGTCTGATTGCTCTTGAAGGTAAACTGCAAAGCCGTACATATCAGGCAAAAGACGGCACTAACCGTTATATTACGGAAGTCGTTGCCGATACAGTATCATTTACAGGCGAACGCAGAGATAAAAATAATAATGCTAACACCAATCCGTCTGCACCTACTGCACAACCGCAAATGTCAGCTCACAATGACTTTGAGGAAATGCCATTGGATGAGGATTTACCATTTTAATTTTAAGCAAGTGTCCCTCCAAGGGACACTTGCAAAAAATATCTTAATAATAAATCTGCAAAAAACCAATTAACCTGTACCACTCCGTACATACTACAAAGCCCATAAAGCAGAGAAAAAATAAATTTATCTGTCCCTCCGAGGGACACTTGTAAACATGAAAGGACTTTTAATATGATATTTTTATTTCAAAAACCAATTACTGACGCCATCAAAAAAATGCTTGATATTGATATTAACAATATTGAATACAATAAAACAACCTTTAATGTAAATAGTGTTGAAATTGAAGACCCTGTAAATCTTCCTTTTGATAGAACATATAAGGGAGATATATTGATTTTTAAAAAAGATAAACCTATATATGCTCTATTATACACACTTAAAAGCCATGAGAATATTCCGGAACAATCAACTTGTAGTCTTTGCATAGATGAATCAGCACAGGCTTCTCTGTAATTAGCCTAAAATTATATTTTTTAGTATTAAGCAAGTGTCCCTCTGTGGGACACTTGTGCTTTTAAAGGAGAATAATAATGAAAATTGAAGTAACATTAACAAAACAAACCATAGAAAACAATTTACAAAAAATTAAACATATGCTCTTATATGATGAATTGAAACTAACAAATATAAAACGTTCGCAAAGAATTTCTCATAAGAATTTTTATATTATGGCTTTCCGTGCATCCAGAAACAAACATAATTGTGATGAATATATTAACAATCTAAAAATATTAGAAACAGATATTTTTTATTGCAAAGATGATAACAAAAAGAAACAGTTAAAAAAATTATTTTATTTATATATTACTTTAAACCCTTATACTGAAAATGCTGTTTTCAAGAATTTTATAAAACAAGTGTCCCTCGGAGGGACACTTGTTTAAAATATAGAGGAGATATTTAAATGAAAAAATTATTTACACTATTAACTTCCATTATTATAATTATATTTATCATAACGGGCTGTGATGATATTCACCTTGAAAATATATCTGCAAACTCTATCACAGCACCTTCAAGCGATGTAGTTAAATATGATGTAGTCAGAGTAGTTGACGGTGACACAATCATAATTGACTTAGACGGTGAAAACACAAAAGTTCGTTTGATAGGAATAGATACACCGGAAAGTGTACATTCTGATGAAAGTAAAAATTGTGAGTTTGGCAAAACTGCTTCTGATTATACAAAGGGCCTTTTGTCAAATAAAAAAATATCGCTTGAATATGATAAAGATAAATATGACCCCTATGGACGATTACTTGCATATGTATATCTTGATGATAACATGGTAAATTATGACCTTGTTGTTAATGGATATGCGGTTGCAAAGGAATATAAACCAAATACAAAATATGCAGATGTATTCACATACGCCCAGATAGAGGCAGAAAAAGCAAAGAGCGGAATGTGGTCTGAAAATATAACTTATTTAGACTGCAATTTAAAACGTGATTATTACATTAATTATTAAAACAATAATTTTATCTGTCCCTCGGAGGGACACTTACAATTGAATATATTTAAAAATTTTGAAAATAATATTGACGTACATAAATATGTACGCTATAATATTATTGAGGTGGATCATATGTATAATACAAACATTACTAATTTCAGAAAAGATATTTATAAAGTATTAGAGCAAACCGTAAAATTTAATGAACCTGTAAATATAAGCACAAAGGACGGCAACGCAATAGTTATCAGTGAAGAAGATTACAGAGGATTAATGGAAACTCTTAACCTTACTTCTATTCCTGAAATGAAAGAAAAAATTGTCGACGGTCTTAATACTCCTCTTTCAGAGTGTGTTTCAGAAGATGAGGTAGAATGGTAAATGTATCAAATTCTATATACAAAAACTGCTCAAAAAGATATTCCAAAATTAAAAGCAGCTCATCTTGATAAAACTGCCAAAAATCTAATAGCTCTTATAAAAGAAAACCCTTATCAGATACCTCCAACATATGAAAAGTTAGTTGGTGATTTAAAAGGAGCTTACTCACGCAGAATTAATTCTAAACACAGACTTATTTATCAGGTTTACGAGGAAACAAAACAAATAAAAATAATCAGCCTGTGGTCTCATTATGAACGGTAATATATAACAGCAAGTGTCCCTTGGAGGGACACTTGCTGTTATCATCAGATTAGCACTTCTTAAAAACCAGAAGTGCCTATTTTCAATACCTGTCCCTCGGAGGGACAGGTATTTTTTTATACAGATTAATTATAATCCAAATTTAATCTGCATTACAGTCACGTCACGAATAGTAACCGATCCATCTTCGTCAAAATCTGCTAAGTATTTTTGAACATTATTAAATGTTGAAAAATGAGCCAAATAATTTTGAATCATTGATATATCATCTGAACTAATTTTTCCATCCAAATTAACATCGCCTAAATGGTATCCGACTTTTTCAAGATTCCATAGTTGATTTTGAGGAAGATTATTAATATTAGAACCCATAACTAATACAAGTGAACTGCCACTTGCACTAAAAAATTTTCCACTGCTTCTTGAATAAAAGTATGTCTTTCCATCTTGACGTCCGCTCTCTTCAAATCCATAAATACCGACGCCCATTATTTCATCCTTAAGTACAGTGTTGTTAACTGGTGTTCCGCCTACAGCATCACCTATTCCAATGCCTTTATCAGATTCTCCGGCACAAGGATAAACACCAAGCTCTTTTTTATATTTTTTAAATAACCATTTCTGATTTAATTCTCCTGTAAACGGCTGTAATTTTAAACTGTTGTCATTGCTATCAAAAGTCAAGTAATTTCCCTGGTAATCTTTTAAATAATAAATACCTTCCTGTGAAACTTTTTTAGAGTAGGATGTATCAGAACAATATGCATATCCATATCTTACTGTTTCATCATAATCTTTAGTATATTTTTTTACTTTCATTTCATAATTGCCGCTTCCGGCTAAAGCAGAGGTAATTAACTCAGTAGATGAATATGAATTATTAGATGTCTTAATTAAAGTTTTATCTCTTAAAAGTGACAAGTCCAAATCAACATTACTTTTACTATATAAATTTCCAGCACAATCACCTGTGTTTTCTTTTAACCATGCAAGACTGACGTTCATATTAGATGCACCATAAGGGAGTTGTACAAAACGCATTGAATCTTCCGTTTCATCTCCCTCAATTGTTCCAATACCATATGTACCCTGACACAGAATATCTGCCATCAACATTACGTCAGGCGCACCTGCACCCTGCTTATCTGTCAGACCACTATTCAATTCATTATCATTTTCGTAGGATGCAATTTTTCTGTTGCATGATGCCAAAACAATCGCCTTAACAGCTTGTGGAAAAGCCGCAACTGATGGTTTCAATTCAAACATAAGAGCAAGCATAGCAGTTAAAACCGGTGCAGATGAGCTTGTACCGTTTCCCCCTATATTTGCCGACATAACAACATCAGGTTTTTCAAGCCCGCGAACTGAGCCATTTGAATTTTTGTAGCTGCTATATGGATAAATAACATCATCGCTTTTATCTGCTGTATTCTTATCATCGTAGGCTCCTACTGCAATTACATTATGTGCCATTGCAGGAGAAGCAACACGTCTGTAAACATTACCATTATTATCTACAGAACCCTGACCGTCGTTTCCGGCCGATGCAACAACCGTTACATTATGATACGAAACAATATGATTAAACCATTTGTCTTGTTCTTTTTCAGCATAGCTTTCAGTTGTATTATCTTCTGTGAGTGTCCAGCTTAAGCTAACATTAATTAGTTGTACTCCATTAGACAACATTGCTTCTATATTACTGTATACAGTATTCGTAGAATATAAATCAATATTTTTAGCAAATCCACTTTCTGAGCCCATAAGTATTTTTGATGTATTGGCCGCATGATCGGATGTTCCTATATTTCCAACTTTATGAATTTTAGTTAAATCAAGTTCAGGGTCAACTGTGGGATAACCGTTTTCAACAATTCCCACTTTTATTCCTGCTCCTGTAAGGCCAAAGTCTGAAACTAGTTGATTATATCCGGTATTGCTTGCAATACTTTCTTTAGTGCATTCCTCATACTTAGGTTCTTCATGATAGTCTATACTTTGAACAAGATTATTTTCTGAAATTTTTTTAATGTCATTAACAGACATATTTGCAATAACCATTGGAGCATATTGGCTCTTAAAAATTATATCATCATCGGCAATTGATACTTCATTTAAAAATTTGTCAACTGCTTTTACATATTGTTTTCTTGACAGCTCTCTTCTCTTGTTAATATACTTATCCGTTCTCGTTTTCTCTATTTTTCTCTGATTGGCGGTTTTACTTAAATAGTCTTTCAATTGCTCGGCATTATCAATACTTTGAATATCATTCTCCATATTAACAGAAAGAGAGTCAATTGAATAACCCGTTTCTTCTTTTGTCATAATATCCACATTAACCTGATCAATATCTTTATACCATATGCTTACAGGAATTTTTTCATTATCTGCGCTGTTGTTCAAAATATCATAGAGCTTATCCCCTATAATTTGTGTATTCTCTGAATTTGTTGATTCTGTTTTCGAGTAAGCAATTAACATACAGTTTGACAAGATACATAGAGCCAAACAAATTGAAAATACGACTTTAATTGATTTTTTATAATTTTTCATATTACACCTCATTTTCAAAAAAATATTTTTTATCGTTTAATCAAATACTGCCTATTATTATAAAAATATATACTAATCCCAATTTTAAGTAAGAATTAGCATTACAATAAAACACCTCCTATATAAATTTTAATAAGCAATATTAATCTGCATATAAAATAAGTATTAAATTGTTTTTATAGCCAATATTATTATATATTTTATCATATTTTATTATATTATATCACATAAACAATAAAAATCAACATATTTTTTGATTTATATAATATTTTTACATAAGCTACATTTCTATAAAATAAAAAACAAGTGTCCCTCCGAGGGACACTTATTTTTAATCATTTAATATTGTTTCAGTAAATAAAACTAACAAATTTCATTGAACAATGTCAAAATATGTGATATACTGGAACATATAACAGTAAATGGAGATATAAATATGATAGAAATTACCGATACAACTATTTTAAATCAATTACTATATCTTTGTAAAACAAGAAATCAATGGGTAAATCATTTAATTAATCTTCAACGACAAAAAACAGAATATATGAATTTGATAAATAAAAAAATATTTTGCTTCGGCCCTGTTTGGTGCTTTACTTGGAGAATAGCAGTTTTAATTATGATTGTAATTTTAGAAATATTTCATAGTTATAATATCAAAACCAATCCTGATGTTGGTTCACGGATGGCTTCATTTATGATTATATTTATATTATCTTTATCATTTATTGGAATGGCAATCTGGACAATATATAAAGCCTCAACGTCAATATCACATAAATATAAAGTGAAGCGCGCCAAATCAAGCATTATTGTTTTAAACAACAACATCAATGATATTTTAAATAAAATAAATCAAATATCGAAACAAATATCCGAATATAATTACTTACCTGAGGTTTATTGGTTTGCTGGTGATATGATTATTAATTACATACTAAATAGAAGAGCAGATAATCTTAAAGAAGCAATTAATTTATTTGAATATGAACGCCGTATGAATTTTCAATTTAATCGGCAAATGCAAGCGTTACAAAATATCAACAATCTAATCAGAAATAATAGAAAGTCTAATGCAGCAGGTAATGCTGTTATTGCTGGAGCTGCTATTGCAGCAGGATTTATATCTAAATTATAAAACAAGTGTCCCTTGGAGGGACACTTGTATTTTTTATATCACAATATCCGTATCATGTAATTTTGCGTATTTTTCAATTAAATAGTCATCTGATCCTATTGACAAATCAAGATCACATATTAAGTCATATTTAAGTTTTATTTTAAATAAATTTAATTCAGATGCACATTCTACAGAATCCACATAGAACGGAGAATCCGGTTCTTCAAATAAATAATAATTTCCCTGAATCATTCCACAATGGTCACAATGATTTGCAAAATAACTATCTCCTGTTGTTTTTGAAAAATCAAAATAAAATTTATATTTGTTATTTAAAAATCCAAGAAACCCCTCCGGCAATGATTTAATTATCGGTGAAATATGTACATCATTGTGAAAATATTCATATGGAAAGTCAAATTCATTCTGAGATTTACCCATTAACAAAAAATTTTTAACAGCAAAACACATTACATTTGTTAGCTTATGGCATTTAAAGCACTTTCTAACTCCCAATACAATGTAAAAATAATCACACAAAATAGTGGTATAACCTTCTCCTTTAACAATCCATTTTGAGAATTTAGGATAATCTGACTTATTTTTAATAAACCATTTTTTTAATTCAGGATTCCATTTTGCTCCTAATAATTTAGCTTCATCCTTATCGCAATAAGGGATATCTATAAGTAATGACATAGTATATCTCTCTTTTTCATTGTGATATTTATTCACTTAGTAATGCTTTTTTAAGTGTCCCTCGGAGGGACACTTGTACTTTTATATATCATATTTTCTGTTACGAAGCATATTATAAAATAATTAAAAATAAAATTTTAAAAACATATTGACAAAATTTAACTATTATTCTATAATAATATCGTAAAATTAAATAAGCCCCACAGCCCGTTCGTTGCTACCAACAACAAACAGGCATGCGCCCCGAGTAACTCAGATACTCAGAACTTGTGAAGCTTGATATGCGTTATATTTTAAACGCTTATTATACCCTTTGTCAAGACCTGTACCGATTTTGCCCGTGGTGCAGGTCTTATTTCTTTTACAAATACAATTTAATAGGATAAATGTATCTCATACAACCAGCCACTCAGGTAGAGCTTCGCATTACTCCTCATATTACACCTAGAAAGCGAGCCAATACACACTGTTGATAGCACCTGATTGCTAAGAGCTTTATCCACTCTGCAAGAAATTATTAAGTGTGAAAATAATAATTTCTTGTTTGTAACTATATCTGCGGATTACCCCTATCGTCGGGATGATAATGGGGCGGAGAATGCTTGTTGCTTAGACAACAAGATTCCGTTGAATAGGGAAAGGTACAATAACACTACTTTATTATTTTCTTACCCCTTTTATAAGAGGGATAGTAAATGTTTAACCTATTATACGTATTATCAGTACTTTTACACTTAAACTTCTTAAATTTATGACCATACAACTGTTGCTCATAAATTTTAATTTGATAATCCACCATTGAATTATCTTTATTGTGTTCAGCGTAATACCGGCTCAATTTCTTAAGCCTTTTAATTTCGTTACGATAATACGATTGAAATTCGGGCCGTTTTTTAGACATAGTTAGTCCTCCAAAAAATTAATTTCCATCAGACAAACTCCCCGAATTCTTTGTTAAATCATTTATTAAATTGTATAATTAAATTACAGCCGAGCTATTTAAACAGCCTTTCGGCTGCTTAAATAACTTTACTGAATGGAGCGGATGATGGGAATCGAACCCACACGATCAGCTTGGAAGGCTGAAGTTCTACCACTAAACTACATCCGCTTATCTGCAACGGAATAAATTATATCACCATTCCGCTGCATTGTCAAGCATTAAATTGACTGTAAAATAATTTTTTCTCCGTCTGAGGTAACATGAATACCGCTTAGCGAAGCATTGCCGGCTTCTATCATTGCACCTGCAATTTTCTCCTCCACCTCGCGTCTTATGGTGTTTCTTAAATCACGGGCGCCGCTTTTTCCTCCGCAGGATTTCTTTGCAATATACTCGCACGCATTATTATCATAAGTAAATTTAATGTGTTTTTCCTCAAGCGTTGAAACATACTCGGAGAGCATAAGGTCTGCAATCTTTACAAAGTCATCCTCACTAAGTGTGTTAAAGACAATTACCTCATCAACACGGGCAATAAACTCAGGCCGCAAAAATTCTGAGAGTGCCTTCATTACTTTTTCCTTTGAAGCGTCCTCCTGAGTTTTTCCAAAGCCCAATGCACTTTCACGGTTTGAAGAACCTGCATTTGAAGTCATAACTATTACTGTATTTTCAAAGTTGACTATTCTGCCGTGTGCGTCGGTAACTTTTCCTTCATCGAGAATTTGCAGAAGTATATTCAGAACATCCGGATGTGCTTTTTCAATTTCATCAAACAACAATACCGAATAAGGACGGCGGCGAACCTTTTCAGTTACCTGTCCTGCTTCATCATAACCTACATATCCGGGTGGGGAGCCTATAATTTTGGATACCGAATGTTTTTCCATAAATTCGGACATATCAAGTCTGATAAGCGTTTCGGGCGTATCAAAAAGCTGCTGACTGAGCACCTTAACAAGCTCGGTTTTACCCACTCCCGTAGGGCCAACGAATATGAACGACGCAGGACGGCGGCGCGGTGAAATCTGACAGCGGCTTCTTTTTATTGCAGAAGAAAGCTCCTTAACTGCCTCATCCTGTCCGATAATTTTCTTGCTGAGTTCATTTTCAAGGTCAGCAAGCTTTGAAAGCTCGTTTTCTCTTATTCTTGACGCCGGGATTCCCGTCCAAAGCTCAATAACCTTTGCAATATCCTCTTCAGTTACTTTTGAAATTAGGGTTTCAGGGTCGATCTCGGATAATTCGGAATCAATCCGTGCAAGGCTTGTATTGACCTCAGCCAGTGCCTTATAATCGACCTCTTCTTCACTTGTCAGTTGGTCTTTTTTAATAATAAGATTTTTTCTCTCATCAGTCAGCTTGTCGTGGCGTTCCATATTCTTATTTCGCAGAGCGGCGCACGCACAGCTCTCATCGAGCAAATCTATTGCCTTATCAGGCAAAAATCTGTCCGTAATGTAGCGTTCTGACAGCACAACAGTTTTTCTTACAACGTCGTCATCTACAACTACTCTGTGGTGCTGTTCATAATAGCTTTTTACTCCTGCAATAACATCTATTGTCTGGGCAATTGTAGGTTCACCAACCTTAACAGGCTGAAATCTTCTTTCAAGCGCAGAATCCTTTTCGATATACTTTCTGTATTCATTAAAGGTTGTTGCACCGATGACCTGAACTTCACCTCTTGAAAGAGCAGGTTTAAGAATGTTTGCCGCATTCATAGTTCCTTCGTTATCGCCTGTGCCGACAAGGCTATGTACCTCATCAATAAATAATATAATATTTCCGTTTTCCTTTATTTCAGATACAAGGCCTTTTATACGGCTCTCAAACTGACCTCTGAACTGCGTGCCTGCTACAAGAGCGGTAAGGTCAAGAAGCTGAATTTCCTTGTTTTTAAGGCGCTGAGGAACATTGCCCGACGCAATTCTGAGAGCAAGTCCCTCTGCAATTGCGGTTTTACCTACACCGGGTTCGCCAATAAGACACGGGTTATTCTTTGTACGGCGCGACAAAATCTGAATAACACGCTCAATCTCCAAATCACGTCCGATAATTCTGTCAATGTTACCCTCGCGTGCTTTTCGAGTAAGATCTTCGCAGTAAAGATTTATGTGCTTTCTGTTTTTGTCCTTCTTCTCTTTTTTATTTTTATGTGAATTTGAATTATTCGCTGTTTGGGCGTTATTCTGTCCGCCGCCGAAAATATTATTGAAAAAGGCAGGAAATGCAGGCGCGCCATGTGAAAAGTCATCATCCTCGCTGCCCTCACCGTCAGAGCCGAATTCATCCATTTGCTCGGCAAGGTTCTCGGCTCCTAACTGCTCCATAAGCTGAGAAATATCGCCATTTTCACCCATATTCTTCATAAGGGTATTCATCTGGTCCTGTACATTTTCAAGGTCCTCATCCGAAATACCCATTTTGCTTATAAGATCCTCAACGGGTTTTATACCAAGCTCCTTTGCACAAGTAAGGCAATACCCCGTTGTGGGAGCATCTTTTGAAGTATTATTTGAAACGAAAACGACTGCCTGTCGTTTTCCGCATCTGCTACAAAGCATATCATTCTCCTTATAATAATAAAAATAGAATTAATAATCACTGCATTACAGGGCTTGTTGACGCTGCACTTTAGATACGCCCCGGATTATAATTTATAATTATATATGCTGATCGGTTAAAATTCAATGGTAAATTGTCAGTTTTCATAATGTTTTATGCGTTTTATTTTCTTTTTCTTTCAAATTATATTCCTTAATCATCATAAAATAAATTTTTCCGTACTGATAAAGAGCAAATAGCATTGTCAGCGCAGTTAATGAAAGCAAAGTAAAATCAAGTGCAAAATTCTCATAACTGAACACCGCTTTTAAAAATACTATTATACAAACAGAAAAATAAAACACCACTGTACCTACCTTTCCGTACCATTTTGCCGCAGGAGGCGTAAGTCCCTTTTTTATTAAATCGGTTCCTCCGAGTAGCATAAGAACATCTTTGAGTAACAGAGTAACAAGCACGGGAAGTACCGCAGGAACATAAATTACCATACACACAACTACGACAAGCAATGTAACTTTGTCGGCAATCGGGTCGAGTATTTTACCAAGCGAAGTTACCTGATTAAGTTTTCTGGCAGCAAATCCGTCAAAACAATCGGTCAAGCCGGAAAGTCCTATGCAAATCGCCGCCGGAATGTATTCCTCTAAAAGAAAAAACCAAGCAAAAGGAACTATCAGAATAAATCTGATATAAGTAATAATATTCGGAACAGTGAACAAATCATTTACCTTAAAGCTCCAAACTTCCTTATTTTCCATTTCATCACCCCATAATCTTATACTAATCTCTGTTTAATATAACAATGTGATTAGTATTAAATTACAATACAAAAAAATCTAAACAAATTTCCCGTAACATAATCGCTTTCAATCACTGTCGGATTTGTAAATGCCATTACAGCGAAAAAAATATTTACGGCAATCCAAACAAAAATCATACCTTCAACAGCACCAAGTACACCGCCCAAAAACATATTAATCTGCTTAACTACGGGAATTTTAAACGCCTTGAGTGCAAGCTTGATTAGTTTTTTTACTAAAATGAAAATTACTATAAATAAAATTATTGCAAGCAAAATTCCGAAAACCTCAACTACAACCGCAGAAACAGAGTTTTCAACAGATTGTGCAACAGACAAGGACGTATTGTATGAGATATTCATATGTTTTTCAAAGCCGTTCAAATCTGTTCCGAACAATGAAAGAATAGCAGAGAGCAATCCAGATATCCAGCCGGGGACAGCATCAAAACAATTTTGTATTGCATATTGAGCACCGTTTTCACTTATAATTTGCTCAAGATTTGTTATTACCGACTGTTTTATAAATGTATCATAAATAAATTGTGCCAAAAATGATGATAAATAATTCGCCGAAATAACAGTTAACACCAGTCCTGCAAGATTCAGCAGTGTTTTTGCTATTCCGCGTTTTATTCCGATAATTATAAAAAGGACTATTAAAGTAATAATTACTAAGTCTGCTATCATACTTTACTCCCCAGAAGTTTCTCGAACAGTATCGGCGGTTGAAAGGGGATTCTTTAAATCAAAAAATCTAACCTGATTTACGCTAAGCACATATGCGGTACTGTCAGACGTAAGAACTATTTTCTTGGAACCTGTACCGGTGTTACAGGAATAGAGCAAATCACCGTCTGTATTATACACATATGCGGTGTTCCCGTCAAGAACAGCCATAATGCCTTTGTACATAGAAAGCGATTCTGCCGAATATTCGGTATCTACAGAACACAGTTTTTCACCGCCGTCAGTATATTCTAACACGGCGCAGCTTCTTCCGTCGCCGTTTCTGGAGAGCGCCACCGCATAAGAGCTTGTATCGGGATTGAAACAGTAATTGGCAAGAGTTCTGTCATCATAACTGTTAACAGTATAATTTTTATCCCCGATTTTCACAATATAAGATGCAGCTTGTCCTATTAAAGCTGCTCTGCTGTCACTGAGATATTTGCAGTCAATTACCGAGTCATCTGCTATCTCATATACTGAAACAGGGTCTTCCTTTTTAAAATCAAGAACATAAACACCTGTTTTTATTCCGCCGTTATCGCTTGTTATTCCACAGGCAACACAGCCTGTGCCATCATTGTTAATTGCGACCGAAGTTATGTAATATTCAGAAAAAGAATATTTATATATCCTGTTATTATTTTTATCGTATGCAAAAAGCACAGTTAAGTAACCGTTTCCTTCAGTAACAAGACAGTAAACGCCGTTTGAAGCTATGTCGCCTGTATATATTCTTTCGTCCGCATTTCCCGAATAGAGTTTGCTGTCAAAATCATGAATCTGATATTCAGTGTCCCCGAGTCCGTAAGTCAGAAATCTGTTGTCTGCCGATTTCATCACAGGCTTTGAGTAGCGGAGCTGAAGATTGGATACTTCACTTCCCGTTGAGTTGAGGGTAACAAAAGAGGTATCCGACGCATAGGCAACGTGTCCCTGATTAACAGTAAAGTTGCCGGATGTTACT
Source organism: uncultured Clostridia bacterium (assembly GCA_947624865.1). GTDB lineage: Bacteria > Bacillota > Clostridia > Oscillospirales > Acutalibacteraceae > Ruminococcoides. The sequence continues at coordinate 3,089 of CANQMH010000013.1, read as the reverse complement.
TCCGAACCCACAAGATTTACGGGATAGCCGTTTCCCGCATTTCCGAGAACATCATATGTCCACCACGTTGAAATGTTCTCCCAAGTAAGCTTATCACGGTTTGCAAAAGCAAAAACTATAAGTCCGGTTGCAAGCGCAATGCAAACGCCGATAATTATTTTTTTGACTGCCTCGGGAGATATGTCGGTTTTCTCCTGCTCGTAATCATCAAGAGGCATATCCTCATAGCTCATTACGTCACGATCTTGCTTCTTTTTGCGTTCCGCGTATCGACCGTTTTTAAACTTATTTAACATACTGTTCACCCCTTTTGTGAACCTTTATTGTAATTTACTCTGTTAAGATAAAGTCCGCAAGCCTGAGCAGTAGGTCCTGCAAACTTTCTGTTCTTTTTTTCTATTATGTCACTTATCCCGTCGGCAGGAATTTTTCCCTGCTGAACACGAAGCAGTGTGCCTACCATTATTCGCACCATATTATACAGAAATCCGTCTGCCTCAACTTTTATTGTGACAAGATTACCGTCGCGGGTAACCGAAAAATATTTTACATTTCGCGTCATATCACCCTTTTCGCGGCTGTCAATGGTACAAAAAGAAGTAAAATCATGCTTTCCCACATATGCCTGAGCGGCACAGTCAAGCATTTTTTCATCAATCTTGTATCTGTAATGAAGCGCATAACCGTCAAGAAACGGATTTCTTACTTCACTGTTCCAGATTTTGTATATATATTCTTTACTGATACAACTGTATCTTGCATGAAAGTCAATTCCTACTTCTGTGCAGTCAAGAACTGCAACAGTCTTTGGAAGCCAGCGGTTAAGCGCAGCTTTGAGCCTTAAAGGTTCAATGGGATGCGTGGTTTTTACGCTGATACAGTACATATTTGCGTGTACTCCGCTGTCAGTTCTGCTGCATCCTTTGACGTCAAAATCTTCACCGATAATCTTTTCAAGACATTTTTGAAAAACCTCCTGAACAGTCAGCGCATTTTGCTGAATTTGCCATCCGTGAAAATTTTTGCCGTCATATGAAATTGTAACCAGCAGATTTCTTAAATTACTGCCGGAATGAATATGTTGCATAAAACCACTCCGCAAATCATTATTCCGAGTGCTGTAAAAGAAAATATATCACACTTTGACATATGAAGCACTTTCATTCTTGTTCTTCCGCTGCCGCCTCTGTAACAACGACATTCCATTGCCGTCGCTATTTCATAGGCACGTCTGAATGCCGAAACAAAAAGCGGAATGAGTATCGGAATAAGTGATTTTACTCTTTTTAAAATATTTCCCGATTCCATATCGGCGCCTCTTGCCTTTTGCGCCTGCATAATTTTATCGGTTTCCTCAAGAAGCGTGGGAACAAATCTTAGTGCAAGCGACATCATCATAGCTATTTCGTGTACAGGAAAATGAATTTTATTAAGAGGCTTCATAAGACGTTCTATAGCGTCGGTCAGGTCTGTCGGCGAGGTCGTAAACGTAAGGCAGGAACTTGAAAGAATAAGACAGATAATTCTTACGGTTACAAAAACCGCCCTGTTTATTCCGTTTACCGTTAATTTGAATATTCCCCACTGCCACAGAGGTTCTCCTGTTCCGTAAAACAGATTCAGCACCGAAGTTATTATTACTATTACAAAAATTACCTTTAAGCTCTTAAAGTAAAATTTCGGCGATATTCCGCTGAACGCAAGATAGAAAACCGTAAACAGTGTAACAAGTAAAAGTGAAAAATAATTGAACGTGCAGAAAATAATTACGAGAAATGCAACAAGCATAATAATTTTTGCACGGGGGTCAAGCCTGTGTATCAGGCTGTTGCCCGGGAAATACTGTCCGAATGCAACATCTCTTACCATATCTTTCCCTCCTTTTTCAGGAGTTCGGAAATCTGCTCAAATGCATCATTTACAGTGAGAACACCGTCAGACACATCATAGCCCTTTTCTTTGAGTTCAATCATAATTTTTGTAATCTGAGGAACTCTCAGGCCGATTTTTTCAAGCTCTCGTCCGTGCGAAAACACCTCTTTGGTCTTGTCAAACATCACACAATGAGAATTGTTCATCACAATAATTTTGTCAGCTACACGGGCGATATCCTCCATACTGTGAGAAACCAGCAAAACCGTATTTCTTCTCTCTTTGTGGTACTGCACAATCTGACTGAGCAGAACATCTCTGCCCATAGGGTCAAGTCCTGCCGTAGGCTCGTCAAGTACAAGCACGTCTGGATCCATAGCAATTACACCTGCAATTGCGGCTCTTCGTTTTTCACCGCCCGACAAATCAAACGGTGATTTCTGCAAGAGCTCTTTTTTCAGACCCGTAAATTCTGCTGCCTTTTTAACTGCAAAATCGAGTTCGCTGCCTGACTTCCCCATATTTGCGGGTCCAAAAGCTATATCTTTATAAACCGTTTCTTCAAAAAGCTGATATTCGGGATATTGAAAAACCATACCAACCTTAAAACGGATTTTTCGTATTTCCTTAGGATTTTTCCAGATATCCTCTCCGTCAAGAAACACCTGCCCCGTTGTCGGCTTTATAAGTCCGTTAAGCATCTGGACAAGGGTTGATTTACCCGAACCCGTATGTCCGATAACTCCTATAAATTCACCTTTCTCAATGCAAAGACTTACATCGTCAACCGCACGCTTTTCAAACGGTGTGCCTTGTCCGTAAACAAAGCCGAGATTTTTAAGCTCAAGGATACTGCTCATTTCAGCACCTCCTCAAGCAATTTCACACAATCAGTTGTATTCAAAGGCATTTTATCTATTTTTAATCCGCAGCCTTTCAGCCTGTATGCAAGCTCTGTTGCCTGCGGAACGTCAAGTCTGTGTTTTTTCAGAAGCTCAACCTGAGAAAACACCTCGTCGGGAGTTCCGTGAGTAAGTATTTTTCCGTCGTCCATTACTACAACTCTGTCGGCAAGCACCGCTTCGTCCATATAATGAGTAATTAACACTACCGTAATGTTTTTATCTTTATTGAGCTTTAAAAGAGTTGACAGCACTTCGTCACGCCCGTTTGGGTCAAGCATGGCGGTCGGTTCGTCAAGCACTATACATTCGGGC
>CANQMH010000012.1 GCA_947624865.1 uncultured Clostridia bacterium | reverse complement strand
GACATACGTTCAAATTTTTTTTCTGAATAGAGAAGAAAAATTTGTACGTATGTCCGTTGAATTTTTTGAGGCGGAAACATAACGGTATTTTCCGTCGCTTCCAAGCGTTTTTACAAGGCGCAAATCCTTTATGTCGCGGGAAATAGTTGCCTGAGTTACCTTAAAACCCTCAGCTTTCAGACGGTTGAGCAGTTCATCCTGTGTTTCAATAGGATATTCGCCGATTATATCAAGAATTTTGGCATGTCGTCTCGATTTCATCATATTTCCCTCTCTTTCAGTTTTTCGTTCAGTCTTTTGTAGAAATTACGCTTGCGCAGTGAAATAAGCTTCAAAGCAAGCTCAGATTTTCTTATTATTACCTTATCCTCTGCAAGAATATCGACATTTTTTTCTCCGTCAATTGTAAGTACGCAGCAGCACTCGGAGGGAATTTTTACCGAAACCGAAAGCTCTGAAGTTCCGCTGAAAAGCACCGAGCGCGAAAACAGAGAATGAGGGCATACAGGAGTCATAAGAATACATTCCATCTGCGGAGCAAGTATAGGTCCGCCTGCTGAAAGCGAATAGGCTGTTGAGCCTGTCGGAGTTGAAAACAGCAGACCGTCCGCACGGTATTTTGAAATTTCCTCGCCGTCGAGGGATAACTGCAAATCTATGATTTTTGAGAGCTGTCCCCTTGCTATAACTGCATCATTAACGGCAAAATAGTGCGCTGAGTTTCCTTTTTTGATTACCTCAACATCAAGCATAATTCTTTTGTCAATTGAATAATCGCCTTTGATAATACGGGTCAGCTCATTTATTTCATCGGGTTCAATATCCGCTGCAAAGCCTAATCTGCCTACATTAACGCCTACAAGTGGTTTATTGCTTTTGGCGGCGTATTTTGCCGCATGAATTATTGTTCCGTCGCCGCCGACTGTTACGGCTGCGTCACATTCTTTGAAAAGTTCTTCTATCGTATCGACAAACGAGATTTTATATCCCTTAAAAAACGGCATACATTCCGTAAGCATACAAACTTCTGCATTATTTGAAAGCATCAGCAGAGAGATTTCTCCTGCACAGGATATTGCTTTTTCTTTTGAAAGGTTTACTACTACGGCTGTTTTCATTTATATCACCTTATTTGTCGAGTATGCTGTGTGAATTTTCCACCAACTGTTTAGGTGTGATTTCTGTGTATGATTTTGGATTGTCGCTTTTCTGAATATGAATCAGATATTCTATGTTGCCTTCAGGCCCTTTTATCGGTGAAAAATCAAGATTAAGTACATCAAATCCGTTTTCAAGGCAAAAGTTAAAGATATTTTGTACAACCTCCGCGTGTACCGCAGGGTCACGCACTACTCCCTTTTTACCCACTTTTTCTCGTCCTGCCTCAAACTGAGGCTTTATAAGACACACTGCCTGTGCGTTTTCTGCCATAAGCTGGCGTGCAACCGGCAAAATCAGCTTGAGAGAAATAAATGACACATCAACCGAGAAAAAGTCAATTTCATCAGGCACCTGTTCTCGTGTGACCTTACGCATATTGGTGCGTTCAAGATTAACAACACGCTCGTCATTGCGAAGCTTCCACGCGAGCTGTCCGTATCCGACATCAATTGAATAGACCTTCTTTGCGCCGTTTTGAAGCATACAGTCCGTAAAGCCGCCTGTTGAAGCTCCTATATCCATTGTAATTTTGTCTTTTAAATCAAAATTAAAGTTATTTATCGCCTTTTCAAGCTTCAATCCGCCCCTGCTTACATATTTCTGCACGCTTCCTCTGACCTCAATCTTTACATCTTCATCATAAGAAGTTCCGCATTTGTCGGCCTTTTGGTTATCGACATAAACCTGTCCCGCCATAATTATGGCTTTTGCCTTTTCACGGCTGTCTGTAAATCCCTTTTCATAAACAAGTATATCAAGTCGCTTTTTCATAATATGTTATTTACTATCCTTTAAATCTTTTGTAATTACATCCGTCATTCCCTGGCTGTCAAGCTTTAGCATTTCAAGCGCCTCGGAAACTGACATCTGCTTTACAAATTTATCATTAATCGCCTTGATGTGATAATTTCCCCTAAAATTGGTAACAACAAGCAAATCGGAAAAATTTCGGGCAATTGAGCCGTTTTTTATGCCTTCTTCAAAAAACCATACGTTTTGAAAATTTGCCGCAAAATTTACCGCTTCACTATCAATCGGCTTAATTCTGCATAATTTTAGAATGCAGACCTCAATACCCTTTTCTGCTAACATTTCCACGGCTTTGCAGGCGTATGAAAACAGTCTGCCGTAGGTTATTATAAGATTTTTACAATTCTTATTGCCGTAAATGTTATAATCTATGCTTTCTTCGCCGAAATCGTCGGGCTTGTACAGTTCCCCTCCGCGAGGATAACGCACTACCGCAAGACTGTCGCAGATATATACGGCTGTTGCAAGGGATTTTTTTAATCCCTCAAAATATGACGGCGAATATATTGTTGTGTTAGGAATTGAATTCAGCATTGATACATCAAATACACCCTGATGAGTTTCACCGTCGCTTCCGACAATTCCTGCACGGTCAACGGCAAGCACAAGATGAAGCCTGCCGAGAGCCGCATCGTGTATAAGCTGGTCGTATGAACGCTGTAAGAACGTGGAATACACTGCAAACACCGGACGCATTCCCTTTAACGCAAGTCCGCACCCGAAAGTAACTGCATGTTCTTCTGCAATTCCGACATCAAAAAATCTTTCCTTATACAGCTTTGCAAATCTGTTAAGACCTGTTCCGTCAGCCATAGCGGCTGTGATTGCACATATTTTTTTATCTTTTTCGGCAAACTCGCATAATGTTTCACCGAAAGCCGCTGAAAATCCCGTATGACTTGAAATAGGCTCGCCTGAATCGATGTCAAATTTTCCTATTCCGTGAAACTCTCCCGGCTTTTCTTCGGCAGGCTGATAACCCTTTCCCTTTTTGGTGACTACGTGAACAATAACAGGTGAATTTACTTTTTTTGCCGCTGCAAACGCATTTTCGAGTTCCTCAACATTATGTCCGTCAATTGGTCCGAGATAAGTAAAGCCGAAGCAGTCAAATAGAGTATTTTTATATATCATATTTTTAAGCCTTGATTTTCCGTGCTGTAAAAAACTCTTAATTGGTTTGCCGATTAAGGGAATTTTTGATATTACCTTTTCGGTAACGCGTTTTACACGAATATACCACGGCTGAATACGTACTGTAGTGAGATAACGCGGAAATGCACCGACATTCTTTGAGATTGACATCTTGTTGTCATTGAGCACAACAATAAAATTTTTGTTGAATCTGCCTGCGTTGTTCATTGCCTCAAAGGCAAGTCCGCCCGTAAAAGAACCGTCGCCTATTACAGCTATGGTATAGCTTTGGTCGCCGCTGAGCACTTTTGCATTGGCTATTCCGTAAGCGGCTGATATAGATGTGCTGCTGTGTCCTGTATTAAAATCGTCATATTTGCTTTCTGACCTCTTAGGGAAGCCTGAAATTCCGTCTTTCAGTCTGAGCGTATCAAAAGCATCAAATCTTCCCGTAAGCAGCTTGTGCGTGTAGCTTTGATGTCCAACGTCCCACACAATGCTGTCCTTTGGAAAATTAAAACTGCGGTGAAGCGCAACCGTAAGCTCGACAACACCGAGATTAGGCGAAAGATGACCGCCGTTTACAGACACTGTTTCGACAAGTTTTTCCCTGATTTCAGTACAAAGCGCAGAAATATCCTTATCATTAACACGTTTCACGTCATTAGGTGATTTGATTTTTGAAAGAATTTTATATTCACCCATAAAATTACCATTTCCCGTTTAAATCTAAACATAATAATTTATAAAATTATCATTTTTTTCTGTATGCAAGCTGCATTGCAAAATCCTTGAGCTCTGTAGTATCTCTGTCAAAAGCAGACAAAGAATTTATTGCTTTTTCAGTCAGCTCGTTTACAAACTCTGTGCATTTATCAATTCCAAGAAGCGAAACATAGGTTGACTTGCTGTTCTCCTTATCGCTTCCAACAGGTTTACCAAGCTCCTCATCTGAGGAAACAACGTCAAGAATATCATCTTTAATCTGAAATGCAATACCTATGCACTCTCCGAATTCTGACGCGGCATTTATAAGGTCATCATCTGCTCCGGCAGAAATACAGCCAAGTTCACACGCCGCCTTTATCAGGCAGGCGGTTTTTTTATAATCCATTTCACGAAGCACCTCAATCGGGGCATTGGTGTTTTCGCTGATTAGGTCAATAACCTGTCCGCCTACCATTCCGAGTGCGCCTGCGTATTTTGCAAGCGTATTTGCTCCCTTTCTGCACGCGCTTTCACTGGAAAGCGCAACTGCCTTGTCGCTTGTTATGGTTTCAAATGCAAGGGTCAGCAGAGCGTCACCTGCAAGCAGTGCAATATCTTCTCCGTAAACCTTGTGGTTAGAGGGTTTTCCGCGCCGTAAATCATCGTTATCCATACAAGGCAAATCATCGTGAATGAGAGAATATGTGTGAATCATCTCTACGGCGCAGGCAAACGGTACCGCACTTTCTGTATTACCTCCGCAAAGAGAGCTGAACTCATACACAAGTCTGGGACGAACACGTTTTCCGCCTGCTTCAAGGCTGTACTGCATTGATTCAATCAGCATTTTTTCTCTGCAATTTTTATTGGGCAGGAAGTCGGACAACGCCTGTTCGGTGATGCTTAAATAATCAGCTTTCAACTAATTCATCCTCTCCGTTTTTTAACTTCTGAATCCTCTCATTAATATCTTCAATCTGTCCTTTGCAGGTTTCAAGCTCGTTCATACAGTAAGCCAAAAGCTCACACGCCTGTGAATACTGTTCAACACTTTCCTGCAAGGTAAGACTATTGTTTTCCATATTTTTAACCGTTTGCTCAAGCTTTGCATTGGCTTCTTCAAATGTCATTTTCTTTGTCATTATGATTATACCTCCGTATTTTGTGCGTATTCAAGCAACCGCTGTATTCGGTGGTTTGCTCCGCTTCTGCTGATTGGCGGAGATAGATTCTTCCCTAAATCACGCAGGGACATTTCGGGATTTTTAAGCCTGAGATAAGCAATTTCACGTAAATCGTCAGGCAAAGTATCCAGACCTCTTGTTTTTCTTATGTATTCAATTGCTTCAAGCTGTTTTGCTGAAGCAGACGCTATTTTCCCGATATTGGCGACCTCGCCGTTTATGCGTCTGTTTACATTGTTTCTGACCTGTTTGACGGCTTTTGTTCCCATTATTTCCATTGCGCTTATCGGCGCTCCGATATATGTCAGCAAATCACAAATCTGCTCGCTGCCCTTGAAATACACGACATAGCTTCCGTTTCTCACAATTGTTTTGGGAGTAAAATCACATTCGGTTACCTCTGATAAAAGCTTGCATAAGTCTAAAGAAAGATTTTTGTACGGAACACAAAATTCAGCGTGATAGCCCTTCATTGGGTCGGATACAGAACCGCAGCCGAGAAAAACACCTCTGATAAAAGCTGAAGAAAGCTCGTCACTGCCAACATTTGCGCGGTTTACTCTGAGAGTTATCTGAGATTTCGAATGGCCGAAATCTTCAAAAATCCGTTTACAGTCATTAGAATCAACTATGGTAATCTTATACAAATGGCTGTCGTTTGACTTAGTGCGAAGCGCAGTCTGCTTTTCAATAATCGGCATATACAGGTTTTGAAGCAGAAAGGTTATCCGCTTGCACGCATATGTGTTTTCGGTTTTAAAAGAAATTTTATATTCGGAAAACGATTTTCCGAACAACAACATTCCGTAAAGCTCTGCTTTAAGCGTATCTCTGTCAAAAATCTCGGCTGAACAGAGCTCTTTTTTTATTTCAGAAGAAAAAGACACTTATGTCCCCCTTATTTGCTTACATCCCTGTGCTGAATTACACACTTATATCCCTTTTTCAAAAAGTATTCATCAAGCTGCATTGCTATTGTTACGCTTCTGTGCTTGCCTCCGGTACAGCCTATTCCAACAATGAGCTCGCTTTTTCCCTCTTTAAGGTAAAGAGGTACTGAAAAATCAAGCAAATTCAATGTTCGTTTAATAAATTCCTTAGTATCTTCATTTTTCAAAACGTAATCTCTGACTTCTTTATCATATCCCGTGAGCGGCTTTAGCTCAGGAATGTAAAAAGGATTCGGCAGACATCGGACATCAATAATTATGTCTGCTTCAAGAGGTATTCCGTATTTGAAGCCGAACGACATAAAAGTCAGAGTAAGGCTTTGGGAAGTATCCTCCATAAATACAGACATTACCCGTTCCCTGAGCTGTTTATTTGACATATATGTAGTGTCGATTTTATAATCTGCAATTTTCTTTATAGGAATAAATAACGCTTTCTCAAATTCTACCGCCTCACCGACAGAACCGTCTTTAAGACGCTCCGCAAGCGGATGTCTGCGGCGGGTTTCCTTATATCTGACAACAAGGCAGTCAATCTTTGCGTCCAAAAACAGTATGCTGACGTCATTGTGGCTGTTTTTTAATTTTTCAAATTCGGAATACATTGTTTCAAGCCTTTTGCTGCCTCTGACATCTACAACAACAGCAACTCGCTTCATCATATTATCCTCAGAATTTGAGCATAATGTATATAATGCTGAAAGCATACTCAACGGCAGGTTGTCTACACAGTAGTATCCTATATCCTCAAGAACATGGAGCGCGCTTGTTTTTCCTGCGCCGGACATACCTGTTATGATTAAAAATTCCATATTATCCCCCTATTTATTGCTACAGAATTATTAATTCACATTCAAGATTATATCCTGTTTTATCCAAAACAGTATTTTTAATCTCCCCTATTAATTCTCTTATATCCTTTGCGGTAGCATTGGATTTGTTGATAATAAATCCCGCGTGTTTTTCAGACACCTGCGCGCCTCCGTGCAAACGTCCCTTTAAACCGCATTGTTCAATAAGAGCGCCTGCATAATTGCCTTCGGGACGCTTGAATACACTGCCTGCGCTGGGATATTCAAGCGGCTGTTTGCTGTTGCGGCGTTCAAGATAATCATCCATTTTATTTCTGATTTCTTCCGTATTTCCCTTTTTCAGCTTGAGAGTTACGCCTGTAATAATCATTCCGTTTTTGCGGTAAACGCTTGTTCTGTAGCCGAACTGCAAATCATCCTTTTCGATTCGTCCGATTTTACCGTCGGGTGTCATATGTGCAACACTGTAAACTACATTCTTCATTTCTCCGTCATAAGCTCCTGCATTCATAAATACGGCTCCGCCTACCGTACCCGGTATTCCCCATGCAAATTCAAGTCCTGTAAGTCCGCATTTAAGCGCAAATTTGCATAGATACGCCAATGAAGCTCCTGCGCCGCAAAAAATTGTTGTATCGTCAATAAGAGTGATCCTTCTAAATTCTCCGTCAAGACGGAGCACCACTCCTCTTATTCCCTCATCGCTTACAAGAACGTTGCTGCCGTTTCCTAACAGCATATAATCAACCTCAGAGTCTTTGCATTCCTTTAATATTGCACTGAGTTTACTGAGAGTGTTTACTTTTATGTATGAATCGGCATTTCCTCCGATTTTAAATGTTGTGTGCTTGCTCATAGGCTCATCTTTTCTTGCATCACAACCGAGAATCTTCGCAAGATTATAGATGATGTCTGTTCTATCCATAAAATTTACCCCCGAAGTTTTTAATACGATATATTCTTTTCGTCAAAATATGATTTTAGATTATCCACGTTTGTATTGACAATGAGTTTTTCTGGAAAATCAATATCCCTTAGAATTTCAAGTGTTTTATATGCTCTGCCGAGAGTGTGTGTAAAATGAGAATCGGTATCTACACATATTCTTGCTCCGTACTTTTTGCACAGCTTTGCAATATTAACACAGTTTTCAAGGCAGTCCTTTTGATATCTGAATGCCGAATCGTTAATTTCAATAAGCTTTCCCTCTTTGGCAAACTTAGGAATTACTGTATCGTAATCATATTTAAAATATTCCGAACCGCTGTGCCCGATTACATTCACATTAGGATTTTCGGCAAGCTTTAAATATGCGTTTGTACATTTTTCAACGCTTGGTTTTCCTTTAAGCGTCGGCATATGCATTGAAGCAACTATCCAGTCAAGAGAGTTCTGCAATCTCTGCTCTACGTCAAGGTTTCCGTCATAGTCACAAATATTCGCTTCAATTCCCGCAAGCAGGCGAACTCCTTTGAAATATTCAGGCAAAATCGAAAGCGATTCAAAATAAAACGGACCGGGCGCACCGGGCATTGTTCGGGCATGGTCTGTTATTGCAAGTGCAAAAAGACCAAGCTTGCCTGCTTCCTCGGTCATTTCCGTAACAGTTGCATATGCGTGCGTTGAAGCTATTGTATGAGTATGAAGGTCTGCAACCAGCTTCATATAATTCTCCTTTATTCCCATTTATCAATAACAACTTTCGGTGAAGATGCTATTTCGTCTATATCCATCCCCAGACTTTTGAGCAAATCCTGCGCGGCATTATATCCCATTTTCTTCTGTCTGTTGTTCATTGCTGCAACCTCAATAATTACAGCAAGGTTACGTCCCGGCTTTACAGGAATTGTCAGTGTAGGTACCTCAACGCCGAGAATATCCATATATTCATTATCAAGACCCATTCGGTCATATACTTTAGCGTTGTTCCATAGTTCAAGACTGATGACCATATCAATCTTTTCCTGAGTTTTTACCGCACCCATACCGAAAAGCTGTCTCGCATTTATTATACCTATGCCGCGAAGCTCAATAAAATGTCGGATATTCTCAGGCGACTGGCCAATAAGAGTTGTAGCTGATGTTCTGCGGATCTCTACTGCATCATCGGCCACAAGTCTGTGTCCGCGCTTAATGAGTTCCATAGCCGTTTCACTTTTACCTACGCCGCTGTCGCCGATAAGCAGACAGCCTTCGCCGTAAACCTCAACAAGAACTCCGTGCCGGGTTATTCTTGGGGCAAGCTCACGGTTAAGGTAATGTACAAGCAAAGCCGTGAGGTCTGAGGTATTGTCACTTGTGCTGAAAATAGAAACCTTGTGAAGCTTGGCACTTTCCATAATAGCATTTGATGGTTCAATATCGCGGCATATTATAACCGCAGGAGGTCCGAAACTGAAAATGGAGTCAATAACCATTCGCTGCGCCTCTGTTCCGAAACGTCCGAGATATGAAAATTCGGTATTTCCGAGCACCTGTATTCTCTTGTTATCAAAAAATTCATAGTAACCTGTAAGTTCAAGTCCCGGTCTGTTAATTTCTACAGTTGTGATTTTTATATCTTCATAATTTTCTGCTATATAGACCTTGTTTAAGTGTAAATCGTCAACTATGTTTGACAAAGGTACCGAAAATTCGACAGGCATATGCTCACCGCCTTTGTAAATTTTGTTTTTGGATATTATAAATCAATTCTATTATACACCATAACAAGGTTGTGATAAAGTCCTTTTATGAAATATTTTTAAAATTTTTTGAATTATTTTTCATTATTTTTATTATTCTATCATTTTTATAAATTTATTTTAAGGTAAGATACTTTTAACTCGTTATCAAAATTAATGTATGAAATGCAGATTTCATCACCTTTATTTTCAGCAAAACTGTTATATACTGATAAAGAATTAATATTCACGTCATCATTTTTATTCTTTAACAGTAATATATATTCTTCTATCTGTTCAGGCGCTTTCTTATCCTCTTCAATTATTTTTATTGTATTTTCATCGCACAATGTTACATATGAAAGCGGGGAAAAAAATGATTTCTCTGACATATATTTTAAATCATTTTTAAGAACGCGGCTGTATATTTTTTCATTTACGACAAGAAGTTCAAACTTCTCAAGCCTCAAATCCGGAATATATATTTCTTTTGCCAGAGTGCATGCCTCTCGGAATGAATTGGCGATAACTGATACACCCTGAGGTTTATCCTCGCCAGAAAGTAAATAAAATGTGTACGTCAGCTTACCGTTAACTTCACTGACAGTTACTGTTTCTGCAAGGGATGCTTTATCAATCTGCTTAGAATTTGAGCAACCGCAAATAAATATCATTGATAAACAAAGCACTGCACAAAACAGTTTTTTAAACATACGATTTCCTCCCGAATATAAAAAGATAAACTGTAGGAACAATCACAGCCGCAGCGAAAGTAAAGGCATTGAAATAGTAATGATTGGTCAGAATTTCTTTAACAAAATTAAATTGATTTGAGCAGATATATAGTATAAAGATAATAAGCGAGAAAAGCAATATAATATTCAAAGAACCGCTTTTACCTGTTGATTTACTTATACAGCACAGAATAATAGATAATATTAAAAATACTGACAGCGTTGAAACGGAAAGATAGAAGCAGTCTATTCCGCTTACTACACCGAGATGGGATGATTTGGAAAGAGTAAAAAATCTATATTCCTGGCTGTTGCCGTATGAGCCGAGAGCAAACCACGCAAAAAACATCGTGATTATGAAAAGAAGAGCAATAAATCCGAGCGTGAATGCTGTGTGTCTTGCCTTGAAATCTTTTATATATACTGAAACACACGCGAAAATCACAGCTATGAATGACGTTGTCATAAAATATGAAGTGTTTTCTATAAAATTATTGTAATTTCCCGAAAACTCAAATCCATAGTGCTTAAAATCAAGATTTGCAATATTACCCGAAAATATCAATATAAAAGCTATAAGCGAAAATGCAAATATAAATATTCCGCACCTTGTTATTGCATTTACGCCCTTATGAGCCGCATAAGAGCAAACTGCCAGCAAAATTAACGCTACAACATAAATATTAGCTTCTGTATTGAGCTTTTTTATAAACATATCGGTATAGCCGAGCAGGAAATATTCAGCTGTCCATACAAAATATATGGCATAAAATGCAGATATAAAAACTATGGCTGAGGGTGTTTTCAGATGTGCAAATGACATGAAATCAAGATTTGTGCGCTTTTTTATAATTGCCGACGGCACAAAAAACAGAAATGTTATTGCCAGTCCCGATAGAATACAGAGAGCATTGAAAGTAAACGATAAATTTGAAGATTCATTAAAATTCAGCAGAAGAATTACTAAGCCGCTGCATATAAAAAGCGACAGCATCAGTCTTTTTGACGGAAATTTTATTTTTGTCTGCATTATACATCCTCCGTTTCGGGGAATTTTTGCACCTTAATAGTACGTTTAGCAAGGCTTTTCCAGTCGGCTCTGATGAAAACATCGCGCATACTTCTGAGTGAGAAAGGCGCAAGCGACGACATATACGGAACACCGATAGATGTTTTTGAGCACATATTTATGAGAACAATACAGGTTGTCAGCACAATTCCCCATAGACCGAAAATCCCGCCTATTATTACAAATATGAATCTTAGTATCATTATCGGCGGATAAAGCGCAGATGTAACATAACTGCATATTGCCGCAGTTGCCACAACCATAAGTGTTGACGAACTGATTATTCCCGCGCTTACGGCGCTTTCTCCTATTACAAGAGCGCCGACTATGCTGACTGCGTGTCCGAGCGGCTTTGGAATTCTTAGACCCGCCTCTCTCATTATCTCGTAAACAAAGGTTATCAAAATAACTTCAAGCAATACAGGCAGCGGTGTTTGTGCTATTGATTCGGAGGTTTTAATTAAAAGCCCTGTTGGAAAATATTCGGGATGAAACTGTGCAAATGCAGTATATATGCCGGGCAGGAATACCGCTATAAAAAATGAGAGATATTTCAGTATTCTGATAAAAGTCGCATAATACGGACGGTTTGAGTAGTCATCTACGCTTTGAAATTCCTCAACAAATAAATGCGGAACTATTATTACGGCAGGTGTTCCGTCAACAAGTATTGCTACTCTCCCCTCTGTCAGCTTTCCGCAGACGGTATCGGGTCTTTCTGATATTCCGACTCCCGAAAAAATTGATTTGGCATTGCTGTCTTCAAGATATTCCGACAAATATCCCGACGCAAGCACCGTATTGAGGTTACATTCGTCAAGCCGTTTTCTTATTTTATTGAGCAATTCGGGCGAAACACTCTTCTGAAGATAGCAAAGCATCAGCTGAGTATTTGAGTTTGAACCTACTGTTACGGTTTCAAACACAAGGTCAGGACTTTTTATTCGGCGGCGTATAAGCGTCATATTAATTCTGAGCGGCTCGGTAAAGCCTTCTCTTGAGCCCCTCTGAACCACTTCGCTCTCAGGTTCGCTTACTCCTCTGAAAGAAAATCCCTGAACGCCTATTGCGAGCATTCTGTCTGTTCCGTCAACCGCAAGTACCGCAAAACCAGAAGTAGAAAAAGTTACTGCCTCTTTCAGCGTTTCAAATTCCACTATCTCGCTTGATGTCAGAACAGAACGTTTTATTTCATCAATTATCTCATCAGAAGTTTGAACTCCGAAATCAAACGATAAAAGCGGATTAATTACCGACAGTGCAATTACTTCTTTGCTGCACATTCCCTCGATTGTAATTATCGCCGCATTTACAGTGCTTGTTCCGTTTAATAGCATTTCTCTTACGGTTAAATCAGCAGAATTTGCAAACAGCTTTTTTAAAGTTTTTATATTTTCTGATAAAGAATTATACATCATATCACCAATAATTAGCATTTACACGTCAGTTTTAATTATTCCGCAGAATATGCACACAATTTATGCAAATATTAAAATTGGTGATAAAATGTTAATTTCTATAATTCGTACTGTTTTGCTTTATGCATTTATAATCCTTGCAGTTAGACTGATGGGAAAAAGACAGATAAGCGATATGCAGCCAAGCGAGCTTGTTATTACACTTGTAATATCTGATATTGCCGCAATTCCAATGCAAAATACATCACAGCCTCTGTTAAGCGGAATAATTCCCGTACTTATACTGGTATCTCTTGAAATAGCGGCAAGCGTATTTATGATGAAAAGCGTAAAATTCAGAAAGCTGTTATGCGGCAGTCCTATTGTTGTTATACGCGACGGTCAGATACTGCAAAAAGAGATGAAAAGACTGAGGCTTACAACAGAGGACTTATGTGTTCAGCTAAGACAGCAGAATGTTTTTTCTATTGAGGAGGTTCAATACTGTATTGTAGAGACTAACGGAAATGTGAGCGTTCTTGAAAAACCTCAGAACAGAAAACCGAACGCGCAGGATTTCGGCATAAAAATACGTGAAAATAAAATTGAAACCGTAGTTGTAAGCGACGGAAAAATTCTTGATAATTCGCTTGAGTTGTGCGGCAAAAAAACAGAAGATGTGTTTTCAATATTAAAGGAAGAAAATACAAATATCTCAGACGTATTTCTTATGACGCTTGACGCACTCGGAAAATACAATATTGTGAGGAAAGAAAAATAGAGTATGAAAAGAATTTATATTGCTGTTATATTTTTGCTTTTTGCCGCAGTTATTTCAGGAATTGAATTGGGGTATGTAAGCGCAAAAACAGATTTAATTGTTTCAAAAATAGAGGAATCAGACGAGCTTATGGTAAATAATGATTATAAAAAAGCAATTGAGCTTTGCAAAAATATTGAAAAAGAATGGAATGAGAGTGCCGAAAGCATTAATATGCTGCTCATTCACGACTATGTTGACAGTATAGGAATTAATATTTCAAAAATGCGCTCATATGCAGAAAACTCAAGCACAGATTTGTACTTTGCCGAAAGTGCAGGAGTAAAAAAAGAACTCACATCCCTAAAAGAAAGTGAGTTCCCATATTTAGAAAATTTATTATAATTACTTTATATAAAAAAATTTAAACTGACAAACAAATATATTTTTACCTCGGCACAATTGCATCTTTTGCAATATACGCTGCCGAAATGTCTGTATTACATGTGAGAATATAAAAATCAGCGTGATTTATCAGCATCTCAAAATTTGTAAGCATCGAATCTGCAACCTCTCTGCTTACAAAATGAGTTGTTGAAAAATATAAATTTTTAAGAATTTCGGAAGTTTCTGCTTTGCGGATTGAATTACATTCTCCTCTTTCAAGAAATACTATTGCCTGTAATGGTGCAGAGTCATTGTTTGCAATGCCGCTTCCGCCGTCAAACGGCGTGCCGTATGCGATACATTTATCTTCGTAAATTCTAACAACAGGCTTATCATCGTTAATTATGCGCACCTTATCTCCAAACGCCTTTTGCCACAATTTTGTATGAGTTGACTTGCCAATTCCTGTACCTGCGGCAAAAAGATATGCTCTGCCTTCATAAGCTACCGCAGAGGAATGAACAAAAATTGCGTTATGCTTAATTATTTTTTTATTAAACGCTGCTGCATAGGCAAATTCTTCAGCCTGACCAAGAGTCGTTCCTGTTACCATTTTAGAACAGAGTTTTTCAATATAATCGGATTTTACATCAAGCACAATATCCGTCTGCCGATTTCCGAAATATTCAAATGGTTTTGCAAGATTTAAAAGATAATTAAACTGCGGTGTAAACTCAGTTACAAAATCAGCAATCAGATATTTCATAAAATCCTCCGAAAAATAACAGGCTCACTTATTGTGAGCCTGTTAAGCTAAATAAACTCAACTTAGCTTGCAAGACCTGCAAGCATCATTTGAATAGCAGTTGCATCAATTACATTGATAACGCCGTCACCGTTAAAATCTGCAACAGCTAATGCTTCAGCACTCAAAGTATCAATACTTGCACAATAGCGCTGAATTAAAGTAGCGTCCATAACATTTAGATTTCCGTCAAGGTCAACATCACCAAGCTCATATTCTTTAATTGCCTCAAACGGAATGTTATTTTCTTCAGCATACTGCTGAGCGTAAGAATCGGCATATCCATAAATTGTCAAATTAGGACAATTCAAAAAAGCATTTGATGCAATAGATGTTGTGGCTTTAGGAATTGTAACAGATTTAAGAGATGTACAGTCTGAAAAAGCAAAATTATTAATTGTTTCAACAGTCGACGGAAGTGTTATCACTTCAAGTGAGGTACAGTTATAAAATGTCTGGTTATTTATTGCAGTAAGCTGTCCTTGAATATCGACTGTATTTAATGATGTACAATTTTGAAATGCACCTTCATCAACAAACTCACAATTAACTGGAACATTAATAGAAACCAAATTATAAGCTCTGTTAAAAGCTGAAGCACCGATAGAAGTTACTGTGTCAGGCAATAATGCAGTTTCAATAAATGTATTATCCATAAATGCGCCAAAGCTAATAGCAGTAACTGTATCGCCTAAAATAGATGACGGAACAACCATGTCCTTATCATAATTATCATATTCAGCTATAGAAATTGTATCTGTACCGTTTTTTGAAAAAGTAAAGTGATCATATACAAAATATGTTTCTGCAAATGTTTGAAAAGTTGCAATAGAAAATAAAGTAATTGCTGAAATAAAAATTAAAGTGAATTTTTTTACCATAATAAAACCTCATTAAAACAGTTATGGGGCAAAGCAAGGTTTGCCCCATAATCAATGAAAATTAAGATATTAGATATCTCCTTCTCCGCCGTCTCCGCCGTCTGAGCTGATCTCGCCCTCAGGATCGCCAGCGCTTTCAGGCAAATTTCCAGCGAGAATTTCTTCAAAAGAAAATTTCTGAATCTCAATGATTGGTTCAAAATATGTTTTTTTCATATTATACCTCCTTTACCCAATACTTGATAACAGCATTTAATAATGACGATAATACCATAAAAGAAAATTTAATTCAAGTATTTTTTAATAAATGAAAATTTTACTTTATTATGGAGCATTTAAAAAGTTAAGAAAATAATCGGGTAAATACGATAATCACAATTATTCGCCTGTATCAGCAGATTGAGTTCCAATGTCATAGAAATTGAAGTAAACAGGATCGCTTAATTTAACTTCTTCGTTGATAATTACATAATAATACGCTTTCAAAACTAACTTACGGTTATTCTCAGTATTACCAAATTTAACGAAATAATCAAGTCTGTTCATATTATTATACTTAGTATTGTCAGCTATGAAGTTAAATACAGTTCTTTCAGTGGATTCGTTATAATTATAAGTAGTCTTTGAATCTGAACCCTTAGCAATATTTTTCAAATCATTATCTGAACTCTCAAAATTTTTATTGCTATAATCAGCACCATTTCTTATATCATCATCAGTAAGAACGGTACTTCTATCTACTTCAACAAGAATACCTGACTTAGAATCTGGGCTTGCATTTAAAAGCGTACCATCAGAAGACAAGAATGCAATAATGAAGTCTGCATAAACATAATCATGAGTACCAGTGCTGTCGGTATATTGTTCGCGTGAGTACTGTGCATCAGAAATATACAAGTCATCCTTCACTTCAGCACCGTATACAGGCTCGATTACATAATTGCCTGCAACTTTGAGGGTAAAGTATCTGCTATAATGTCTTGCAACTTCCTTGCCGTCTTCTGTAACGCTCCAATAAGAAAATTCCTTATCTCCTGATGTTTCTGGAACAACGTAGAACTCTCCCGCCTTCTGTACATAACTATTCAGTGGAAGACTATATGTATCAAATACGCCATCTGCTGATGTTTTAATTTGTACCGTGTATTTTTTCTCATCCTGAACTGCTTCAAGCGTTGCAAAAGTACCGTCAATTGAAGTTTCTGTTACAATCCACTTACAGTCTTTGTAAAGGTCATCAATTGCAGGAGCATTTTTGTAAATAAGTTCCTCAGTAGGAGCCCATGAATTATGATTATCAGCATAGTACTGTCCATCATGTTCACCACGAACTACATATGATTTTGGATTACCAAAACGGTCAGTGTAATTGTATGTAAGCTGGTATGCTCTTGAAATAGGTGTTATATCTGAATAATAGTCCAACTGAGTTACAGTTTGTAATCCATCTGTAAATAGATCAGATACAGGAACTGTAAATGTGTGAGTTTGAACTCCAGTTTCGCCAAAAGCAGATTCATCAAGAATTTTATATCCATCTTCTGACTCACCATACCAGTAACGGAAAGTATTATCACCTGACGGGGTTGTCGTTAAAGTTATCTCAATACTTGTATCAGATGATGAAATATTCTTCAGAATTATGGACTGACCTGTAGCGCCTGTGCCTGTACCTGTTACGGTTTGTGAAGAACTTCCTGCGCGATTAATTTTAGCTGAAATTGTATAATAGCCAACTCCGCCTTTTGCGTCAGGACCAGCAAATTTTCCATGAGTTAAAACAAGCTGACCTGCTGTAGCTTTAACATATCTTGCTACATAGTGGGTATCATTATCAACTAAGGTTGTAAACGAACTTCCCATATCTGTAGTAAGTTCACGATAGTTATCGTTTGCATCAACAGTTGCCCATCCGGAAAATACGTAGTCTTTAAGAGGTTTTGCAACAAGTGATGCTTCCTGACCAGTAGATTCAAAGGTTACCGATGTATCTCCATTGATAGAAGCAACATTAGCGTCTGTTACAGGAGCATCAGTCCATTCCTCTCCATCATTACTTTTCTGATATTTAACATCTGCCGTAACTGTTGGCGTCGTGCGATAGTACCAACGACCGTCAACAAGATTATCAACTTTGCTTTCATATGTTATTTCAGTATAAGCACCCACTAAACCGGCATCCACTACTGCTTTGTAGGCATCGGTCTGATCCTCACCTTCGGGTCTTTCGATAAAGTCACTCGGTTCACCTTTAGTAATGAATGTACCGTCCTGGTCATAAATATATCTCTCAACAAGATTATTATCAACCGTATCATCTGCTTGTACAGAAACAATATAAGCAACTTTATCAGAGGATATGTTAGCAGCTTTATAAGCAGCTATTTTAGCAGAAATAGGTCTTGCTACTGAAGTAACAGGATTTCCAAGCGGATCTGATTGTTCTCCGTTAATGTTTGTATAAGTATCCCAACCATTGTTTTGCTCATATGTTTCATAATCGAAAGGCTCTTCACTGTCAACTATGCTTTTGTTTGTTGTACTACTTGTTCTTGGATGAATATCAAACTCTACAACTTCAATTCCAAGACTATTAACATTTTCAAATGCAGCATAGTCGTAAGTTTGTTCGTAACCGCTTTGCGGGAAAAGCTCTTTATGAACGGTATCAGTATTATAGTTATTAAATGTGATACCGGAAATATCTGTTCCATCTATATTTTTGGCTACACGGCAAAAATATTTATCAAGAGCATCATTATAAAGCAACGGTTGTCCGGGTAAGTCACCATCACCATGCACAGAATCCAAATAAGATGAATAACCGGCTAATGTTTCATCCCAATCATCAATATCTGTGTCTTTAAGATCAACATATACAGTAATATATTTACCTTCTGTTTTGCAATCCTTTACATAATATATAGGAGTAATTTCCAATGTATCCTCGCCGGCCTCGACAGGAATTTCTGCTGAATATTCGCCATCAGTTGAACCTTCCTCAGCCAAATAGTAAGAATCTCCGTTAACAACATAAGCGTAAACAAAATATTTATCTTTATATGTACTGCCAAGTGTTGTTGTAACATCAAAAATAGAGCCTTCTTTTGCAAAATAAAGTCTATAGTCTGCAGAAGTTCGTTTTAATGTAATTCCATCATTTTGCTTAATTGTTGTTTCACCGTAAATTGATGTAGTTTTTGCACTTGAAGCAACTGTACCGTCTTTTACATAAACAGCAGCAGAACCATCGGGAACAGTTTCGAATATAGGAACTACTTCATAATGTGGTTCTTTTACATTTCCTTTACCATCATCTTCACCGACAACAATGGTAATACTTTCTACAATGTCAGAATTTATTTTGAAATGACCATAGTGAAAATAATGAGTTCCACCAGTAGCCTTCTCACTATTACTTACAACACTCACAGCTATATCGTCAGGATAATCTGTCTTAACAAGTACTTTACCGGCATAATCATCAGTCTTTGTACCGCCGTCTGCTTGCCAACCCTGCCAATACATCTCTGAGTACTTAGTTGAAGATGACAAAGCAAAGTAATAATCAGTATTTTTCTTTAAAGTACCGGCAGGAATTCTTGCAACAAATTTTTTGTCACTTAATTCATAAACAGAAAGGTTACTTGTCATATTTGCAGGAGTATTAGCGCTATTAGTACCATAGACTAAATGTAAACCACTTTTTAATGTACCTGTTTCTTGAATAAAGTTAGCTGTTAATTTAATATCAGAATTAATATTTGTAAGAGTAAGCGACTTGTTTGTTTTTTGCGATAGTGTAACACCTGAAGCAGTCCATTCCTTGAAAGTATAACCACTTTTTGCTGTTGCAGTAACAGTTAACGAGTCGCCTTCATAAACAGTTTTTGATGCAGGCGATACTGTACCATATGAATTATTATTTGATTTTGCAGTAACAGTATATTTCTGTTTGTCTGCAAGAGTAACAACTACAGTAGCATTAGCGTCCGGCATTGTAAATGTGTAGGAGCTTCCTGAACCTGTAACAGAAACATTACCGTCATTTACTGATACGGTACATTTTTTATCATTAGGTATACCGCTAATATTTACTGTTACAGTAGCACCAGCAGGTACTAATTTACTGATAGTTTGTCCTTCAGCAACAGTAGTGTTGTTATATTTTGCAGTAACCGTTACCGTGTCAGCATTCTGAACTGACAAATCATACTTATCAGGCTTCTTCTCTTTAAATAATGCATAATAAGTTACATCACCGGTTGGAATTGCTGAATGTGTAAGATTACTAGAGATACTATCACCTGAACAAGCAGAATTAGTGTACCAACCGGCAAATTCATAATTTGGATTTACAACATTTGCTGATAAAGTTGTAGATGTACCTTTTTTTACTGAAGTTGGATTTGCTGTCGCAGTACCTACAGAAGATGGGGCATTAGCTATTGCTTTGTATTTATCAGTATTGGGATCATAATCCTGATATCTTGCCTGCGCAGAAACATCGTAGTTTAATTTTTTAAAATGTGCATACACTGTGGTTGCAGCTGTTGGATAGTAAGTATAGGAAGCGCTCGCACTCAACTGTACACTGTTTGAATTATACCAGCCAACAAATTGGTAATTTGAATCAAGGTTTGAATATGAAAGGGTTACTTTTGCTAAATAACCAATAGAAGCAGTATTGCTGTTAGTAGGAGAACTCTTACTTACAGAAGCTGTTCTTGATGTAGTTGAATTATAAGAACTGCTAAAATAATAACCGGATAATGACACTGTCGCCGGTGAAGAAGACGGAGCAGTATATGAATCACTATCAACTCCTGCTGTTCTTACACCAAAAGTTTGAGTATTATTAAGACTGGTTATAGCAGTGCCAAATTTCGACATAGTAATAGCAGCACCTTTGTTAGCTTTGCCACTGCTATCGGTTGTAGGCTTAGCAAGAAAATACTGTTTGCTTGTTAAATTGTAACCACTCTTAACCGCCGTGTAATTGTCAGCATAGGCTGATCTGTGAGAAATTGTGCTATTCTCATCATCCCAGTGACCAGAGGTATTAAAGAAAGCAAACTCTGTTGCATCACCCCAATTATCAGCTTGGCAAGCATATAAGTTATCTGTATTAGGAACAAGCTTCATATCGTAACCGCGTGAAAAGCTAGAGTGACCAACCATAAATTCAACATAAGATGATGTCCAGTTGCTCGGTTTTACAAAGTAGATATAACCACTGTTATCAATGACAGCATTTGTACTAACCATACCAATCAGCATTGTTGACATTGAAATCAGTATTGTCAGAACGATAGACAATGTTCGCTTGCTGACGCGTTTAATTGTTGTTTTCACTTCTTTCCCTCCATAACCAGAATTAAATTTTAATTGTTTCATTTAATTACCTCCATAACTCAATTTAAGACGTACCATCTGTAAAACGCTCAAATAATTTGACGGCACATCTGAATTTAATGAATATTTTATATAAAAAACATTGTCTGACCACAATGTTAGTTGCTGTGAAATTAATAACAATTATGCACAATAAGTTGTAAACGCATCTATTTAATTTGGTATTATTGTATCATAATTATAATGGATTTTCAAGATTTATGTAGAATTTTCTTAAATAATTTAGAATTTTGTCGAATTGCACAGTTGAAACAAAGCAATTTTGTGCAAATAGCAAGAATTTTTTGGTATTCTATCGTATTTTGTAGATTAATGGGTAAGTGTTATAAAATATATTTTTACTGTATTATTCTTTTTAATAATAATAACTAAAGCGGCGTAACTGAGCTCACAATTCGTGCAGAGCAATTTCCTATAAAGCAAAAACAACCGTATGCAGGCTTAGTTTAAGCTTGCATACGGTTGTTGTGTGAAAAATACATTATTCTATCAGTTCAATTTCATCCATTATTACGCTGCCCCATGATTTTTGCCATCGGTTTTGATTCTTGTCTGCCATACGCTTGCGAAATCTTAATCCCGCCGCTACTTCAAGAGTTTCAAAAGGCTGGGATTCGCTCTTTCTGTTATAAAATACATATCGTGTATAATATCCACCGCGCGCTATGCGCGAAATGTCAATATTAAATCGCCGGGTGTTCTCTTCTCCCTTTTTGCCGGAATAAAAATTTTCTATCACAAACGCTGTTACAGGAAAACGGCGGTAGTCGCTTACCTCAACACGCAGACAAAGGTTTTTTATGTCCTCCTTGTTTTGCCAGGTTAGCTCAAGCGGTATTTTTTCGTTATCATTAAATATATTGTCTGTCTTTCCGTAATATTTTGCAGATTTAAGATTGATTTCATTTCTCTCGGACGGCTCTTTGTGCCTTGAATCACTGTAATCATGGCTCAAAAAGTCACCCTGCTCTCCGCCGAGATACACCTTTATTGCTTCATCAACTTCGCCGTCATATATCATTTTTCCGTGCTGTAAAACTATACAGCGGCTGCACAGCTCGCGAATCGTGTTCATATTATGCGACACGTAAAGTACCGTTCTGTTATCGTTAAGCGCAAGGTCGCGCATCTTTTTGATGCACTTTTGCTGAAACTGCATATCGCCGACTGCAAGAACTTCATCCATTATCATTATCTCTGCGTCAAGGTGCGCCGCTACTGCAAATGCAAGTTTTACGAACATTCCTGAAGAATATCGCTTTACGGGTGTGTCTATAAATTTATCACATTCGGAAAACTCTATAATTTTATCTATTTTTGAAGCTACTTCCGTTTTGCTCATTCCGAGAATTGCTCCGTTGAGATATATGTTCTCTCGTCCCGTCAGCTCGCCGCTAAAGCCTGTGCCGACTTCCAGCATACTCGCTATTCTTCCTTTAAACATTATGTTTCCGTCCGTCGGAGAGGTTATCCGCGAAAGCAGTTTCAGAAATGTTGACTTCCCTGCTCCGTTTGCTCCGATTATTCCTACGCGCTCTCCTCGATTGATTTCTATGCTGAGCCCGTCAAGCGCGAGAAATCTGTCGCCTTTTTCGTAGGTCTTTGCTCCTATGCGAATGTTAGGGTCTTGTTTCCCTCTCTTCTTTGCGTACCAGCTCTGCAAATCTCGGCGGAGCGTTCCTGTTCCGATTGCTCCTAATCTGTATTCTTTTGTGAGGTTCTCTGTTTTTATAACGCAGTTGTCATTCATATTCATCAAACCGTATCTATAAAATCTTTTTCAACATATTTGAATACTATTATTCCGAAAATCAGCACCGCTGCTGTTACAAATATGCTGATTAACAGATAATACCACTCGAATGTTCCGCTTCCGAGAAACGCATATCGAAAAGTTTCTACAATCGGCGCAACAGGATTTAGCATTATTAATGTTCTGAAATTTTCGGGTACCTGAGACGTCGGATACACTACAGGGGTAAGATACATCCATAATGTTACTCCAAATGATACAAGCACGTTTAGGTCGCGGTATTTTGTTGTAACCGAGGATATTATCAGTCCGAATCCCGTTCCGAGAAGCGAAGCCTGTAGCATTAATACAGGCAGCAGCAGTACAAGCAGGTTCGGATGCACGTTATATCCCGAAAACATATATATAAGTATAAGAATTATAAATACCGCAAACTGTACAAGAAAAGTAACTGAATTGTAGATTATTCCCGAAATCGGCATTACAAGACGCGGAAAATATACTTTGCCGAATAGCCTTGCGTTACTTAAAAAGGTTGACGAGCTTCGATTTAAACAGCTTGAAAAAAACGACCACAGAATATTGCCCGACATATAAAACAGAAACTGAGGTATTCCGTCTGTCGATATGTTTGCTATCATTCCGAAAATTACTGTAAATACCAGCGTTGTGAGAAACGGGTTTATGATTATCCACAAGGGTCCGAGAATCGTCTGTTTGTAGGAATTTTTGAGGTCACGCTTTACAAAAAGCATAACAAGGTCACGGTATTGCCAGATTTCTTTAAGATTAATGTTTAGTATCTTTCGCTTTGAGCTTATTATTGTTATGCTGTCGTTCTTCATTCCCTCACCCCTCTTTTATTTTTGGATTATAAATATAAAATTTATACCACTCATCCTTTTTAATGCAATATTTTACGTATTACGTAAAATATTACGTTATAAATTTTAGCATATTAATGTTTTAGTGTCAATTAAGGTTGATTTGTCTGATAAATAATGATAAAATAAATTTGTTATTATTTTGATTTTTAAAACAGAAAGGAATACAAAATATGAAAAATTCTAAAATTAAAACAGTTTCTATTAAGCTGATAAGCATTTTATGCGTTATGATTGCAGTTGCTTCCTGCGGTGTTCTCGGCGGATGTTCAGGCAGTGACGAAGAGTCATCAGCATCAAGCGGTAAAACTACCGCTGTTATTGACATTAAGGATTACGGTAAAATCACAGTTGAGCTTGACGCTGATGCCGCTCCCATTACCGTTGCAAACTTTGTTAAGCTTGCAAAAGAAGGATTTTATGACGGTCTGACATTTCACAGAATTATTGAAGGTTTTATGATGCAGGGCGGCGACCCTGAAGGAACCGGTATGGGCGGAAGTGATGAAGAAATTAAAGGTGAGTTTTCCAATAACGGCGTTCAAAACAATCTTTCGCACACAAGAGGCGCAATTTCTATGGCTCGTTCACAGGATTATGACAGCGCAAGCTCACAATTTTTTATTGTTCATAAGGACAGCACTTTTCTCGACGGCGACTATGCGGCTTTCGGATATGTAACTGACGGTATGGACATAGTTGATAAAATCTGCGAAAACACTCCTGTTACCGACAGCAACGGCACTGTTGAAAAGAAAAATCAACCTATTATTAATTCAATTAAGATTATTTAATAAATTTTTTATCTGTAATGCAACAATAGAGCATATTCTAAAAACTGAATAACATAAACAATAGGCTGTCTTGCCATAAAACAAGACAGCCTTTTTTGTATATAATATTATTAAAATTTCATTGTAAGCGATATTCTGTTTTTATCTGCGTCAACCGAAAGGATTTTTACGTTTACAACATCGCCGACTTTCAGTACCTCGCTGGGATGTTTTATATATTTTTCGCAAATCTGAGAAATATGAACAAGTCCGTCCTGATGTACTCCAATGTCAATGAATGCGCCAAAGTCAATTACATTGCGTACAGTTCCTTTCAGCTCCATTCCCTCTTTTAAGTCTTTAATATCCAGAATATCAGTTCTCAGCATTGGAGCAGGCATCTCGTCACGCGGGTCACGTCCGGGCTTTGAAAGCTCTTTTACAATATCGTCAAGCGTAGGCAAACCTATTTCAAGTTTATCTGCAAGAGTTTTTGTTCCTGCATTTTTTACTCTTGTCTGCAAATCTGAAAAATCTCCCGAATTTATTTCTTTATCAGTATAATCAAGCAGTGAAAGTAGCTCCTTTGCGCTCTTGTAGCTTTCAGGATGAACGCCTGTATTATCAAGCGGATTTTTACTTTCGGGAACTCGCAAAAATCCCGCGCACTGCTCAAATGCCTTTGGACCAAGCTTAGGAACCTTTTTCAGCTCGGCACGCGAAGAAAATGCCCCGTTCTCCTCACGGTAGGCAACAATATTTTTGCAGACAGTCGAGTTAAGCCCCGATACTCTGAGCAAGAGTGCAGGAGATGCTGTATTTAAGTCTGCGCCGACTGAGTTTACGCAGTACTCAACAACTCCGTCGAGAGTTTCTCCGAGTCTTTTCTGCGGCATATCGTGCTGATACTGCCCTACGCCTATTGCTTTAGGCTCTATTTTTACAAGCTCTGCAAGGGGATCCTGCAAACGTCGTGCTATTGAAACTGCGCTTCTTAGCGTAAGGTCAAGCTCGGGCAGTTCTGTAGCGGCAAGTTTCGATGCAGAGTAAACCGACGCACCTGCCTCGCTGACTACCATATAATAAACACTATGGTCTGCCTCTTTTATGGTTTCAGCCGTAAACATCTCGGTTTCCTTGCTCGCCGTGCCGTTTCCGATTGAAATTATATCGACATTATGCTTTTTTATAAGTTGTAGGAGCGTTTGCTTTGACTCCTGAACTTTTTTGTCTGAATGAGTAGGATAAATCACAGCAGTATCAAGCACTTTCCCTGTATCATCTACGACAGCCACCTTACATCCTGTGCGATAACCGGGGTCAAGTCCGAGAACAGTCTTTCCCTTTACGGGAGGCTGCATTAAAAGCTGTTTGAGATTTACCGAAAATACCTTCATTGCATTTTCCGAGGCAGAGTCAGTCAAGTCGCTGCGCACTTCACGCTCAATTGACGGGAAAATCAGCCTTTGATAGGAATCTGCACACGCTTCCCTGATAATATCGGAACATAAAGGATTTGTATCTTTATCTAACAGCCTGATAATTGTATTGAGCGGTCTTTCGCTGTCCATTTCAACAGATACTTTCAAAAAGCCTTCTTTCTCTCCCCTGTTGATGGCAAGAACTCTGTGACCTGCTATCCTCTTAACAGACTCTTTAAAATCGTAGTATATTCTATAAACGCTGTCCTTTTCCGAATCTGTGGCAACGGATGATAACACTCCGTGAATATTTGTAAGATTTCGTATTCTCTTTCTGATTTCTGCGCTGTCTGAAACCTGCTCTGCTATTATATCCATTGCACCCTGAATAGCATCTTCGGCGGTTAATACTCCCTTTTCTTCACTTATATAGCTTTCAGCTGACTGCGTGGGGTCATAATCTTTTTCCTGCTTTATGATTTCAAGCGCCAGAGGTTCCAGACCTTTTTCTTTTGCAACAGACGCTCTTGTCTTTCTCTTTGGTCTGAAGGGACGGTAAATATCCTCAAGCTCGCTGAGTGTTTCGGCTTTATCGAGCAAAGCTGAAATTTCATCCGTTAGCTTTTCCTGAGCATCGATAAACGTGCGGATCTCTTCTCTGCGTTTGTCAAGACCGCGCAGATATTCAAGCTTTTCACTGAACTCACGAATAAGCTGGTCATCCATTGAGCCATGCATTTCCTTTCTGTATCGGGCAATAAACGGAATTGTGTTGCCGTCATCAAGCAAAGAAATAATGTTTGATGCGTACTCCTCTTTTATGTTAAATTGCAGTGCAAGAACTTCTGAGTATTCCATTGTTTCCTCCAATTAAGAACTTTAAAGAAAATTATAACATAATTCTTCGTCAAAAGCCGAAGAAAGCGGCAAAGCTGCTGTTTGCGTAAGCAAACAATAATTATGTTTCAATGTTCTCTCAGCCGTCAAAATCTTTGATTTTGGTAACGGCGTGAGGTTATTATAACATAATTCTTCGGCGATAGCCGAAGAAAGCGGCAAAGCTGCTGTTTGCGTAAGAAAACAATAATTATGTTTCAATGTTCTCTCAGCCGTCAAAATCTTTGATTTTGGTAACAGCGTGAGGTTATTATAACACATAGCTGTAAAAATTGCACTAAGTTTTTATCCGATAAATAAAATAAAAGTACTTTACTTTTTACGCAAACAAGGCTATACTATAAATAATATAATAAAACGGGAGCTAAAATAGGCTGAGAGGAAATGAAATTACATTTCGACCGTAAACCTGATTTGGATAATGCCAACGTAGGGACATCTTTATTTAATTTTTTTGCGAAGTGTGTCACCGGCATACTTCGCTTTTTACTGTGTAGGAAATTGCTCGGTGATGCTCGAATTATGAGCGGCGTCACGCCGCTTTTGTTGGGAGGGATATAATGATTTGCATTAACGGCGTTAAAATTGAAAAAGCTTCAATTAAACTCAGCGAATATTTGAATGAAAATAATCTTTCCGCTTCACGAATTGCTGTTGAACTGAACGGAGAGATTCTTCCGAAATCAAAATACGATGAAACCGTCCTTATAGACGGTGACGTTGTTGAAGTTGTAAACTTTGTGGGAGGCGGCTGATTTGAAAATTAAAATTAACGGTAAAAAGACCGAAACAAATCAAAGCACGCTGTTTTCCGCTGCGGCAGAATTTGGCTGTAATAAACCGAATACTGTTGCAATAATAAACGGATTTCAGACAAGCAAAGATGTTGATATTAAAGAAAACGATGAAATAGTATTGATTGAAAAAGGGAAAATGCCCGACAAAGATGAATTTGAAGCTATGCTCAGTGCAAGACATACTCCCAAAGTATATGAGGCGGCAAAGAATTCAAGGGTTGCTGTTGCAGGACTTGGTGGGTTAGGTTCAAACATTGCACTAATGCTTGCAAGAACAGGCATAGGCACGCTTCATCTTATTGACTTTGACGTTGTTGAGCCGAGCAATCTTAACCGTCAGCAATATATGATTCGTCATCTTGGTATGAACAAGACTGACGCTTTAAAAGAACAGATTATGCAAATCAATCCGTATGTGAATGTTATTTGCGACTGCAAAAAGGTTGATGATAAGAATTGTGCAGAGCTTTTTAAAAATGATGAAATCGTATGTGAAGCATTTGACAATCCCGAGGCAAAGGCAATGCTTGTAAACAACCTTCTTGAAAACAAGAGCGACGTTTTTATCGTTGCCGCATCGGGAATGGCAGGATACGAAAAATCAAACAGCATTACAACAAAAAAAATTACCGACAGATTTTACGTCTGCGGTGACGGTACAAACGAAGCAAAACAAGGCAGAGGCTTGATGTCGCCGAGAGTTACCATATGCGCCGCACATCAGGCTAATGCTGTTTTAAGAATAATTCTGAAAGAATTTGATGTTTAAAGGAAGTAATAAAATGCAAAATGATAAGCTTATTATCGGAGGTCATCAGTTTGACTCACGCTTTATTCTTGGTTCGGGCAAATATTCGCTCGATTTAATTAAAGCCGCTGTAGAAAATGCAGGTGCTCAGATTATTACACTTGCTCTGCGCAGAGCCGCAACAGGAAATGTCGCAAATATTCTTGACTACATTCCTGAAAATGTAACGCTTCTTCCGAATACATCGGGGGCAAGAAATGCCGATGAAGCCGTAAGAATTGCAAGACTTGCAAGAGAAGTGGGATGCGGAGACTTTATTAAAATCGAGGTTATAAGAGATTCAAAATATCTGCTTCCCGACAACTACGAAACTATCAAGGCTACAGAAATTCTCGCCAAAGAGGGTTTTGTGGTTATGCCGTATATGTACCCCGATTTGAATGTTGCAAGAAGTCTGAGAGATGCGGGAGCCGCTTCAATTATGCCTTTGGGAGCGCCGATAGGTTCAAACAAGGGCATATGCACAAAGGAATTTATTAAAATTCTCATAGATGAAATTGATTTGCCGATAATTGTTGACGCAGGAATAGGCAGACCTTCTCAGGCTTGCGAGGCAATGGAGATGGGCGCCGCCGCTGTTATGGCTAACACCGCAATTGCAACCGCAGGCAACATTCCGCAGATGGCGGAAGCGTTTAAAAAAGCCATTGAAGCAGGCAGACAGGCGTATCTTTCGGGTCTTGGCAGAGTGATTGAAAAGGGAGCGTCAGCTTCATCTCCCCTTACGGGATTTCTTGAGAATTGAGGCGTTTTTAATGAATGAAAGAATTGACCATATGAAATATCTGCCCGATATGGAGCAAATTGATTCGGACATTATAGAAAGAGTAATTTCGGCAATGAACGGATATGACGCTGAAAAATACACCAAAAATGATGTCAAAACAGCTCTGGAACACGAAACAAAAACAATTGAAGATTTCGGCGCATTGCTGTCCCCTGCCGCTTTGCCGTTTCTTGAAGAAATTGCGAAACAGGCTCAGGCTGAAACCAGAAAGCATTTCGGCAATTCAATTAATATGTTTACTCCGCTCTATATTTCAAATTACTGTGAAAATTACTGTATTTACTGCGGATTTAACTGCCACAACAAAATTCACCGCGCTAAGCTTAATGCAGAAGAAATTGAAAATGAAATGCAGGCAATTGCAAAAACAGGCTTGCAGGAGGTTCTTTTGCTGACAGGTGAAAGTAAAAAAATGAGCGATGTAAAATACATTGGAGAAGCGTGCAAAATTGCAAGAAAATATTTTAAGGTTGTCGGACTTGAGGTCTATCCTATGAACAGCGATGAATACCGATATATTCACGAGTGCGGCGCAGACTATGTTACAGTTTTTCAGGAAACCTACGATTCCGACAAGTACGAAACTCTGCACCTTGCAGGTCATAAAAGAATATTCCCTTACCGCCTTGAAACACAGGAACGTGCGCTTATGGGCGGTATGAGAGGAGTTGGATTTGCGGCTTTACTCGGACTTTCCGATTTTAGAAAGGATGCTTTTGCCACAGGTATTCACGCATATCATATCCAGCGCAAATATCCGCACGCTGAAATTGCTTTTTCATGCCCAAGACTTCGTCCGATAATAAATAACGATAAAATAAATCCCAGGGATGTTCACGAACCTCAGCTTTTGCAGGTTATATGCGCTTACAGATTATTTATGCCGTTTGCAAGCATTACTATTTCAACGCGGGAGTGTCAGAGATTCAGAGATAACATTGTTAAAATTGCGGCTACTAAAATTTCAGCAGGCGTTGACGTTGGAATCGGAGGTCACAGCGGCGGAGAGAAAAAAGGCGACGAGCAGTTTGAGATTTCGGACGGCAGAAATGTGAAACAGGTTTATGACGCACTTTGCGAAAACGGATTACAGCCCGTAATGAGTGATTATATATATGTTTGATGTGATTTGTGTGACTGCAAGAAATTGCAGTACAGATTTTATGACCTCAATTGAAAACATTGCCAAAAGCAGTGTAAGCTCAATTATTCTGCGTGAAAAGGATTTAACGGAAGATGAATATTTTTTACTTGCAGAAAAGGTTCAGAATATTTGCAGGAGATATAATAAAAACCTTGTAATACATAATTTTATCTCCGTTGCACAAAAACTCGGAATAAAGCAAATTCATCTGCCGTTTTCGGTGTTTTGTGAACTCAAAGATGTCCACGACTTTTTTGAAAAAGTCGGCACCTCGGTACACAGCGTTAAAGACGCGGTTTTTGCTCAGAACAACGGTGCCGATTACATTACGGCAGGTCATATTTTTGTAACGGACTGCAAAAAAGGGCTCGCACCCAGAGGCACTGAATTTCTTAATGAAATTTGCAAAAGCGTGGATATTCCCGTCTATGCAATAGGCGGAATTGATAAAAACAGCGTAAAGATTTTATCGAAAAACGATCGCAATAACTTTTGCGGTGTATGCGTTATGTCTGAACTAATGAAAAGTAAAAATCCCGTCGAACTTGTTAACGAAATTAAGAAAAGTTATTTCAGTATGAAGAAAAACCACAGAAATCAATATATTCTCTATGCCGTGACCGATAACCATTGGCTTTGCGGAAGAAAATTAAAAGACGACGTTGAAAAGGCTTTGCAGGGCGGTGTAACTCTTGTTCAGCTGAGAGAAAAAGAGCTCGATTTTGACTCATTCTGCGCTGAGGCAGAAGATATACACAGTCTGTGCAGAAGCTATGGTGTTCCGCTTATAATCAACGACAGGGTCGATGTTGCAAAGGCGGTAAACGCTGAGGGAGTACATCTTGGTCAAGGAGATCTATCGCCTGTTGAGGCAAGAAAAATTTTCGGCGAAAATAGAATTATAGGTGTTACGGCAAGAAGTGTTGAACAGGCAATAAAAGCGGAGCAGGACGGTGCAGATTATATAGGCAGCGGTGCTGTTTTCGGAACAAGTACAAAAAAAGACGCTGTAAAAATGAGCTTAAAAACGCTTGATGACATCTGCAAAGCTGTAAATATCCCCGTAACAGCAATCGGAGGAATTACCAAAGATAATGTATCTGAACTCAGCGGTACTCATATAAGCGGAATTGCTGTTGTAAGCGGAATATTCGCAGAAAAAGATATTCTTAATTCTGCTAAGGTATTAAAAAGCAAGATTGAGGAGATTATAAATGGAAAATAATCTTAAAATGAAAACCGCTCTTACAATTGCAGGGAGTGATTCAAGCGGCGGAGCGGGGATTCAGGCTGATATAAAGACAATGTGCAGTCTTGGCGTATATGCCATGAGCGCTGTTACTGCACTTACAGCTCAGAACACAACAGGAGTTGCAGATATTATGGAATCAACTCCCGAATTTCTTGCAAAACAGCTCGACTGTATATTTACCGATATTTTCCCGGACGCCGTAAAAACAGGAATGATTTCAAATGAAAAGCTGATAACTGTTATATCTGATAAAATCAAAGAATACAACGTCAAAAACCTTGTAGTTGACCCTGTTATGGTATCAACAAGCGGTTCAAAGCTTATGAGTGACGGAGCGGTTAATTATATTAAAGACTTACTATTTCCGCTTGCAACGGTTATAACTCCCAATATTCCCGAAGCCGAAATTCTGTCGGATATTAAAATTATAAATAAAAAAGATATGGAAAAAGCCGCCGAGAAAATCGGAATTTTGTACGGCTGTTCCGTGCTTTGCAAGGGCGGACATCTTACTGAAAACTCAACCGACGTTTTATTCCACAACGGAAATATAATAAGTTATGAGGGAAAAAGAATAAACAATCCGAACACACACGGAACAGGATGTACGCTGTCAAGCGTCATAACGAGTTATATTGCACTTGGAGAAAATCTTGAAAATGCCGTAAAGCTTGCAAAAGAATATATTAATGGCGCTTTAAGCGCAGGTCTTAATCTTGGCAAAGGAAGCGGACCGCTGGCACATAACTTTAAAATACTTAATGAAAGGTTTAAATAATATGAGAGAATATGCTACGCAGATGGAAGCTGCTAAAAAAGGAATTGTTACAAAAGAGCTTGAGGTCGTTGCAAAAAAAGAAAAAATGACTGTCGATGAGCTTATGCCGCTTGTTGCACAGGGCAAGGTTGCAATATGCGCAAATAAAAATCACAAATGTATTGACCCTCAGGGAGTCGGCTCAATGCTCAGCACAAAAATTAATGTAAATCTCGGTGTTTCGCGTGACTGCAAAGATTATGACATTGAAATTAAAAAGGTTATGGAAGCCGTAAATATGGGTGCTCACGCTATTATGGACCTTTCTTCTCACGGAAACACAATTCCGTTTCGCAGAAAACTCACAAGCGAATGTCCTGCAATGATTGGTACTGTACCTGTTTATGACTCGGTAATCCATTATCAGCGCGACCTTGATACTCTTACCGCTCAGGATTTTATTGATGTTGTAAGACTTCACGCAGAGGACGGAGTCGATTTTGTTACGCTTCACTGTGGAATCACACGAAAGACTATTGAACAGATTAGAAAACACAAAAGAAAAATGAATATCGTTTCGCGAGGCGGCTCGCTTGTGTTTGCGTGGATGTGTATGACAGGAAACGAAAATCCGTTTTATGAATATTACGACGAAATTCTTGACATTTGCCGTGAATATGACGTAACAATTTCACTCGGCGACGCTTGCCGTCCGGGATGTCTTGCCGACGCAAGCGATGTTTGCCAGATTGAGGAGCTTGTAAGGCTCGGTGAGCTTACAAAACGCGCGTGGGCTAAAGATGTACAGGTTATGGTTGAAGGTCCAGGTCATATGCCCATGGATCAGATTGCGGCTAATATGAAAATTCAGAGCACCATTTGCAGCGGTGCGCCGTTCTATGTTCTGGGTCCGCTTGTTACCGACATTGCCCCGGGATATGACCACATTACATCAGCTATCGGCGGAGCAATCGCCGCCGCATCGGGTGCGGCATTCCTGTGCTATGTTACTCCTGCGGAGCATCTGGCTCTTCCGAATGTTGAGGACGTTAAGCAGGGAATCATTGCTTCAAAAATTGCCGCTCACGCCGCAGATATTGCAAAGGGCGTAAGAGGCGCAAGAGATATTGATGACAAAATGGCTGACGCAAGGAGAAAGCTTGACTGGGAAGCTCAGTGGGAATGTGCCATAGACCCCGAAACTGCCAAAAAAATCAGAGACGACAGAAAACCCGAACACGAGGATACCTGCTCAATGTGCGGAAAATTCTGCGCCGTAAGAAGTATGAACAAGGCTTTAAACGGTGAGCATATTGATATTCTGTAAATTTTATATTGATTTTACTTTTTCTTATTTTTTGATAATCATTATAAAATTAGAAAAACAGCCGATGCTTAATAAGCATCGGCTGTTTTCAGGGGGTTATTGGGTTATAGAAGGAATATATCTCTTTACTATTTTAACGAAATAAGCATTGGTTACAAAGTACATTTTCTATGCATCGCGTTAAATTTCAAAACTCCAAAATAAATTACCTAAAAACACAAATATAAAACCAATGCTTATTTCGTAATGTTTTTAGCATCTTTATTTTACAATAATTCATTGTTATAAACAATTGCATTTGCAACAAAGCAAAATTGCCAATATAAAATGTCTTTGTAATTTTTTATTAATTTATTACAAAAAATTCGTTTTACATACTTTTTTATGTTTAAACAAAATGTCCGTACATAATCTCATATGTACACGGACATTTTTCTCTTTTGTTATAAAGTTTTTTAAGCTAAAATTTCATCAGCAAGCTGTTCCATTTGAGCAATGTTTTCGTCAGTCATTACGGAACGTATTGTAACAGAGGTTTCGGCAATCTCAATATTTTTCATTGATTCAAAGTAGCCTCTCATTACCCTGCCTGCCGACGGCGCCCATGAACCGTTTTCTATTAATCCGACTTTTCGGTTTTGATATGCCTTTATATTGAGGTGATGCAAGAAATCATTTACAATCGGAAATACTCCCCCA
>CANQMH010000011.1 GCA_947624865.1 uncultured Clostridia bacterium | reverse complement strand
GTAAAGCCCGGTGTAACTACTTATGAAATAGATACAATTGTCCGTAAGTATATCGAGAAACAGGGAGCAGTTCCCTCGTTTCTCGGATACGGCGGATTTCCTGCAAGTGCGTGCATTTCCGTAAACAACGTGGTTATCCATGGCATACCAAGCAAGAAACACGTTCTTAAAGAAGGCGACATAGTAAGCGTGGATGTTGGCGCATACTATGAGGGATTTCACGGCGACAATGCCTATACGTTTCCCTGCGGCAAAATCAGTGCAAGCGCACAGGCTTTGCTTGACGCCACAAGAGAGAGCCTTTATGAGGGAATTAACAAGGCTCTTGCCGGTAACCGAATAGGTGACATAGGCAGCGCGGTTCAGCAGTATGTCGAAGCTCGCAGCTACTCGGTGGTACGAGATTTTGTCGGCCACGGCGTAGGTGCGAAATTACACGAAGACCCAAGCGTACCCAATTACGGCACACCGGGAAGAGGCGTGCGCCTTATTCCGGGTATGACAATTGCCATTGAACCCATGGTAAACGAAGGCACATTTGAGGTTCGTGTACTTGACGATGAGTGGACTACCGTCACAAAGGACGGAAAATTGTCTGCCCATTTTGAGCACACGATTGCCATTACTCCCGACGGCCCCAAGATTATGACCTTGTGCGATTAAAGGTGATTTTATGAGCATAGAAAAGGGCAGCATAGTCAAAGCGTCAGCAGGACGGGATAAAGGCGGCTTTTTTGTTGTATTGGACACTGACGGTGAGTTTGCATATATCGCAGACGGAAGAACACGTCGCATAGAATGTCCAAAAAAGAAAAAGCTGATACACCTTTGTGCCACAAATACCGTTATTGAGGGTTCATTAGAAACCAATCCGCAGATTAAAAAAATTATAAGTCAGTTTTTAAACGGAGGTTAAGGTATGTCGAAACAGGATGTAATTGAAGTAGAAGGTATTGTTAAAGAAGCGCTTCCAAACACTCAGTTTAAGGTTGAGCTTCAGAACGGTCACGTGATATTAGCTGTAATTTCAGGTAAGCTGAGAATGAATTTCATTCGCATTTTGCCGGGTGATAAGGTTACTGTGGAGATGTCTCCATACGACCTGACCAGAGGAAGAATTACCTGGCGTTCAAAGTAAGCCGGGTACGAACACGACTTTTTAGAAAGGAATGATTATAAGTGAAAGTCAGACCTTCAGTAAAGAAAATGTGCGATAAGTGCAAAGTAATTAAGAGAAAAGGTAAGATTTTGGTTATCTGCGAAAACCCAAAGCATAAACAGCGTCAGGGTTAATTACCTTAAATAAAATTTATAATTAGAAATTTATATGGAGGTGCAACTGAATGGCTCGTATAGCAGGTGTTGACTTACCAAGAGATAAAAGAGTTGAAATCGGTTTAACTTATATCTACGGTATCGGACGTAAAACTGCAGACGACATTATTGCTGCAACAGGTGTTAATCCCGACACTCGTGTCAGAGATTTAACTGAAGAAGATATAGCAAAGCTCAGAGAGTATATTGAGCACAACTGCCGCGTTGAAGGTGACCTTCGCCGTGACATTGCTTATGATATTAAAAGACTTATTGATATTGGTTGTTATCGTGGCGTGCGCCACAGAAAGGGACTTCCCGTAAGAGGACAGCGCTCAAAGACAAACGCTCGTACCCGCAAGGGCCCCCGCAAAACCATGGCTAATAAGAAGAAGTAAGGAGGGCAAAGGACTATGGCAGCACCAAAAGGTGGTAAGAAGGTTATTCGCCGTCGCCGCGAGCGTAAGAACATAGAAAGAGGCGCAGCGCATATCCAGTCAACATTTAACAATACGATTGTTACTATTTCCGATACACAGGGCA
Source organism: uncultured Clostridia bacterium (assembly GCA_947624865.1). Taxonomy (GTDB): domain Bacteria; phylum Bacillota; class Clostridia; order Oscillospirales; family Acutalibacteraceae; genus Ruminococcoides. The sequence goes on along the minus strand of CANQMH010000011.1, from coordinate 32,681 downwards.
ACGCTGTTTCATGGGCAAGCGCAGGCGAGCTCGGATTCAGAGGCTCTAAGAAGTCAACTCCGTTTGCCGCTCAGTCAGCAGCAGAAACAGCTGCAAAGGCAGCAATGGAACACGGTATGAAATACGTCGATGTTTATGTAAAAGGACCGGGACAGGGCAGAGAAGCTGCAATCCGCGCATTGCAGACAGCAGGTCTTGAGGTAACAATGATTAAAGACGTTACACCAATTCCGCACAACGGATGCCGTCCTCCAAAGAGAAGACGTGTATAGTATTAAAAAAGGAGGATATTTCTATGGCTAAGAATATGCAGCCAATCGCAAAGCGTTGCAGAGCACTTGGCTTGTCACCCGCTGTAATGGGTTATTCCAAGAAAACTTCAAACAGAAACCCGGGCGGAAAGATGAGAAGAAAAAAGAGCGAATACAGCATGCAGCTTACCGAAAAGCAAAAGGTAAAATTTGTTTACGGTATCATGGAAAAGCAGTTCAGAGCTTACTATGAGAAGGCTGAAAAGGCAGAGGGCAAAACAGGTGCTGTATTGCTTACATTAATTGAACGCAGACTTGACAACGTAGTTTTCAGACTCGGCCTTGCAGCTACAAGAAGAGAGGCAAGACAGCTTGTAAACCACGCTCACTTTACCGTTAACGGCAAAAAGGTTAACATTCCCTCATATCTTGTAAAGGTTGGCGATGTTATCCAGGTTAGTGAAAAGAGCCGCTCAACTACAAGATTTAAGGCAATTGCCGAAGGCGAAACAGCTTCAACAGTTACACCAAAGTGGCTCCAGAAGGACGAAAACCTTTTGGGAGGCAAGGTAATTGCAGCTCCACAGAGAGAGGATATAGACTTTCCTGTTGAAGAACACCTCATCGTTGAGTTGTACTCCAAGTAATCCCATTTTTCATAGGCAGATTACACAAACATGGGTCGTGCAAACGGCCGCATAATGTCAGGAGGATTCGCGAATGATTGAAATTGAAAAGCCAAGAATTGAAACCGCGGAATTAACCGAGGACGGAGAATACGGCAGATTTGTTGTTGAACCGCTTGAACGCGGATTTGGCAACACTCTCGGCAACAGCCTGCGCAGAGTATTACTTTCCTCTCTTGAAGGCTGTGCTGTTACATCTGTTAAGATTGACGGCGTTCTTCACGAATTTTCAACAATTCCCGGCGTAAAGGAAGACGTCACGGAAATTGTTCTTAATTTGAAAAGTCTTGTTGCCAAGCTTCACGAAACAAGCCCCAAAACTGCAGAAATTTCAGCCGAGGGTCCATGTGAGGTTACGGCTGCTGATATAAGCTGCGACGACGAGGTTGAAATTTTAAACCCCGAGCTTCACATTGCCACACTTGGCGAAGGAGCAAAGCTTGATATGGAAATAACCATTGACAAGGGCAGAGGTTATGTTCCTTCCGAGCGCAACAAGCAGTTAAGCGGCAACAACATAATCGGCGTTTTGCCGATAGATTCAATTTATACTCCCGTGTTAAAGGTAAACTATACGGTTGAAAATACCCGTGTAGGTCAGATTACAGACTATGACAAGCTTACTCTTGATGTTTGGACAAACGGAGTAATCAATGCCGAAGAAGCTGTATCTCTTGCAGCAAAGGTTCTTACAGAACATCTAAATCTTTTTGTAAACCTTTCAGACAAGGCGTCTAATGCCGAAGTTATGGTTGAAAAGGACGACAAGGGCAAGGAAAAAATCCTTGAAATGACAATCGAAGACCTTGATTTGTCGGTACGTTCATTCAACTGCCTCAAGCGTGCAGGAATTAACACGGTAGAAGATTTAATCAACAAGTCCGAAGAAGATATGATGAAGGTTCGCAATCTTGGAAGAAAATCTCTTGAAGAGGTTGTACAGAAACTTAATTCTCTCGGTTTCAGTCTTCAGAGAGAGGACGAATAAAATTACCCTTTAAAAACCAAACGGTAAAGGAGTGAAAACAATGCCCGGTACAAGAAAATTAGGAAGAACTACGGCTCAGAGAACAGCAATGCTCCGCGCTATGGTTACATTCCTTCTCGAAAACGGCAAAATCGAAACAACAGTTACTCGTGCCAAAGAAGTTCAGGCTATGGCAGAGAAAATGATTACTACAGCAAAGAATGATACACTTCACAACAGACGCCTTGTTTTGGCATTTGTTACTAAGGAAGATGTTACATGCAAGCTCTTTAAGGAAATTGCTCCAAAATACAGCGAAAGAAACGGCGGTTACACAAGAGTGACCAAAATCGGTCCTCGCCGCGGTGACGGTGCTGAAATGGCAATCATTGAACTTGTTTAATAATTTGCAGTAAATAGATTAACCCCCGACTCAGGTCGGGGGTTTTGTTTTGCCGTTTATATTATGTGACGTTTGATTATTTCCCAAAATTTATTTCCCTTAGCGAGAAAATCTCTTATTTATTATTACTATATGCTAAAAATTTTTATTAAAACTTAAAATATTTATTAAAAATATTGACAAAGCGAATTTAATTAGCTATAATTAAATTGTAAAATATTTCTATAAGTAATAATATTTTACATTAAATTCTGTTTTTATCTTGCAACATATAACAGAAAAAATATCTATAACAACAATGGCTGTTGTATGTGCACTTTCATCAACTGCGGCTATCAGTGCAGGTGCTGTATCAAGCAGCAGAAGTGTTCAATTGCAAAATGGTTATACACAACAGCTTTCGTTTAACTTAAGCAAGAGTTCAGGTACATCTGATTTTGACATTATAAATGGAAGTTTTTGTCATTAACTGGTATTGAATATACCAGCGGAGGCAAATTTGTACGCAATGTTTCAGCTGAAAGCGACAAATCAGATGTAAAAAATTTGAGTGTAAAAGTTAACCGTAAGTCAGGTACGAGTGATTATATTAAAAATTATATTTGCATAGGTTATAATTACTCTTCTACTGCGAAAAATCGTGTTGCTGCTAACACTTATTTTGATGCTATTGAAATCGGTGACCATGAAATACAAACAAAAATTATCAACCCATAATTTTTAGTACATATCTGCTGTGCCTTTTTGGCACAGCAGATATATGAAATTGACAGCAAGAGGTAATACATATGAAAAATAGAAATAATATTTTTCTAATAAATAAAGTTATATCTATGTTTTTGCTTTTGACTGTTTTGTGCTTTTTTGCCGGCTGCGGGAATAAAGGCAGTAATGCAGAAAACAAACTCTCAAGTGCGTCAATGCCGGATTTTCAATATATGTTCAAGGAACTGGGAGCGCAGACTCCTACTCAGAAATCAGACAGCGGATATTATAATGTTATAAGTGATAAAATTATTTATACTGACGCTAAAACTTTAAAATCAACACCGCTGTGTAACAAAACAGATTGTCTGCACACAAGTAATTTCCCTGACTGCAACGCAAATTTAGCGGATTGGTATCTTAGTTTTGATAATTTTCAGATATACAATGACAATATCTATTATCTTGCAACTGCGTTTGATGAAATCATAAAAGAGTCAGAAATACATTTCAATAGCATTTCTCTTGACGGTTCTAAAAAAGATACAGTTCTTATATTAAAAAATGAATTAGTTACAGATTGGTTTCTTTATAACGGATATTTTTATTATCAGACAACTGTGAACATCGGAGAAGATGAGTCAAATACAATGTCGGGGAATTACTACAGAATTGATTTATCATCACAATCCGAAGAAGTGTTTATAGATTTTTCAAAGCTTGATGGTATTTTCGGAGCAGAAGGTTCTCTGCGCAATGTCTATGACAATTATATGTATGTTACGCTAAGCGGATATTCAAGCGAAGATGCCTATAATAAGGTGATTAATGGGGAAGAAATTGACGGAGATGCTTTAATGTTGCGAAAAATAGCAAGATACAGCCTTGCTGACGGCAGTTACATAATTATAGACCCATATAATAATGATTATGAGTTTATAGGCTTCAGTGACGGAAAGCTGATTGGTACAGATTCTGACGGAGATACTAAGAAAATATGTATATCTGAGCTTGACGGAACAAATCCGCAGACAATCACAGAAGTAAACAATCTTTATCAGGTGTTCTGTGACGATAACTATATTTATGTTTACAATCAGTCAGGTGCTGAGGACAACGATGAAAGAAAGACCATTACTGTATATGATAAAAACAGTAAGAAAATATCAGACGCTTATTTGCCCGATGAGGTTGCAAACAATATGAGTTTAATGACGTTTTATGATGACTATATGTGGTTTGAAAATTCTTCAGCTTCAGGCAATGTCTATCTGTGCGTTATAGATAAATCTCAACTGCTTAATAACGAACAAGAAATAACATATCAAGAGGTTTACAAATATGAGTAAAAAACTTTTTCTTGTTATTATTTTAGTTTGTTCTATAATTGTTGTTTCTCTCACAGGCTGCGGAGGAAATGAAATTACTCTGTATTTAGGAACATCAGAAACACCCGAAAACAACACAAAGCTTGAGCTGAATACAGCCGTAACAATAGAACAAAGCAAGGAGAAAATTGAAAATTCAAAGCTTGTTTTTTACAAAAATAATGATAAATCCTTTGATAATATAAATTTATGTTTCAGCGGAAACAACATTAAAAGTGTGGTTGCTTCAAGCAAAAATAAAACAATTTTATACGACCATTATGATACGGTTACTCGCTGTGTAGATGATTTCGAATTTTACTATCCTATAGATATATCTAAAATAGATGAAACCTTTAAACCTGAAGTCGATTTCGAATACAAATGGGACAATGGAGATTTTGATAAAATCAGAAATGTCTATTTCGATGGAATGACTTATATGGATATAATAAGATCAAGACATGACCCAAGTAAGGAAATTGCAAGTGTGGTGGCTTATATATCTTCTGATGTTGAACCTGATTTTGAGTATTATTATATAAATGATCCCGTAGATAATAAGTTTTATTATCTTGATCAAAAGGCTGAGGAAATTAAAAAGCCTGTAATTTATGTAAATATTCTTAAAAATGCTTCAAATGATAAAAAATTAACAGATGATCCTGATGACGAAATTATTCTTGGAGAATCTGTTGAAACAAATAAAAATGTTGAACAGGACAGCTTTATCTACAGATATGAAAAGCTGTTTTATAACTCACAGCAGACTGCATTAAAAGACAAAGGCAGTTTCGATTACTCTGATTTAACAGGCGAAACAGTAGAAATTACCGTAAACTATACCAACGATTCCGCGCAAAACTATAAACTTGAAGTTTCTTTTGACAAAAGCGGAAACATTATAGCAACTCTCAGGTGAGTACAATGAAGCTTGTATTTTATGAAGTAAAAAAGATATTGTGCAAGAAGGTGTTTTTCATAATTCTTGCACTTTGTTTTATTTTAAATATCGGAATATTTTATTATGTTCAGAATAATTCCGGAAACAGTCCGTACATATTTTCGGATTTTCCGTCTATGGCTGAAGAGTACGCATCTGTTTCTCTGAATAAAGCTGAGGAAATGCTGAAAAATGAAAGCATGGCTTATGAGATACTCAGTGTTATGAATATGGCAGCATATGCACAGACAGACGAGGAAATGGACAATTTGCTCAATACCCTTGCCGAATACAAAAAGAATGAACCCAAAGCATATGCTGAGGCAGAGAATATGAGTAAAAGCTCTGACTACTACAGCAACAGAGAGTCATATATTAATACTTTGCTCCAACAGGTAGAGTACATAAAGTCTTATCCGTCATTTATAGGTGAGATGTACAGCAGAGCAGAGGAACAATCGTCAATTTCAATTTTCAGTAACCAAAATGATTTTTCATATAAAAATCTGTACAAAACAGCAAAGGATTATCAGCATTTGAACGATGCAGAGCTGACAATGGGCAATGATATCCCCATAACCGCCGCTCTTGAATATAATGTTACGGATTACTTTTTGATTGCACTTGTGTTTCTTGCTTGCGTCTATCTATTTAATCAGGAAAGAGAGCTCGGACTCTACAACCTTGTGCGTTCCTCAAAACACGGAAGATTCAGAACCATTGCCGCAAAGCTTGGCGCTCTTTTTGCCGTTACGGCAGTGATTTCAGTTATATTTATGTTAAGCAATTTTGCAATAAGCTCTTATATGTACGGCAGTTATGATTTTAGCCGTATGGTGCAGTCGATTTCAGTCTTTCGAAATTGTATTTTTGAGCTTAACATCGGTTGGTTTTGTTTGCTGAATATTATAGGCAAGGTAGCGGGAATGATTGTTGTTTCCTCAGTATTTGCACTGCTGTTTGTGGGCTTTTCAAGCTCATCGCTTATGTATCTGGTCAGCGTGGGTATATTTGCTGTTGAATATCTGTTTAAGAGTCTTGTTTCTGGAAGTACATCACTTGATTATCCTAAATATATTAATTTGTTCTATATGCTTGACGGCAAGAACTTTTGGGGAAGCTACCTTAATCTTAATATTTTTACAAATCCTGTTGCCGTATATTTTATTGATTTAATTGTTTTTTCTGCGGTTTTTGTTGTCTGCGTTGCAGTATCACTTATAATTTTTACTTTTCGAGGCCAGTACAAAAAATCAGGCTTCCTGTCGGTCTATGCAGAGAAATTCAAGTCAAAGCATTTTAAAATAAAGGGAAGTACAAGCGTAATAAACGGAGAAACATATAAATATCTAATTATAAATAAAATGGCACTGCTTCTTATTGCTGTTGCTGTTTTTGGAGTGTACTCGTCATTTGGCACGGTTAGTTATCCGTATTTTGATAAGTCAGACCCTGCTTACAAGGAATATATGGAGTATCTTGAGGGCGATATAACAGCTGAAAAAGAGGAATATATAGTTGAGCAGCAAAATTATTTTGATAAGCTGAATATGCGATTATTAGAAATCGGAGAGGACAGCTCGCTTTCTGAGAGTGCAAAGGGAGTTGCTCAAAACACAATTAACAATATCCTTGAGACAAAAGGAGAAGCATTCAATCGTGTAACTGAGCAGTATAACAGATTGCTCGATTTAAAAAACGAAGGAACAGACGCAAAATTTATTGATGAAAATTTGTATCCTGATTTCATCTACAGTTCATCAAGAGAGTGGAATAACTTGGCGTTGTTATTACTCGCATTGCTTATTTCAATACCGTTTATATTTACTGTTGATTATAAAAGAGGAATGATTAATCTGCTTCGTCCTACAAAGTTTGGAAAGTTCAGACTTATAAGAAGCAAATTGACAATTACCATTTGTACTTTGACTATTTTATTTGCTTCGATATATACGCCGTACTTTATAAGATTTATAAGCACATTCGGAACAGAAAGCCTTTCAGTGCCGATTGTCTGTATGGGTATATATCAGAACATAAACGGTGAAATTAATGTAATAGAGGCATTTTTACTCGACACAGCGTGCTATTTTGCTATTGCTTTGCTTGTCGCTGCGGTTATAGCGCTTGTATCGGTATTAATTAAAAGCCATATGCTCACAATAATAATTTCAACCATTCTTGTGCTTATACCGTGTCTGATAATTTATCCGTACAAGAGCATACGGGTTGGAGTAATATTCAGTGAAAGATACTCGCTGTATGCTTTGCTCATTATATCGGTGAGCATTGGAATAGCCTTAATTTGCGGAATAATTACTTTATTAAAATTTACAAATACAAGAATGGGAGGAAAATCAAATGCCTGAGCTTGAAATAAAAAATGTAAGCAAGACATATAAAAAAGGAGCTGTAAAGGCGCTTGATGACTTTTTGGTCACTCTTACATCGGGAGTGTACGGACTTCTCGGACCAAACGGTGCAGGAAAAAGCACGTTGATGAATATTATTACCGACAACCTTAATGCTGAGCGCGGCGAGATAATATATGACGGCGAAAATATAAAAAGGCTGGGCAAAGAATACCGCTCTGTGCTCGGATATATGCCTCAGCAGCAGGGTTTGTATGAGGACTTTACTCTGAATCGCTTTTTGTGGTATATGGCGGCATTAAAGGGCTTAAAGAAAAAAGAAGCAAAGCAGAAAATCACGTCACTTCTTGAAACTGTTAATTTATCATCTTCCGCGCATAAAAAACTCGGCTCATTCTCAGGAGGTATGAAGCAGAGAGCATTAATTGCACAGGCACTTTTGAATGACCCTGAAATTCTTATTCTTGACGAGCCGACCGCAGGTCTTGACCCAAAAGAGAGAATCCGAATACGTAACTTTATAAGCGAAATTGCAGAGGATAAAATTGTTCTGATTTCAACCCACGTTGTGTCGGACATAGAGTTTATCGCAAAGGAAATAATCCTGCTTAAAAACGGACAGCTTGTGTCTCATGATACTTGCGGCAATCTTATAAAAGAGATTGAAAATATAGTATTTGAAGTGGAAATTGAAAGAGAAGATTTAAAACGTTTTCAGGATAATTACAGGTTATCAAATCTGTATAATGAAGAAGATAAAATAATCGTCCGCATAGTGACCGATAATCCGCCGGAAAATTATGCGGCTCAACCTGTAAATCCAACCCTTGAGGATTTGTATCTGTATGTTTTTGAAAATGAAAAATGATATACTTTATAATAACTATAACAATAATCGGCAAAAAAGCTGTTTATCTGGGGTAGTATTATGAAAATTAAAAATATAAAATTTTTAGCAAAAGCAAATATAAAAGGGAACAAAAAAAGCAATGCAGTTATAGTGCTGATGTGTTTGCTTGTAATAGCCTGTACGGTCATATCTTGTTTTACGGCAGTGACAGCTCGGGCACTAAATGAATACAAAGAGGACTACAGGGCGAGATCACTGGAGCTTGACCCGTGGCTTTTACCGCTTACCGATGACGCAATTTCATCAATTGAAAATGTTGAACACGTTTCTTCGGTGGATGATATTGCCGGTTTCAGAGGTGTATGCATGTTTAGCATTTTAGATGTTGACAATGAAAATGGAAGTTCGGATAAAATTGATGAAAAGATGAAAGAAGAAAATACGGCATTTTATATATGTGGCTTAATCGGCGATGAAGAAAAAACCATAACAGCCGGCAAGAGTTTAGATGATTCCCCTGTTTTCAGTTGTATAGTACCGAGCATATTTTATCCGTTTGAAAACGAAAACAGTAACTACGGAGAACTTGATTATATTGACGGCACAACTATGATTGGAAAAACAATTACGGTAAAGGGATATAAAGATAATGTAAGTGTTACATATAATTACAGTGAAGATGAAGTTTCAAGCAATACTGATGAGGTGCTGCCGTCACCCGAGTATAAATTAAAAATTGTCGGAACCTATTACTGTACTCCTGCAAAATCGGGTTATTATGCGGATATATTCGTTTCAAGAGAAACCGATTTAAAAATGACGGAAATGGCATTGAAATCAGCGGGAGTTAATTTGTCGGCTAATGAAAGTAAACTTTCACGGTGGTGGAACGATTCTTCGTTGCACAGTTATTATGTTGTAGCCGACGATTTTGATAACTTACCGTACATATTTAATGAAGTAAGCCGAATGGGATATTCTATTGCAAACTCGCCTGAACAGTTAATTAATGACAGTACAGTTTTGATGGCAAATTTATTCGGTACGGTTGGTGTGTTTTTAATTTTTGCACTTTTTATTTTGGCGGTTATTACGCTGGTGCAGTCTTCAATTTCTTCCGTTAATGAAAGGAAGAGTTATATAGGTTTGCTGAAAGCTATAGGTTATAAGAATAGGCAGATATTTGTTTGTATGTGTTATGAACAGTTGTCTTTGACACTAAAAGGCTTTTTAATTGGCGGTTTTTTGTCAGCAGTATTTATCGCTTTTACTAACTTTGTTTTCAGACACGGAGCATATCAAGGACTTTTATATATAATTGATTGGCGCTTATTCCTGTTTTTTATTTGCATATCTTTAGCAATATCGATAATTATTCCGCTGATTTGTCAAGTGGTTTTGATAAAGAAATTAACAGATATTCAGCCGATAAACGCTATGAATCAGTTTGAGAGGTAACTATGAAATATATAGAATTAAAAAATGCTTCAAAAATCTATAACAATCAGTTATTTATGGAACAATTCCTAGTGGATCATGCCAGCATAGATTTTATTATAAAAGCGGCGGTGGATTTAGAGTTTCAGTAACGTCAACAACAACTTATTAATTTTTCGATTTTATTACCAATAGTATATTACTGTTTGTAATAAATCATAATAGGTGCTTAATATGAAATTAAGATACACTTTGTTTTTGGCAAAGGCAAATTTAAGGCGAAACAAGCATAGCAGTTTAATTACGTTTCTTATTGTGCTTTTGGTTATTTCTCTGTCAGTAATATCGGTGCTTTCGGTCACTCTTTCAAGTGGAATGGATGAATATAAAAATGATTTCAGAGCTAGAACAATAGAAGCATATCCGTATGATAGGATTTTTAATGAAAAAACCCTAGAGGAAATCAGTAAAATAAATCATGTAGAGTCCATAGATATTGAGGACGAAATGCGACAACAGTTTTTTGGTATTAAAAATATCAGTGATGAAAACGGTACATATAATGAGATGCAAAATATTATTGATGAAAAGGGAAGCCTGTTAAATGCGTGGTCGCTTATTGGTGGAGAAAAAAGAGCCGTCATTTCAGGCAAGAGTTTGGATGAATCTGCGGTATTCGGTTGTATTATACCTCATTTATTTTATCCTTTTGATGATAAAGCAGTGTATGAAACAAGCGGTTTAAATTATATTGATGCAGAGAGCCTCATTGGAAAGACATTGACTTTAACGCCGAGTGGCGGAGAATTTAGTATTGATTATTATGACGGCATTGATGCCAGGCGCATTTATTTATCCGCATTTGAAATAAAATTAAAAATAGTAGGAGTTTATTATTCGTCAACAACTGCTGACGGGGGTCCTGATATGATTTATATTTCAGAAGAGACCGGAAAAAAACTGATAGAAATGGCTGTTGAAAATGCTAAGAAAGACTACGAAGAATTAAGTGAATTAATAAATAGAGATGAATTTCGCAACTTGCATATTACAGTAGATAGTTTTGATAATTTAGGTTATGTATATGATGAATTAAATAAATTGAATATTACATTTTATTATGATACCGAATTGGGAATAAACCCCGACACTCCTATAATTACTGCATTTTTTAATATATTAAGTATATTGCTTACATCATCCGCACTATTTATTTCATTCTCTCTTTTGTTATATTTTTCCGTATGTAATGTTAACAATAAGAGAGAAGAAATAGGTATAATGAAAGCCGTTGGTTACAAGGACAGACAAATATTTAAAACTTTTTCATTAGAAGAACTTTTGATTACCCTGAAAGGATTTATTATAGGGATGGTAATTTCGGCATTAACAGTAACTGTAATAAATTTGGTTTTCAGTAACGGCAGCTATGCAGAGCGTATATTTATAATAAGCCCGATTAATTATCTGTTAATTACGGCGGCGGCACTTTTTATTGTAATTGCAGCACCTGTTATATGTGAAGTTCTTGTTTTTCATAAACTTGCAAAAATTCAGCCTAAGGATGCAATGGGCTAAAATTTAGGAGAGAATTATGAATAAAATACAGTTAAAAAATGTTTCAAAAATTTATAACAATAAGGTTGTTGCCCTTGATAATGTTTCGCTTACAGGTTGCGGTGTAAATGAAATTACTCTGTACTTATTTAATAATTTGCAGTAAATAGATTAACCCCCGACGCAGGTCGGGGGTTTTGTTTTGCCATTTATATTACGTGGCGTTTGAATATTTCCCCAAATTTATTTCCATTATCAGAAAAATCTCTTATTTTCTGTTGCTATATGCTAAAAATTATTATAAAAAATAAAAATATTTATTAAAAGATATTGACAAAGTAATTTTATTTGGCTATAATTTAATTGTAAAATATTTATATATATGATAATATTTTACATTAAATCCTGTTTTTATGTTGCAACAGATAACAGAAAAAATAATTCACGAGGTGATAATAATTGCTAAAACTTAATAAAATAAAAAAATTATCTATTACAACAATGGCTGTTGTATGCGCGCTTTCAACGGCTGCGGCTATCAGTGCAGGTGCAAAGTCAGAACAATATGTTCATACTGTAAGTTTGTCTACTGCGGTTAATTCTGATACTGCACTATGGATTAGTATGTCAAAAGAGGCAGAATGTTCCGATACTTATGCAAGCTATCCAACAATTTTTGATAATTACAGCAGTTCTACAAATAAATCACGTGCTGATATGAATTCTAACAATGCCAAAGAAACAGCATATAAAACTTTTACTTTGCAGAAGAATAGTCCTTCTAATGTATCGGTTAATTACGGCAAGTTAGCAAAAGGAGATTGGCGTCTTTATTATAGACATACAAGCGGCGGCGGATTCAGATCTTCAGTAACCACTATTAAATGGTACTAATATTTTAATAATTTTTGCCGATTATAGACTTTGTCTATAATCGGCAAAAAAGCAGTTCGTCAGGAGTTGAGCAATGAAAATTAAAAATGTAAGATTCTTAGCAAAAGCCAATATTAAAGGCAACAAAAAAAGCAATTCAATACTAATTACGATGCTTATTTTGGTGATTTCTCTGACATTGATATCAAGCTATGCAATTACTATAACTAATGCTATGAATGAAAACAAAAGAGATTTTAATTCGCGCCTATTGGAAGTGGACCCATGGCAAAAGGAGCTTACTGAGGATGTTATAGAGAGCATTAAGAATGTAGAACATGTTGAAAACATTTATCCGCTAAAAGGAATGAGAAACCAAAATTTTGATGTATTGAATGTAAGTGATGAAAATGGTATAAATAAAGAAATACAGCAGCAACTTACAGATAAAGGCAGTTATATTTGTGCATGGTCGCTTAAAGGAGATGAGAAAAGAAGCGTAATAGCAGGCAAATCGCTTGATGAATCTCCGACATTCAGCTGTATAATTCCTAGCCTGTTTTATCCGTTTGATGATTATTATGATGAAGTTAATGGTAATAAAAATAATCTTGAATATATTGACGGAGAAAGTTTAATTGGCAAAACATTAACGCTTATCGCAAGTGGCGGTGAATATTTTGAGGCACTATACAACTACTTTGAAGAACCTATAGGAGGAAATGAATGGTTGCATCTTCCGGCGCTTGAATACAAAATGAAAATAGTCGGAGTATATTATTCCTCACCGACAAGCGATGGCTATTATAACGATATATTTGTATCCGAAGAAACAGGCAGACTGATTATGGAAAAAGAGCTTGCCGCATCAAATATTGATTTATCAGACAAAAACTCTGATGTAGCAAAATGGTGGAATACCCCAAGTCTACGAACACATTATTTGTTGGTCGATGATTATGACAATATACCTTATGTGTATGATCAGCTCACCGATATGGGAATTGACTGTGCGGATATGCCTGAATTGGGGATCAGAGGGGGAACTGTTTTAATATCTTCCATACTAAGTATAGCAGGAGTTTTTCTTGTTTTTTCAACAGCGATTTTATGCATGATAAATCTTATACAGTCAACAACAAGCTCCCTGAAAATCCGCAGGGGCGAAATCGGTTTGCTGAAAGCGGTAGGTTATAAAAACAGTCAGATATTTGCCTGTTTGTGTTACGAACATTTGAGTTTAACCGTTAAAGCCTTTATAATCGGAGGAGGAATTTCGGCAATATTTATTGCTGTATCAAATTTTATCAACAATCATCGCACTTATGTTGACCGTCTTTATATTGTCAGGTGGAGTGATTATTTGATATTTTTAGCAATATCATTCTGTGCCGCTTTAATAGTACCGCTGATATGTCAGTTGATTGTATTACATAAACTTGCAAAAATTCAGCCTAAGGATGCAATGGGCTAAAATTTAGGAGAGAATTATGAATAAAATACAGTTAAAAAATGTTTCAAAAATTTATAACAATAAGGTTGTTGCTCTTGACAATGTTTCGCTTACAGTCAAGCAGGGTGAATTTATTGTGGTTATGGGACAGTCGGGAAGCGGCAAAAGCACACTTCTGCAAATTTCAGGGTTGCTTGATGCCTGCACATCAGGCTCGGTAATTATTAACGGCAATGACGTATCCCACCTCGATAAAAACAAACTTGCGGACATTCGTATGAATTCTTTGGGTTTCGTGTTTCAGGCGTTTCATCTTAATGCGCACCTTAAACTGTACGAAAATATTATGGTGCCGATGCTTATAAATGATAAATTTAAAAATAGAGCTGAAATGCAGGAAAAGGCAATGGAGCTTATAGAAAAAGTAGGACTTACACACCGTAAGGAGCATTATCCGTCAGAGCTTTCAGGCGGCGAACAGCAAAGAGTTGCCATTGCAAGAGCAATGGCAAATGACCCCGATTTTATTTTGGCAGACGAGCCGACAGGAAATCTGGACAGCAAAAATGAAATTATGATATTTGAGGAGCTTAAAAAGCTGTCTGATTCAGGCAAAGGAGTTCTTGTAGTCAGCCACAATGACGCAGTAATTGACTTTGCCGACAAGCTGTATGTAATGAAAGACGGCGTGTTAGAGGAAAAGCAAAATGAAAAATAAAAATCTCAATATGCTTATAAAGGCTTCTTTATCTTCAAGAAAGCTGTCCACTTGTTTTTTCTGCTTTTTTATAATAATTTCGGCAATTCTTATTTTGCTGTCTGTGGGTATTATACTTCCGTTAAGGGATAATATTGATAATAAAATTAACAATCATATATCCAACAGAGAATTAGTGACAGAATTTTCTGAAAAAATATCTGAGGATAACATTGATAATATGTTATCGGAAATTAAGAAAGTTGAGCATGTATCCGAAGTTTACCGTATGCCTGCAAAACTCAGAGTAACGGAAGAATCGGGAGTATTGTTTGATGAATATAATTTTGGATATGTTCATAATGGCAGTATTCCGATTATTACATCAGGCAGAACTTTCGATGAAAGTGAAACAGGGGTTGCGATAGCGCCTCAGTCCATAAAGGATTTTAATCCGAGCGACAATAAAATACATGAAATTCAGGGAGAGAGATTAATAGGCAAGACCCTTATTTTGGCTGATGAATGCGGAAATACTCACAAAGCTGAGGTAGTGGGAGCTTACAACACGTCAGACCCCATTTTTTCGGGTGATGAAATTCTTATACCTCAAGCTGACTTGCTTAAATATGATGATACGGTATTAAAAACATCACAGGGAATGGGTTCTATTTCTGGTGATAAAAGCTATATAATTCTGATTGACTCACCAAAGAATGTTAAAGCGGCAATGAATGAAATTATGGGCATTAATATGGTGTATCAGAGCAGTATCAATGTTGACGCTGACTCTTATAATACTGCACTTTTTATATTGATTGCAGCGTTGGCATTTTTTATAGTGTTGGTGATGTTTGGATTCTTTATGTTTTTAAAGAACGACGTCAACAACCGAACCGACGAGCTTGCTTTGTATCGTTCTCTGGGTTATAAATCAAAGCACATATTTTATATTGTTTTTGCCGAACATTTGCTGTTTGGAATTATATCACTTATAGCAGGAGTAATAATCACAGAAATGTTAAATATTTTTCTTGTAAATCCATATCTGTACGCTTTCTTAGGAAACACATTTATGGAAATGACCGTAACCGTAACGGTTTGGCAGATAGGTTGTATCTTACTGTTTTTTGTATTTATATTGATAATTGTTTGCAGAAGCGCTGTCAAACGGAGTGAAAAAATCGACCTTACTGTCTTGCTCAGAGAACAGTGACAAAATGTTTGATATTTCAGACTGAGCGCCAAATATAATTAACATATTTTTTGATAGCATAGAATATAAAATAATAATTGATTTGTCCTGATTTACAAATATCACAATAAACAATTGTTAAAATTCACAGTTTTTTAAAAGATGTTAATTTCATATTGCATTTTATGCCAAAAATTAGTAAAATAAAATTGTCGAAAATGTACCTGTTTTCGAAAAACTCAATAAAAATTGGAGGATTATTTATGAATGCAATTAAAAAGTATCTTGCGGAATTTATCGGAACTCTCGTTCTTGTTCTGTTTGCCTGCGGTGTTGCCGCAGTCCTGGGCTGTAACGGGCAGGAACCCAATGCCGCATATTTTATGACGGCGCTTGCCTTTGGTCTTGTAATCGTTGCAATGGCTTATTCAATCGGCAATGTATCGGGATGCCACATTAATCCCGCAGTTTCTATTGCAATGCTTGTTTCAGGCAAAATGAACGTAAAGGATTTTATCGGATATATCGTTGCTCAGTTTGCAGGAGCAATTGCAGGTGCAGGAATCCTTTGCTACTTTGCTCCCGACACAGGTCTTGGCGCAAACGCACTCTTTGAGGGCGACGTTGTTAAATCGCTGATTATTGAAATTATTCTTACATTCGTATTTGTAATTGCCATTCTCGGAGTTACATCAAAAATTGAGAACAGCGCTGTTGCAGGTGTTGTAATCGGTCTTACACTTACACTTGTACATATTTTCGGCATTCACTTTACAGGTACTTCCGTAAATCCTGCAAGAAGCTTAGGCCCTGCTATTTTCGTTGGCGGCGACGCACTGGCAAATGTATGGGTATTTATTGTTGCTCCGCTTGTAGGCGGTATTCTGGCAGCTCTTGTATATAAGCTGATTACATTAAAAAACGCTGAAGAAAATTAATTACAGAATAATATTTTAAGTATTACAAAAATTACGGCAGGAATTTCATTTTGAATTCCTGCCGTTTTGGTCTTTTTCATAATATTAAAATGTGAATTTACAGCTCGCAGTAGTTGCCCAAAAAGCTGAATTCGGGCATTTCTTCGCTTAGCTGGCTTATCAGGTCAATCACGTTATCGCTGTGAACATTTCCCGAAAAATCAAGATAGAAAAGATACTCAAATTCCTTGTCTTTTCTCGGTCGTGATTCAATTTTTGTCAGGTTCAGTCCGAGAGAATTAAATCTGCACAAAAGGCTGTAAAGCGAACCCGTAACGTGAGGAAGAGAAAAACAAAGGCTGATTTTATTTGCATTTTCAGATATGTAGAGCTTCTTTGATATGACAATAAAGCGGGTGGTGTTTTCCTTGTTGTCCTGAAGATGATCGTCAAGAATTTTCAATCCGTATTCTTTAGCCGCCATATACGAACATATTGCCGCAACATTCAGTCGTTTTTCATTTATTACATCTCTTGCCGCTATGGCTGTGTTTGAACACGGTACAGAGTCAAAATTATGTTTTGCAATGTAGTCAGAGCACTGTGAAATTGCCTGAGGATGCGACCAGACCTTTTCAATGTCGGAAAATTCTGATTGCTTTAATCCGCCAAGACAGTAATCAATAGGCAAATCCAAAGCTCCTATAATGTAAAAGCGATGTTTTAAAATAAGGTCGTAAACTGTGGAAACAGAACCTGCATTTGAGTTCTCAACAGGGAGTACGCCGCAGCTGACTTCGCCCTTGTCAACTGCCTCGAAAACATCTCCGAAAGTTTTGCAGCTTACGGTAGCCCCGTTTGGAAAAAGCCTTAATGCAGCCTCGTGTCCGTTGGCTCCCTTTATGCCCTGATACGCCACCTTTATGTTATCAGTTTCAATATTTGAAGAGGCCTTTAAAATATCCTCTCTCAGTTTTTTTCCGCTTCCGACAATGGTATGCTGAAGCGCACGAGAAAGCTCCATTATGTTTGAGTAAAGCAGTCTCGCGTGAGAGCCGTATACTCCGCCCTTTTCTGCAACTGAATCGAGAATTTCATTTTCACGACCTTCGTTCAGCACGGGAATATTGTTTTCTTTTTTATAAATCCCTACTTCTTTTGCACAATCCATTCTTTTTTTGAAAAGTTCAATCAGTTCATTATCAATCTTATCAATTTCAACTCTGATTTCACTTAGGTTTTTCATTGTGATACATCCTTTTACATCAGATTAATAATTGCAATTGCCGTTACGGCTTCAATTACGGGAACGGCACGCGGAACAATGCAGGGGTCGTGTCTGCCGTGAACTTCAAGCTCTGAATTTTCCTTTTTCTGCAAATCAACCGTTTTCTGTTTTTGAGAAATTGACGGAGTAGGTTTTACTGCGGCTCTGAAAATAACAGGCATACCGTTTGTAATACCTCCGAGTATTCCTCCGCAGTTGTTGGTTTCGGTCACGACCTTTCCTTCAACATATCTGAACGGGTCGTTTGACTGAGAACCTCGCATTTGTGACAGCTCGAAGCCTTTTCCAAATTCAATTCCCTTAATTGCGGGAACACCGAAAACTGCCTTTGCTATAACGCCCTCAACGCCGTCAAACATAGGCTCGCCTATGCCGACTTCAATTCCCGTTACGGCACATTCAACAGTTCCGCCTATGCTGTCAAGATTCATTCTTGCTTCCTCGACCTGATTTCTCATATCTTCTTCAGCGCTTTCGTCAATCAGCGCAAATGATGAAGTGTTAAGTCGTTCTATCAGCTTGATGTCAATATTTGTAGGGTCAAACTGCTTATCTTTTACAGTTCCTATGCTGTTTATGTGAGCGGCAATTTTAATGCCATTTTTTTCTAATATCTGCCTGCATATTGCTCCTGCAAATACAATAGGTGCGGTAAGTCTGCCCGAAAAATGGCCGCCGCCCCTGATGTCGTTTGAAGCATTATATTTTACAAAAGCGGTATAGTCGCTGTGCCCCGGTCTGGGACAGCTCAGCAAATTGCTGTAGTCGCCGCTTTTTGTGTTTGTATTTTCAATTACGGCACAGAGAGGTGCGCCTGTGAGCGTATCATCAAGCATACCGGAAAGCACTTTCGGCAGGTCGCTTTCTTTGCGCGGAGTTGCGGTCTTGTCTTTACCCGGTGCGCGGCGTGACATTTGAACAAAAACCTTGTCCATATCAATCTTCTCACCTGCCGGAAGTCCGTCAATTACAACACCAATGCCGTTTCCGTGGCTTTCTCCGAATATTGAGATTTTTATTTTGTCACCGTAAGTCGAGGACATTTGCCTTTCCTCCAATGCTGTTATAATCGCTGAAAAAGTCGGGATAACTTTTGTTTATGCTAAGTGCGTCGGTGCACTCAATTGTATTTTCAAGTCCTGTGGCGCATACTGCGGCAGACATAACAATTCTGTGGTCGTTACAGCCGTCTGCTTTTCCTCCCGAAAAACTCTTAATACCCGTTATTTCAAGTCCGTCTGCAAGCTCCTTTACGTTTCCGCCGAGTTTATTTATCAAATCGGCAGTTGATTTTAAACGGTCGCTTTCTTTGATTCTCAGTCTTTCTGCCTTGATGATTTTAGTTGTACCCTCAGCAAATGAGGCGCATACCGCAAGAACTGGAACAAGGTCGGGAATTTGAGAAGCGTCTATTGTTATTGCGTGCATTTTTCCGCTTTTAACGGTAACGCTTGTATCTGTCTGTTTGACTTCTGCGCCGAATTCGGAAAGAATTTCGCATATTTTTTTGTCGCCCTGCGCAGAATTTTTATTTACACCTTTTACCATTACATTTCCGTTTATTGCGGCGCTCACCATAAAAAATGCCGCCTGTGACCAGTCACCGTCTGTTGTGTAGTCGGCGGCGATGTATTGCTGATTGCCTTTAATGTGCCAGCCATAATCGGTTGTTTCAACTTTCACGCCGAATTTTAACATAGTGTAAATTGTCATATTAATGTATCCTGCGCTTTCAATCGGTGAGGTCAGCACAATGTCGCTGTCACCGTCAAGCAGGGGTAGCGCAAAAAGCAGACCTGTAATAAACTGAGAGCTTACGTTCCCCGGGATTTCAAAACGTCCTCTTTGGAGTTTTCCTTTGATTTTAAGCGGCAGTATTCCTGTGGTTTCACATTCAACACCTGCTGTTGGCAAAATATCGGCAAAAAGTCCAATTGGACGCGGCAAAAGACTGCCGTGACCGATAAACTCTGTTTCAATTCCGCCAAGAGCGGCTACAGGAATAAAGAATCTGAGAGTACTTCCGCTTTCTCCGCAGTCAAGAACAGCATTTCTGTTTTTGAATATATCTGCCGCATCAATAGTAAGAACATTGTTTTCAAGCTGTGTTTTTGCTCCGAGTGCCTCAATACAGCCTATTGTCGCCTTAATGTCGTTTGAGAGTGCAACAGGTGAAATCGTGCTTATGCCCTTTGAAAGAGCCGCACAGATTATGGCGCGGTGAACGTCGCTTTTTGAGGGCGGAGCGGTAACCGTTCCGTTTGGCGTGAAAGGTGAGTAAATTACGTTTGGCATTTGTATCTCCTGGAATTTTGTGTATCTGAAAAGTATCAATATGTTTAGTATAAGATACGTATTAGTCTGTTGTGATAAAATTAAGAAGCTCGTCAAGCTTAATTTTCTTTGTAAAGCTTTCGCCTATTTTATTGAGCAAAACAAGATTAATGCTACCGCCAGCGGTTTTTTTGTCACTTATTGCGGCTTTTGCCATATCTTCAAATGACGCGTTATCGTGTGTCGGCAGACCGTATTTAATGCATAAATCTTCAATTTTGTCCGCAGTGCCTTTTTCCGTAATTCCTGCCTTTTCTCCTGCTTTTGAGATTAAAACCATTCCAATGGCAACAGCCATTCCGTGCGAAATACCTTTAAAGTTATATATTTTTTCAATTGCGTGGCCGAGCGTATGACCAAAGTTTAACAGCATTCTTTCTCCTGCCTCGCGTTCGTCACGGCTGACAACGTCGCGTTTGATTGAAACGCACTTTTCAACTACATCCTCAATGTGGTCAAGGGCATTTTCATCGGCAAGATTTTTAAAAAAGCCTGAATCTTTTATACAGCCGTATTTAATAACCTCAGCCATACCGTCGCACACATATGTATCGGACAAGGTTTTTAGGGTATCGGGGTCAATAAGAACAGATATCGGCTGATGAAATGCTCCCACAAGGTTTTTGCCGTAGCTCAAATCAACGCCTGTTTTTCCGCCTACTGATGAGTCAACCTGCGCCAGCAGGGAAGTCGGAATCTGAATAAAGTCAATTCCTCTCAGATATGTTGCAGCGGCAAAGCCTGCCATATCGCCTGCAACGCCGCCTCCGAGAGCAATAATAATATCCTTGCGCGTCATTTTAAAGCCTGCAAGAGTATTGTACATTTCTGAAACAGTGTTCAAATTTTTAGACTCTTCTCCTGCCTTGAAAATATGGGTTTTAACTTCAAAGCCCTGCTTTTCAAGAGAGTTGAGCACGCGCCACTGATAATGAGGCGCAACATTTGAGTCTGTAATTACTGTCACTTTTTTTGCGGCTGACAATTTTCGAGCATACTCGCCGCATTGGTCAATAATGCCTCGTTCAATATATATGTCATACGGCTTTCCCGTTTCAACGTGAACTGTTCTCAAAGGAAACGCTCCTTTCATTTTTCCAATACACTCTGATTTCAATGTTATAAAATGAAAATCATATTCAATGTTTTGATATGAGCTGTGACCGTCACACTATTCGCCGAGAGACTCTTTTACCTTGTGACCCTGTTCAAGCAGGTCTGTAAGAGCTTCTTTGTCTTCAGACTTGACGGCATTGATAATTGCGGTTATGTTTTCAATAAGAATGTCAAGCTCTTTTATAAGCGGTTCTTTATTTTCAAGAAACAGCTCGCTCCACAGCTTTGAGTTGATGTTTGCAACCCTTGAAACATCACGGTAGCTTCCTGCCGAAAAACCGTTGTGATTAGGACAGCACGGACTAAGCACATATGCACAGGCAAGAACGTGTGGAAGCTGAGAAGTAAAAGCAATCATTCTGTCGTGTTCTTCAGGGGTTGTTATTTTAATGGTTGTAAAGCCTATTGATTTTGCAAGCGATGAAAGCACGTCAACATATTTTTGCTCTGCGCCGCAGGGGGTAATGATATAGCTTGCATTTTTATAAAGCTCAGAGTCGGAAACATCAAAACCGTTAGTTTCTTTGCCTGCCATAGGATGACTTCCGATAAAAATGAAGCCGAATTTTTCTGAAAGCTCTTTAAGCTTTGGACAAATCGCGCTTTTTATGCCCGAGGCGTCTGTTACAATAGCCCCTTTTTTTATGTGGGTTCCGTTTTTTTCAATAAAATCTATATCAGCCTGCGGATACATTGCAAGAATAATAATATCCGCTTTTCCAAGGCTTTCATTTGTGCCGATTTCATCAATTGCTCCGATTTCAAGAGCCTTTTGTGCGGTTTCAGCAGTGCGGTTAATACCTATAACATAGTGGTCGGTATATTTTTTAATCGCTTTGCAAAAGCTTCCGCCTATAATTCCAAGCCCGATTACAGCAATATTCATTGCACAGCCTCCGATTAATTAGTCTTATGTTATAAAGAAGATTACTATTAATTATTAAGCGAATTTTTAAGTGCAAATACCTTTTTTGCAACGTCGTCAAACTGCTTTGGTGTGAGCGACTGTGCACCGTCCGAAAGAGCGTGAGGAGGGTCGTTGTGAACTTCAATAATCAGACCGTCAGAGCCTGCGGCAACTGACGCCATTGCAAGCGGCTCAACAAGCCACGATTTTCCTGCTGCATGGCTTGGATCAACGATAACGGGAAGATGAGAAAGCTGTTTGATAATCGGTACAGCCGATATGTCAAGCGTGTTGCGCGTAAAGGTTTCATAGGTACGTATTCCCCGTTCGCAGAGGATAACCTTGTCATTACCGCCTGCCATAATATATTCGGCGCTCATAAGCCATTCCTCAATTGTTGCCGAAAGTCCGCGCTTTAAAAGAATCGGCTTGTCTGTTTTGCCAAGCTCTTTTAAAAGCTCAAAATTTTGCATATTTCTTGCGCCGACTTGAATTATATCTACATTTTCAAACATATCAATATGTGACGCACGCATAATTTCGGTAACAATCGGAAGTCCTGTTTCTTTTCTTGCGATTTTCAGCAGGTCAAGACCCTCTGCTTTAAGTCCCTGAAACGCATACGGAGAGGTGCGGGGCTTGAATGCGCCTCCTCTTAAAAATGTTGCGCCCGATTTTTGAACATCCTTTGCTATTTGTACAATTTGTTCTTCGCTTTCAACAGAGCACGGCCCTGCCATAATATGCAGACTTCCGTCGCCGATAGTTACATTATCATTTATTTTAATAACAGTATTGTCGGGATGGAATTTTCTGTTTGCCTTTTTATAGGGTTCCTGAACACGCTTAACGCTTTCGACAATATCCTGTGCGTCTATGTACTCAATGTCAACTTTTGTTGTGTCGCCTATAAGACCGAGAACGGTTGACTGAACACCTTCCCATTTATTAACCTTTACGTCGTATGAGTCTTTTAGCATTTGCGTAAATTTATTAAGCTGTTCATCTGACGTAGACGGCTTTAATACTATAATCATTTTATTCTATCCTTTCGTAATTCAAGCTGTAATATATTTTATCACTTTAAAGCGTTATAATCAATAGCTCTGTTCATTTTTTTGTGATGTTTACGGCATCTATTACCGCAAAAGCTGTTTTCAAAGGCGTATTTTTCCCCGAAACCACAATATCAGCCGCATTTTTATAAAGCGGCAGACGTTTTTCATAAAGCTCTTTCATAATTTCGTCCTTGTTAGGTTGTTGCAGTAACGGTCTTGTTTTGTCGTTTTTAAGTCGGATTTTAATAATTTCAAGAGGAACGTCAAGCAAAACTATGGTGTCTTTGCCCTTGAATATCTCAACATTTCTTCTGTAAGTAAAAGCTCCGCCGCCCGAAGCAATAATAAGATTTTTCATTTCTGAAAGCTCCGTGCAAGCCTCGTGTTCCATATCGCGAAAGCCGTCCTCGCCGTACCTTTCAAAAATTTCAGAAACTCTCATATCTGCTTTTTCTTCTATGTATGAGTCCATATCAACAAAAATTTTTCCGGTTTTGCGAGCTATGTTTTTGCCTACAGTGGATTTGCCGCATCCCATAAATCCGCACAATACTATATTATCCATACCTGTACCCCCACGAAATTTATCTGTTTTTCAGCTCGTCAGCCGCGTCAATACACAGCTTTGCAATATCATCATTGTGATAAACCGAGCCGTCCCATTTTTCATGTGAAACAACGGCCTGCCATACAAGCATTGACATACCGCCAACGGCATTTGCGCCGTTAGCCTTTGCCTTTTGAATCAAAACGGTTTCAAGCGGATTGTAAACTGCGTCAAAAACATTGGCACACCTGTTGATTATATTATCCGAAACAGGCTGATTATCAATTTTGGGATACATTCCCAGAGGCGTTGCATTGACAAGCACGTCAATGTCGCCAGAAAGCTCTTCAATCAGACAGAAGTTTACCTCTGCTCCACTTACAGTATTTCTGATTTCATTGCACAAATACTCTGCAATTTTTACATCTTCTTTTCTGACTGCAAAAAGAAGCGGAATTTTTTTAATCACAACTTCATAAGCCATTGTTCTTGCAACGCCGCCGCAGCCGAGAATAACAACTCTTCCGCCAAGCGTTATGTTTGATGCTTCAAGCGCCTTTAAAAAACCGTCGGGGTCAGTAGTATAGCCTTTTGCAATTACATTTTTGTTTGCAACGGTGTTTACGCTTCCGTACATTTTTGCCTTTTCGTCTGTTTCATCAATCAGCGGAATGATGTTTTGCTTGTGAGGAATAGTAATGTTGTAACCATCAAGCTTTACGAGAGTGTTTTTATATTCTTCTGAAAGGTTCTCGGGAGCAATGTCGATGATTGTATATTCTGCGTCAACTCCCGAAATTGCAAAAAGTCTTTTATGTATAAACGGAGACATTGTGTGTCCTATGGGATGACCTATTACTGCAAATTTTTTAATACTCATATATATTTCCTCCGTAATTTATTATTTTACCTATGCAAAATTCTTCTAAAGTCTTATTATCTATGCAATTTTTAGAAAAATTATATAAATTTTAAAATATATATTGACAAAGCGGTAAATTATCAATAATATAATGGAAGAAAGGCAAACCAAAATTTGCTTTCACACCATTGTAGCATAAAATATATGCTTTTGTCCATAATTACAATGGATACCGCATAATAATTTTTAATTGGAGGAATTACTAATGGTATTGGAAAAAGTAAAAGCAATTCTTGCTGAGCAGTTTGACGTTGAAGAGGATAAAATTACTGCTGATACTGATTTGCAGGAAGATCTCGGTGCAGATTCACTTGACGTTGTAGATTTACTTATGTCAATTGAAGATGAATTTGAGGTTGAAGTTCCTGACGAAGAAATCGAAAATATCAAGACAGTAGGCTCGCTTGTTGCTTATATTGAAGCAAATTCATAATTTGAGTTGACCGAAAAGAGGTCGGGATTTCCCCGGCCTTATTTTTTTGCAAATTTTATGTGGGGTTAGTATTATACTTGAAAAAATCCTTGAAAAAATCTAAATATATTGTATAATAAAAATATTATGAAAATATCCTGTTACGGAGGAATATATTATGGCAGACAATAAAAAGATGGTTGAAGCCATTACAAGCAGAGATGAGGATTTTGCTAAATGGTACACCGATATAGTAAAAAAAGCAGAGCTTGTAGATTATTCAGGTGTTAAAGGCTGTATGGTAATCAGACCTTACGGCTACGCTATATGGGAAAATATGCAGGCAGACCTTGACCGCAGATTTAAGGAAACAGGTCACGTAAACGTGTATATGCCTATGTTTATTCCCGAAAGTCTGCTCCAGAAGGAAAAGGACCATGTTGAGGGCTTTGCTCCCGAGTGTGCATGGGTTACGGTGGGCGGTCAGGAAAAGCTCAGCGAGCGTCTTTGCGTTCGTCCTACCTCAGAGACTCTTTTTTGCGAGCATTATAAAAAGGTTATAAATACATACCGCGATTTGCCTAAACTTTATAATCAATGGTGCAGCGTTGTAAGATGGGAAAAAACCACACGTCCGTTTTTGCGTACATCAGAATTTTTGTGGCAGGAAGGACACACAATGCACGAAACTGCTAAAGAGGCTAAGGAAGAAACTTTGAGAATGCTTCATGTTTACGAGAGCTTTTACAGAGAAACGCTTGCCATTCCTGCCGTAATAGGCAAGAAAACAGAAAAAGAAAAATTTGCAGGAGCAGAAGAAACCTATACAATAGAGCCTATGATGCATAACGGAGTCGCTTTGCAGGGCGGTACTTCGCATTATTTCGGCGACGGATTTGCAAAGAGCTTTGGAATTACATACACCGGCAAGGACAACAAACTTCATTATCCTCACCAGACTTCGTGGGGTGCATCAACAAGAATGATAGGTGCAATAATAATGGTGCACAGCGACGATGACGGACTTGTTCTGCCTCCGAAGATTTCACCTATTCAGATAGCGGTTATCCCTGTTGCCCAGCATAAGGAGGGCGTTCTTGAAAAGGCTAACGAGCTTAAAAATGAGCTTATGAAAAAATTTAGGGTTAAACTTGATGATTCCGACCATGCTCCGGGCTGGAAGTTTGCAGAATATGAGATGAAGGGCGTGCCCGTAAGAGTTGAAATAGGTCCGAAAGATATTGAGAAAAACCAATGTGTGGTAGTTAGACGCGATACGCGCGAAAAATCGTTTGTTCCGCTTGAGGAGCTGTCGCAGTTTGTCGAAAACCTTTTGCAGGACATTCACAATTCCATGTATGAGCGCGCTCTTAAAAATACGCAGGAAAAGACGTTTACAGCTGCAAGCTATGACGAATTTATTGATATTGCAAAGAATAAACCGGGCTTTATTAAAGCTATGTGGTGCGGAGATTCCGAATGTGAAGACAAACTTAAAGACGTTACCGGCGGTGTAAAGAGCAGATGTATTCCGTTTAAAGAAGAACATATCTGCGATACCTGCGTATGCT
The DNA here is from genome assembly GCA_947624865.1 of uncultured Clostridia bacterium. Classification (GTDB taxonomy): domain Bacteria; phylum Bacillota; class Clostridia; order Oscillospirales; family Acutalibacteraceae; genus Ruminococcoides. Next base: position 5,853 of record CANQMH010000011.1, on the reverse strand, counting down.
GCGGCAAGCCTGCAAAGCATATGGTTTACTGGGGCAAGCAGTATTAATTTGACTTGTTTTTGTAATACGATTTCCGTTTTAAACATGGATTAGTATTAGGTTGTCTATTATGTGAATTAAAAGGGTGGTGAGAGAAATGCCTATTAAAGTTCAGAGTAATTTGCCTGCGATAAAGGTACTTGAGTCCGAAAATATCTTTGTTATGCCGAACGAAGTTGCCTTGAGGCAGGATATTCGACCCCTGAAAATTATAATTTTAAATTTGATGCCTACAAAAATCGAAACGGAAACCCAGCTTTTAAGGCTTTTGGGAAACAGTCCTTTACAGGTTGACATTGAACTTTTGCAAATGGCGTCTCATACATCTAAGAATACTTCGCCTCATCACCTGACAACCTTTTATAAAACATTTTCACAGGTGAAAAACGAAAGCTTTGACGGTATGATTATTACAGGAGCTCCCGTTGAACAGCTCGATTTTGAGGACGTTGACTATTGGAGCGAGCTTTGTGAAATAATGGAATGGTCAAAGCACAATGTTTATTCGACATTTCATATTTGCTGGGGTGCGCAGGCAGGACTTTATTATCATTACGGAATAAAAAAATATCCGCTTAAAGATAAACTCAGCGGAGTGTATTTTCACGAAATTTTAAAGCCCCATCATCAGCTTATGAGAGGTTTTGACGATACGTTTCAAATTCCTCATTCACGCTATACAAGCGTAAGGGAAGAGGATATAAGGAAGTGTCTGGGACTTGAAGTACTTGCCGTGTCAAAAATGGCAGGAGTTGCCGTTGTGTGCAGTAAAACAGGCAGACAGGTGTTTGTAACAGGTCATGCAGAATATGACCGCGAAACGCTTGCAAATGAATATTTCAGGGACAAGAACAAGGGATTAAATCCGAAAATTCCGTATAATTATTTTCCTGATGACAACGCTTCAAAAACTCCTCCGATGGTGTGGAGAAGCAATGCCACTCTGCTCTATACAAATTGGCTGAATTATTTTGTCTATCAGGCTACTCCTTACGATTTGCGTGAGCTTATTGAGAAATATCCTCATTAAATTTTTATATAAAAAGTATTTTTTTATTGCACGATTAATAAACCCGAATTTTCATGTCTGAAAGTTCGGGTTATAATATTTTTTAAAACTGGCCAAACGAAGATGCAGACTTAACAGTCTGCATCTTCGCCTCCGGGACCGTCGCGGCGTTCTCTGTTATCGGGATAATTGTCTAATCCTGTGCTTACCCATTGATTGTCTGTAGCAGTTTTTTCGTTGTTTTGCTTCTCATCGGAATTTATTTTATCATTAGGATCTCCCATAATATCACCTCATTTAGAGTATAACCGTTTTATAGAAATTTATTATCCTGCAATTCTGATAAAAATTAAACTTAGGGTTAATTTTTACAGGCTTTGCAGACAATTTTTTGCGGCTTTTTTACCTGATTTGACAGCTCCCTCCATTGTTGCGAATGAGGAAGTCAGGGTGTAATCTCCTGCAAGCGTGAGTCCCTTGATTCCTGTGCGTTGTCGTGGACGCAGATGCTGATTTCCCTTGTCCAGAGAATAAAAGTCATTTTCCTCCGACACTTTTCTTGCATCAATTATATGACCGTCCAAATGTATTCCGAGAGAATTAAGCTGTTTTAATACGGACGGCAAAATTTCCTCGGTTTGCTTATTTGAATATTCCTTTGCATTGCCCAAAATTACTGACAGCCTGCCTTTTGACTCCCTAAAAGTGGTGCGCGACTGTTCGGCAAGACTTACAAGGTCTGTTCCGGGGCCGAAGGTGGTAATATCTTTTTTCATTGAGGGACGGTCAAGCTCTAACTGAAAAGAACAAGAGGACATACAGGGCAGGCGGAAAAGCTTTATCAGTTCTCTCCTGTCTGCCAGAGGATTGAGGATTTTTTTAGCGGCAGGAAGCGTCGTTGCAATGACGGTCTGTTCGGCAAAATATTCTTTATTGCTCTTTGTTTTTACACCGACAACGCCGCCGTCTTTTACGATTACGCTGTCAACAGGCTCTTTAAAATGGAATTCACCGCCGAGCGACTGCACCTTTTTGACTATAGGATTGCACATTAAATCGGTCATACCGCCGAGATATGCTCCGATTCGCATTTTATAAAACTTTGGAATTGCAGGTGCAAATAAACCGAAAAAAGCGTAGGCTGAGTAATTTTCGGGCGGTCTGAAAAATATTCCTGTGCTCAGCGGTTCCAGAATAAGTCTTTTTGCCTTTTCAGACACCTTGTGGCGGTTAGCGTATTCCGCTACTGAATATTTATCAAGCCTGTCTGAGAACACATAGCTTGTAAATCCGCTCAGGAAAAACGGCATAAGCGACAGCTTGTCGCGTGCCGATAAAACTTCATTATTGCCTAATATTGAGCGTGCTGTCTTTATGAATCCAAAAAACGGAGCAACTCCCAGCACCAGCTTTTTATTTTGTTTTTTTATCAGCACATCTGTTTTTTCTTCCCAGGTGACGATGTCGTTTATTTTTACTCCGCATTGTTTTAACAGCGACGGAAGAGCGGAATAATAGCCTATATACCTGTGCAGGCCCGACTCTACTTTCATTCCGTTATCATCAAATGATGAGGTTCTTCCGCCCGCATAGGGATGAGTTTCAAGAATAAGTATTCTTTTATTTTTTGAAGCAAGCTCAAACGCACACGATAATCCCGAAAGACCTGCGCCCGCTATAATCACGTCATATTCATTCGGTTTATATTTTTTAGTATTGTGCCGAGATTGTTCGTATGGAGCAAACGAATAAGTTTTTGAATAAAGCTCTTTGTTTTCATTTTCCACTGTTTCACATCCTTTTATAATGCTGATCTCAGATAATACCGTAATGCATTACAAGCTGATTTAATTTGTATGTATCGGCAAGGATTCTATCCCTGCCCCGATAAATTACAGAAACGGCGTCATTTCTCTTATATTTTCTTCTTCCGTATCGAGCATTTTTTTGGCAAGTGTGCTGACATGGGGGTCACCGCCGTCATAGTCGCGGATATGTCGTGACATCTTATTTACACCCATCGTGTTTCCCTTAATCATCATTTCGGCAACGTGAGAGGATGACGAGTCGCGCTTGAGGTCACGTTCTGCGGCATATCTCGTCATTGCTTTGGTTACGGGACTTACGTGGCGTATTTCAGCTCCGCGGTTTCTGAGCATATTATTTGCGCAATGATAAAGCTTCCCGTACTTTATCAGCTGTTCGCACAGAACGCCGTCAACCTTGCTGTCGTGCAGTCTTTTTCTGACGCTTGAAATTCCCTGACACCCCATTTCTGCATTCTGGAGAACATAAGTAAGCATTTCAACGTCGTTAATCATAAAAATCACCTCTGCTCATATTATTCACGGAAAAAAACTGTTTTATTCCGGTTGCAACATTTCTATTTTTGTGCTTTAATATTCTTGGGTGATACATTATGACTAAAGCAAAATTACACACGGTTTTTCTGCCGTTCCCCGATAAAGACGACAGAATGGTTCAGATTTATGTTCCAGAGCATAGCGAAAATGAAAAGCTTCCCGTAATCTATATGACTGACGGTCAGAATTTGTTTGACGAAAAATCGACCCCATACGGAAGCTGGGGAGTAATAGACGCGGTGGAAAACGAGCGTAAAAACGGTTCCAAAGGCGCAATAATTGCAGGCATTGACAACGGAAATGTTTATCGTGACAGCGAGCTTACTCCAAAGTGCATTGGAGAAATTCAGTACAGGTATATGCTTAATGATATTTTTACTCCTCAGGGAGAAATTTTTGATGATTTTCTTATGAACACGGTTATTCCGTATGTTGAGCATAATTTTCCCGTAAAAACCGGCAGAAAATATACATCTGTCTGCGGAAGCTCATCAGGCGGATTGCAGGCTTTCTTTTCCGGAGTGGAGCATAGCGATAAATTTGGTTTTATTGGTGCTTTTTCGCCTGCATTTTTAATCTATACGGAGAATGACTGGCGAAAGTACCTGTTACAGAAAATTAAAAGCGATATGCCTTACCTCTATATTTATACCGGCAGCGGAGATGAGCTTGAACAGATGATATTTGAAAGCACCGAAATGATGTATGACCTGCTGCCTGAAACAGGCTATCCGTATGATATGATGAATGAAATTGTAATGCTTGATAACAAGCATAACGAAAATGCGTGGAGAGAGATTTTCCCCGATTTTCTTCATATTGTACTGAATAAATAAGCGACGTGACACCGCTCACAATTCGAGCATACAGATCCTGAAATTAAATACCTTTTTTGCCCGAACTTTACCGAGAAGTTTTTTATACATCAAAAAAAAAGAGCAACATTTGTTGCTCTCTTAAAGTAAAATAATTTAAAATAATTAAAATTAAACTATGATTTCTCCGTCAACAGTGCCTCCAAGCCCTGCGGCGTTTGATTCGTCTGTGTCAATGTGCATTGCAGGAGCGTAGTTTGCATTTACTCTTATAACAACGTCGCCGAATGTTGTTGCTCTGCCTGTGTTTTCGCCAACCTTAACGGAAACTATCTGCTTGTCCTTCAAGCCGAACTCCTCTGCTGTTGCAGGGTCAAGGTGAATGTGTCTTTTAGCTGCGATAACACCGCACTCAATTTCAACTTCTCCGGCAGGGCCTACGAGCTTACAGCCCGGTGTTCCGGCAATGTCGCCTGATTCCTTAACGGGAACGGCAATGCCGAGCTTGCGTGCGTCGGTAAGGGAAATTTCAACCTGGTCTGCACTTCTTTCAGGGCCGAGAATTGACATTTTCATCTCACTTTTCGGACCTACAACGGTAACTTTTTCAACGCAGGCAAACTGTCCCGGCTGAGAAAGATCCTTTTTGTTTGTGAGTGTTGCGCCTTTGCCAAAGAGAGTTTCAAGAGTTTCCTTGGTAACGTGAACGTGATGAGCCGATGTTTCAACCATTACTTTCATTTTATTAACCACCATTCTTTTAATTTGTTTGCCTTTTAATTTTACTACTAATTGTAATAAATTTCAACAGATTTTAAAAATATAAAGCTTTTTGCTGTAAAGTAAAGAATAATGAAAGGATTTCAGAATATGTATAATAACTGGGAACAACTCAAAAATGAGTGTGAACAATGCCAAAAATGTGAGCTTTGTAAAACACGCCACAATGTAGTTGTGGGAATCGGAAATGAAAAAGCCGAAGTAATGTTTATCGGCGAAGGCCCCGGAGAAAACGAAGACTTGCAGGGTGAGCCGTTTGTGGGCAGAGCAGGAAAGCTACTTGATAAAATGCTGACGGCAGTTGATCTTGACAGAAACAAAAATATTTATATCGCCAACATAGTAAAATGCCGTCCTCCTCAGAACCGCGACCCAAAACCCGAGGAGCAGGAAATGTGCATTGACTGGCTTCGATCGCAGGTTAAGATGATAAACCCCAAAATAATAGTATGTCTGGGACGAATTGCCGCAGGCAGAATTATAAAATCTGACATAAAAATCACAAAGGAACACGGCTTGTGGTTTGAGAAAGGCGGAATACAGATGATGGCTATGCTGCACCCGGCGGCAGTTCTTCGCGACCCCAGAAGAAAGCCCGACGCGTTTGACGATTTTTTAAAGCTCAGAGATAAAATTAACGAAATATGCGACCGTACATATTAATTATTTTTATATTAATTTTAATATTAACAGCATATTATTAACTTGTTGTGTAATAAGCCTCTCATTTTGAAATGCACCCCTCCTGTTAGACATTGTGATACAATGTTTAATGGAGTGCCCCAAATTGTGTGGACAGCACAAAAAGCCCCCTAAGGAATAAATATTAAATTTAGAAAACAAACTG
>CANQMH010000010.1 GCA_947624865.1 uncultured Clostridia bacterium | reverse complement strand
CGCCGGCCGCCGTGAGAGGAAGGAGTGTTTACAAGAATACGGCAGGTTTTCATACGGGCAGCAAATTCATTGATTTTTTCTTTTTCGTTTACTGCGTCAATATAGAGTGATGATGTATGTCCATAGCCTCCGTCGGCAACGAGCTGTTCAGCCTTTGAAACAGCGTCCTCAAAGTTTTCAGCTTTATACATTGCGAGTACTGGAGAAAGCTTTTCGTGAGCAAATTCCTCGCTGATGTCAACCGATTCAACCTCGCCGATAAGAATTTTTGTTTTTTCTGGAACCTTAACGCCCGCAAGAGCGGCAATTGTAACAGGCTTCTGGCCAACGATTTTAGCATTGAGCGCACCGTTTATAATAATGGTCTTTCTGACCTTATCTATTTCTTCGTCATTAAGGAAGTAACAGCCGCGGGCTTTAAATTCTTTTTTAACCTTGCTGTATATTTTCTTTTCGGCAATAACTGACTGCTCAGAAGCGCAAATCATACCGTTGTCGAAAGTTTTTGAGTGAATAATTGAGTTGACTGCAAGGATAATGTCAGCGGACTCATCAATAATAGCAGGTGTATTTCCTGCGCCGACACCGAGTGCAGGCTTACCTGATGAATAGGCAGCCTTAACCATTCCCGGGCCGCCGGTAGCAAGAATACAGTCAGCCTCCTGCATAAGCATATTTGTAAGCTCAAGCGACGGAACGTCAATCCAGCTGATAATTCCTTCGGGAGCACCTGCTGCAACGGCAGCCTCAAGAACTGTCTTTGCCGCCTCAATCGTACTCTTTTTAGCGCGCGGATGAGGGCTGATAATGATACCGTTGCGCGTCTTTAAGCAGATAAGCGTCTTAAAAATAGCTGTTGATGTAGGATTTGTTGTGGGGATTACAGCCGCAATAACGCCGATAGGTTCGGCTATTTTCTTGATTCCGAATGATTTGTCCTCTTCAATAACACCGCAGGTTTTTACATTCTTGTAAGCATTGTAAATATACTCGGAAGCGTAGTGGTTTTTAATAACTTTGTCTTCTGCTACGCCCATGCCTGTTTCTTCAACAGCCATTTTAGCAAGCGGAATTCTCATTTTATTTGCCGCAGTCGCAGCAGCAAGAAAAATCTTATCCACCTGTTCCTGTGTGTAGGTCGCAAAAACCTTCTGAGCTTCTTTAACTTTTGCAAGAGCTGCTTCAAAAGATTTTGCATTATCTACAATAGGATATTCTTTTGCACTCATTAAATCTACCTCTTATTTCACATAATCAAAATTATATTAAATTCAGCGGTGCTGAAAATATATCAATTATTTTGTTTCCTCAAAATCAAATTTGTTCGTTTCAGCGTATTGCTGTGCATATGAACCTGAGGGAGCTTTAATTGTAATTTTGTTAGGACAGTCAGAAAAAGCGTCTTCGGCAATCTCTGTTATTGTTGCAGGTAAAGTTACCTCTGTTAAATTCTGGCACTGATAAAATGTGTAATGGTCAATTTTAGTAAGCGTGCTGCTTTCAGGAATTGTTACGTTTTTAAGACCTGTAGCAGAGAAAGTATAAAGACCTAAATCTTCTATCGTAGGCGGCAGCTCAACTGAAGCAAGATTTCTGCAGTTAAAAAATACGTTGCTGCCTAAAGTCTTAAGATTTTTCGGGAGCTTAATATTTTTAAGATCCTGGTTGCTTGAAAAAGCATAGTCCTGAATCTCTACAATTGTGTCAGGAATTTCAACACTGGTAATATTTTTGCCGTTAAATACGCTGTGTCCTATTACGGTAACCTTATAATTGTCTAATGATTCGGGAATTTTGATGTCTGTATCCGAACCGAGATATTCCGTAACCATAAGCTCTTTGTTTTCAATTATAAAAAAGCCGAAATCTTCATTTTTTAAATCAGGTTCTGTAGCAGATACCTTATAACCGGGTTCCTGTTGGCTGCTGTTTGAACATCCGCATCCCGATAATCCGATTATTACGGATGCACAAAGTACACATGCAAGTAAAGCGCATAAAATTCTTTTCATTTTAAGGATCCTTTCAAAGATAAAATTTATTTACAAGCTTGTTTTCATAAGGTAATAACGTAAAAATTTTATTATACAATTCAGTTATTACCTGATACCATTTTAGCATCATTGTTAAATAATTGTCAATGTTTTTTTGCCTTTTTTTATACTTTTATAGTGTTATATAATAATTGCAAAATGATTGTGTTTTTATTAAGTTAAAAGTAACAAAAAACCTTAAATATAAAAAGATTTGGCTGCTTAATGGATATCATAAGAAATTAAACAGTTTTTTTAATTATGATTATATTGATTTGTTTAATAAATAGAAAATGTCGAATTAAATTTAAATCCGTTGAAATTTTAAGTTTTGGTGATAAAATAAAAAATGATTTTATATAAATAAGAAGAAAACAGAGGTGTTTTAGGTGGATTCATTGAATATTTTGAAAAACCTCGCCATTATTCTTATTGCTGCAAAGCTCTGCGGACTTATTGCACGCAAATTGAAGGGACCTCAGGTTGTGGGCGAAATAATAGCGGGTCTTTTAATCGGCCCGTCTGTGCTTAATCTGGTTCAGAAGGATGATTTTATTACCGGAATGGCTGAAATAGGGGTTATTTTGCTTATGTTTTCAGCCGGACTTGGCACGAACCTTAAAGAGCTGATAAAAACAGGTCCGGTAGCGCTGCTGATAGCTTTGGCAGGTGTTGCAGTACCTCTTTTCGGAGGTGCGGCAGTTTATTATGCATTTGGATTCGGCGATCCAGACACGCGTTTCTTTGAGGCTGTATTTATGGGAACCGTGCTTGCGGCGACATCGGTAAGTATTACTGTTCAGGCGCTTAAAGAAATGGGACATCTTAAAGAAAAGGTAGGCACAACAATTTTATCTGCCGCTATAATAGATGATGTAATAGGCATTATTCTTCTGACTGTGGTAATCGGATTCAAAAATCCGGACGTTGACCCGATAGGTGTAGGAATAAATACCGTTTTGTTCTTTGCTGTTTCAATTATTTTGGGTGTTGCTCTTTATTTTCTGTTCAAATGGATAGATAAGCGATGGCCTCATTCAAGACGTGTTCCTATTTTCGGACTTGTTCTTTGCTTCGCCAGTGCATATTGCGCAGAGGAATTTTTCGGTATTGCAGATATTACAGGAGCTTACGTTGCAGGCATAATACTTTGTAATATTAAAGATTCAAGCTATATTGAAAGGAAAATGGACGTAAGTTCATATATAATTTTCGGACCCGTATTCTTTGCGAGCATTGGCTTGCAGACCAGCTTAGATAATTTTAATATGCAGATATTGTGGTTCTCAATTGCGCTTGTAGGAGTTGCTTTGATAACAAAAGTTGTCGGCTGCGGCGGAATGGCACGTATTTGCCGTTTTAACACTCCTGATTCTCTGAAAATCGGTATAGGTATGATGAACAGGGGAGAGGTTGCGCTTATAGTTTCTCAAAAGGGACTTAACGCAGGACTTATGGACAGCAAGTTCTTTACTGCTGTTATTATACTGATTGTTGTTTCTTCCATAGTAACTCCGATTTTGCTCAAGGTTATGTATTCAAAATGGCCCGGAGAAAATAACGCCGAGAATAACGGTGTTATTACCGGTAAGGCGGGAGAAAATAAGGAAGTTCTTTCGCAGGAGGTTGCAGGTGCAACCTATAACATTACTGAAGATGATTTTAAAGAATAACATTACAGATAATTTTTTATATTATTTGCACGTACTCTATAATTACGATAATTACGCTTTCGCTCTCTGCATTTGCAGGGAGCATTTTTGCTTGAATTTGTGCAAAAACAATGTTTTGTAACAATTTGTAACCAAAAGTGTTTAAAAATATATTAATAACCAAGCAATAAGTTGATTATAATGCCTTAAATTCATAAAAAGCAAAAAAACAGGCGATAGGGGTTGATTTTTCAAAACAAAGATGTTATAATAGTTACAAATTTGTTAATAAATGGTGCTGATTTTGTAATCTATACAGCAGATGCTCAATTATTTTACGCCATTTATTTTCAAATGACAGGAGGTAAAAAAATGCAGAGAATTAAAAAAATCACTGCAATTATTCTGAGTGTTTTCACTCTTTCAAGTGTATGTGTATTTGGAAGTACTTTTTCGGCAGGTGCAAGCGGCACCGGCGCAGGACTTGCCGAATGGGCACTTAACGCATACTACAGCGGTTGGTCTTACGTATATGGAGGCTCAACTCCCGGTGCAGTTGACTGTTCGGGTCTTATTTATTCATACTGCGGAGGCGAAAGATGCGGAGATCCGCAGCTGAATACAGCTACAGAAAGCGGTTCGGTAAGCAGCGGAATTCCAAGAGTACACGGTCTGGGTCTATGGCGTCCGGGTCATGTAGGTGTTTATGTTGGCGACGGCATGGAAGTCGATGCTCGAGGCGATGAATACGGCGTATGCTATGAAAGCATATCGTCTTCATATCTGGGCTGGACATACTGGTTTAAGCTGGCTGCTTGTACATACATTACAAACGGTTGGGAAGAGTTCAACGGTAATTATTATTACTATGAGAACGGACAGTATATTGTAAACACATCAAGAACTATTGACGGAACTACTTATTACTTTGATTCAACCGGTAAATCAGGCAGTACACCGTCAAATACATCATCAAGCAGCTCATCTAACTCATCAGACAGCTCTTCATCAGATAAATCGTCAAATCAGAAACCAACTTCGTGGAGAAACGGTTCAACAGGTGAAGAGGTCAAGAAAATTCAGACACGTCTGACAGAGCTTGGATATTATACAGGCGCTATCGACGGAAACTTTGGAGATGAAACCGAAAAGGCTTACAGAGCATTTCAGGAGGCTGCCGGACTTACGGTAGACGGTATTGCAGGTTCTGACAGAGAAGTCCTTTATTCCGACGATGCTCCTTATGCACCAAAGCCTGAAGAAACTACTGCTCCTCAGGTTGAGGAAACTACTTCTCCAACTGAAGAAACAACAGTTGCAGAAGAAGCCTCAGGTGAGATTAAAAGCGGTGACGAAAATGACAGCGTAAAGGAAATTCAGGAAAAACTCGCACAGCTCGGTTATTTTGATGTTGACCCAACAGGTTTTTTCGGAGATTATACAGTTCAGTGCGTAATGAACTTCCAGCTTGCAAACGGACTTGAAGCTACAGGCGTTGTTGACAAAGATACATATGAAATAATGTTCAGCGATAATGCTGTGGCAAATCCAAATCCTGTTACAGATGAAACAGAAACCGTGGCAACAGAAGCTGAATCCGGTCCTGTTCAGATGCCTTTATCAACAGATGCTTCTGAGTTTATCATAACAAACGAGAAAAATCAGTTTTATACGGATACAGCTTCCGAAGTTGTTAAAAAAACAAATAAGGTTACAAAAAGGGCACTTTCAAAGTCATCGTCAGTCATTCCTGCGGCAACTACTGCCCAAGTAAAAAGAACGGCAAATGTGTGGCTGTGGTTTGTGCTTGTAGCGGCAATACTCGGAGCACTTGCAGTTGTATTCTTTCTGCGTGACAGAAAGGCAGGCAGATATGCAAGATATCGTGCAAAGAAAAGAAAACGTGCAGTAAAAACTGATCTTAACAGCAGATGGTAATAAATTAACTATATCAAATTCAAACGGATTTAATTGTTTTGACTGTGTGTACAGTTAGCTCCGTTTTAAGTTAAAAACTACTGCCTCACAGAAATGTGGGGCAGTAGTTTTTTAGTTGTTTTTACCGCCAAAAAGGCACCGCAGTATTATGCGGTGCCTGAGTTTATATGATAGTATTAACTTTAATTATAAAGCAATTTTATTCTGCTGCATCCGACTTTTTTTCTTCGGATTTTTTTGATGTTTTTTTCACAGCCTTTTGAGGGTCGTCAGATTTGCTTTCTTTTACCTTTTTAGCTGCTGCCCTTTTTTTGGCTGCCATTTTTGAAGTGCTTTTCTTCTTAACAGGCGGCGTAACTTCTTGTTTTAATTTATAGTACATTACGCCGAGAGGGGGAAGAGTAATTTCAATTGAATAATTAAGCTCGTGATCCTTTTCGTCCTTAGACATTATTTCTCCGCCGTTAATTATTCCGCATCCGCCGAATTCTTCGCTTTCTGAGTTAAATATTTCCTCGTAAATTCCGTAAACAGGAACGCCGACTTTATAGTTTTCACGTGTAACCGGCTGGAAATTACAAACACAGATAATTTCGCTTCCGTCATTTGCAATTCTGCGGAATGCAATTACGCTCTTTTGATAGTCGTCAAGAGCAATCCACTGGAAGCCGTTCCAGTCATAGTCATTTTCGTGCATGGCAGGTGTATCGCGGTAGAATTTGTTTACCTCAGCAAAGAAATGATTGAGCTGGCGATGCTTTTCATATTCTAAAAGTCCCCATTGAAGCTGCTGTTCAGCATTCCATTCATCAAACTGACCTATTTCACTGCCCATAAACATCAGCTTTTTGCCGGGATGCGCCATCATAAATGAAACAAAGCCTCTTACACCTGCAAACTTCTGATCGTAATCTCCGGGCATTTTATTTATAAGCGAACCTTTGCCGTATACAACCTCATCATGTGAAATAGGAAGCATAAAGTTCTCGGAGAAAGCATAAACCATACTGAAAGTAAGCGTGTCATGGTGATAATTTCTCCACAGCGGGTCAAGCGAAATATACGACAGCATATCGTTCATCCAGCCCATATTCCACTTGTAGTCAAAGCCGAGTCCCATATCCTGTATAGGATAACGTGTAACATTAGGCCATGCCGTACTTTCTTCAGCTATCATCATTGCTTCGGGATGATACATATGAACAACGGTATTGAGTTTCTGCAAAAAGTCAACTGCAACAAGATTTTCTCTTCCGCCGTAGGCATTTGCGATCCATTCGCCGTCCTTGCGGTTGTAGTCAAGATACAGCATTGATGCAACCGCGTCAACGCGGATACCGTCAACATGATACATATCAAGCCAGAACATAGCCGAAGAAATAAGGAAGCTTGTTACCTCATAACGTCCGTAATTAAAGATATATGTTCCCCATTCCTTGTGCTCGCCGATACGGTAGTCCTCGTACTCATAACAGCCTGTCCCGTCAAAGCGGGCAAGTCCGTGAGCGTCTTTAGGAAAATGTGCAGGAACCCAGTCCAAAATTACGCCGATTCCCTCCTGGTGGCACCCGTCAATAAAGTACATAAGGTCTTTAGGCTCACCGTAACGTGAAGTAGCGGCATAATATCCTGTTACCTGATAGCCCCAGCTTCCGTCAAACGGAAATTCCGTAAGAGGCATAAACTCAATGTGAGTATAACCCATATTTTTAACATAAGGAATAAGCTCTTCGGCAAGTTTTCTGTAGCTGAATACATTGCCGTCCTCGTATTTGCGCCATGAGCCTGCGTTGATTTCATAAACATTTATAGGCTGACTGAAATGAGGATGTTCCTTTTTAAAGTTAAACCATTCGCCGTCATTCCATTCATAACCGTTAATATTATAAACACGCGAAGCATTGTCGGGACGTGTCTGACAATGGAATGCATACGGGTCGGTTTTCAGACGGCGTTCCGACCATGGAGTTTCAACACAGTATTTATAGCACGCAAATTCCTGTACACCTTCTATAAACAGTTCCCATACTCCCGATTCAGAAATTCGGTACATATAATTTGCATCGCTGTTCCAGCCGTTAAAATCACCAACCACCGAAACCGACAGGGCATTCGGCGCCCACACTCTGAACACAACACCGTCACGGTTGTCCCAGTTTACAAAGTGCGCACCTAAAAATTCATATGCATGGACGGATTCTCCCTGCAAAAACTGGTCAAGCGGCGGTCTTGGGTCGTTTAATTGAAATGCCATAGTAAACCTCTTTTCATCCAATGGTTTTAATTTAATAATATTTTAATAATACATTTATAGTATAATATATTTTTACCAAATATACAAGTAGTTTAATGTAATTTTATGTAAATATTTTTGGAATTTATGTACAAGTGTCATACAATTTTAATAATTCCAAAGTTAAAATCCGATTTAGGTATTTTAGGATATTTATACGCAAGAGCGGCTATATCTGTGGATAAAATATCTTTTTCAAGCAGTTTTGCAATATTTCCGCCTTTCTTTAAAGCGTCGCTTACTGACGTTACAACCTCAAGGCGGCAGGTTTTAAGAAGAGACGAGCCTTCGCTGTTAAATCCAAGAATTCGTGCGTATTCAACAGGAGTATTCTGCAATTGCTCTGTTATTCCAAGCAACGCACACACAATGATTCTGCGTATTCTTGAATGAGTGTAACGCTTTGTTTTTACAGAATCTAATATTTCTTTTACGGAATTATATCGGCGTACAGCGTCCATAATTCTGTTTTCAAGTCCCTCATTCACATCAGGAAGTTTTTTATAATCATCTGCACTCATACTTCTTAGTTTATATAATACAATTCTTTCAAGATTTTCGGGATAAGTAATCTTTTTCGGAATTTCGGGCAAATATAAATCCGCAGGTACATTATCCCTTAGCATTTTTCGGATTTGTGAGGCTGAGGCATAGTTTCCGCTTGACAGTTCGCTGTCGTGAGATACGCCTGTGCGCTTTATCGGCAGAGGCATTACGGAAGAGCCTGCAAGATTTCTGATATATTCAACGGCAAGAATATTATTCGGAAAAGTAAGAACATCTGCAATGTCATCGCCTAAAATACTGCGAACTGCAATCTCAAGCGCACGCGGATAATAATTTCCGCCTTTCATTTCTTCTCTGAGTACATTCAGAACACTCTCATTTTCGGTTGAATGCGCGGCTTTGCATAGGTTATTGATATTATCGCTTTCACAACCAAATGCAAGGTGATTTACACAACTAAAAGACTTTGCAATATGAACTCCGCAGGCGGCAAAACGCTGTGCATTTGAAACAGCGTAAACAGCGGGCAGCTCTACTACAAGGTCAGCACCATTTTCAAGAGCCGTTTTTGCCCTAAAGAATTTGTCGGTAACGCAAACCTCTCCGCGTTGGGCAAAACTTCCGCTCATTATTGCAATTACAGACTCTCCCGTCTGCTTTTTTGCTGTTTCAAGAAGATATTTATGACCGTTATGGAACGGATTGTATTCACATATTACGGCTGTAGCCATCGTTTACCTCCTGTATTATGATAGTCATACTCCGGAAATAAAATCTAAAAAGGACTTGAAAACACCAAACTATTGGAGTATCATTATATTGTTCTATTATATATTAAATTTATATTCTAAGCAATAAAAAGTGAAGGGATGATAAAAATGAAAATTCTTGTTATCAATGCAGGAAGCTCATCGCTGAAATATCAGCTTATTGACGCAAATGATGAAAAGGTGCTTGCCAAAGGCAACTGTGAGAGGATAGGCACCGACGGTGCTTTCATCGGTTTTAAAACTCCAAGCGGCGAAAAAATAGAACGCAAAACTCAGATGCTTAACCACACACAGGCTTTTGAAGCTGTTAAAAATGCACTTACAGACCCCGAATACGGCGCAATAAAAGAACTTTCCGAAGTTTCCGCAATAGGACACAGAGTTGTTCAGGGCGGTGCTTATTTTGATAAATCCGTTCTTATCAATAACGAAGTTATAAAGAAAATCGGAGAATTTTCTCCGCTTGCTCCGCTTCATAATCCTGCTAACCTGCAGGGAATTGAGGCCTGTGCAAAAGTTTTTGGAGCAAAAGTTCCGCAGGTAGCTGTTTTTGATACTGCGTTCCACCAGACAATGCCTGAAAAAGCATTTATGTATGCCGTACCCTACAAATACTATGAGAAATTCGGCGTGCGTAAATACGGATTTCACGGTACTTCTCACCGTTATGTTACCGATAAGATGGCTGAAATCATGGGCAGAAAAAAAGAGGAGCTAAAGCTTATTACATGCCATATAGGCAACGGCTCGTCAATTACAGCAGTTAAAAACGGCAAGGTTATTGACACAACAATGGGACTTACGCCGCTCGGCGGATTTATGATGGGTACGCGTTCAGGTTCTCTTGACCCGTCGGTTATAACCTTTATTGCTGAAAAAGAGCATCTTACGGCTGATGAAATGTCTAAAATCCTCAACAAGGAATCGGGACTTTTAGGAATATCGGGAATTTCCTCCGATGACCGTGATGTCAGTGACGCCGAAGCAAACGGCAATATGCGCGCTCATCTTGCACACGAAATGCTTTATTATCAGATTGCAAAATATATCGGAAGCTATTATGTTGCTCTCGGAGGCTGTGACGGAATCGTATTTACCGCAGGCCTTGGTGAAAACCAGCCTCAGCTGCGCGAAAGAGTTTGCGATTATCTTGAATGTCTCGGAGTTAAAATGGATAAGGAATTTAACGCTAAGGCTTTGCATGGTGTAACGGGAACTCTTTCTGCACCCGATTCAAAAATCCGCGTTGAGCTTATTGCTACAGACGAAGAAATGGTAATTGCAAGAGATACGAAAGCTATTGTTGAAACTCTTTGATAAAACTCTTAGAGAATTTAATAAAATATATAAATTTTAAGGGTCAGCTCACATTTGAGCTGACCCTTTTATGATAATGTGCTGTTTATGCGCGATTTTTTGAAACTGAATCGTCCATAACGGTATCTCTTGTATCTCTGAATAAAAGCGAAATGCACCAGATAGCAGAAAGGCCTACGAGAATGTAAATTATTCTGCTTATAATTCCTGTCTGTCCTCCGCAAATCCAAGCTACAAGGTCAAACTGGAAAATACCTATGCTTCCCCAGTTGAGTCCGCCGATTACAAGTAGCGTCAACGCAATTTTATCTAGCATTTAAAAATCCTCCTTTTTAATTGCTGATAATAGTGTTGACGTTTATATATAATTTATTCATTTTTATTTAAAAAAGAAAAACATAAAACCCACGATAGCAAAACCTAAAACAATTATCGCAATTCCGATGATCCTGGTTATCTTCATAGCCTTTTTAATTTTATACTTGGAAATCATATTTTCCGTAGGAAACGGAAGTAAAATCAACAAAATTCCCAAAATTGCACAGCTTATCGACGCAATAATCGTTCCGGGCACTTTCAAAAAAGGAAAAAGCAAAAGTCCTATCGGAATTCCGAAAACACATATTGCATTTACAAATGAAAAAATCTTTTCAAATTTTTCTGTCTTTTCATAATATTTGTTTGCTTCTGCGTGGCAATCTGTACTGCAATACTGTTCAAAATATGATATTTCCTTTGCGCAATATTCGCATTTTTTCATAAAAGCACCCTTTCAAAGGTTTTCTCAGATAATTTTATCACAATTATTTTTTCTTTTCAACTTTGGAAAATAAACTTTTTCTTAATCTTTTAGTAAAAAAATTAGTAACAAATTAAAAATAAATTTAACATATAAGTATTGACATAATTGTATGTTTGTATTAATATATAAATGTACTATATTTATTAATACAAAATAAATAATTTTTAAAGGAGGTTAAATATGTTTCAAATTGATTTTGCATCGCGGGTTCCTATTTATGAGCAGCTCTGCACAAACATTATCAAGTTAGCTTCTGCTGGCGTAATAAAATCCGGTGACAAACTGCCGCCTGTCAGAATTCTTGCAACACAGCTTGGGGTTAATCCAAACACGGTAGCAAAAGCATATCGGGAGCTTGAAAGCGACGGATATATATTTTCAACCGTGGGCAGAGGCAGCTTTCTCACTGACAAGCTTTCCGAAAACTCGGCTCAGAAAGTACTTGCAATTGATGAATTTAAAATTGCCGCTTCTAAAGCACATATTTTCGGCGTAAGCAAGAATGACCTGATAGAAATAGTTGAAAAAACATTTAGAGGAGGTCAAAGCATTGATTGAGATTAAAAATCTTACTAAAAAATTTGACAAGATAACAGCCGTAAACAATATGAATGTCAAAATAAACGATGGTTCCGTGCTTGGACTTGTAGGAAGCAACGGAAGCGGAAAATCGACCCTGCTGCGGCTTTTGTCAGGCGTGTACCAGCCTGATGCCGGCGCAATACTGGTTGACGGAAAAAAGCTGTTCGACAATCCCAAAGCAAAAGGCGAATGTTATTTTATTCCTGACTTTCCGTTTTTTTACAATAACAGCACAATAAACAGTACAGCATTTCTTTACAGAAAACTTTATCCAAACTGGAGCGAAGAGCAGTTTAACCGCTATTGCTCAATATTTCCGATAAAACGCGATGCAAGAATTATAAATATGTCAAAGGGTATGCAGCGTCAGGCGGCGCTGATACTTGCTCTTTCAACGTGTCCCAAGTATCTCTTTCTTGACGAAATATTTGACGGTCTTGACCCTGTTGTTCGTCATTTGCTTAAAAGAATACTTATTGACCACGTGTCAGAGAATAATATGACCGTAATAATTGCATCCCACAACCTCAGAGAGCTTGAGGATTTATGCGACCGCGTGTGTCTTATGCACAAAGGAACAATGCTTATGGAGCGTGAAATAGACGCATTAAGATTAGGACTACGCAAAGTACAGGTTGCATTCTCGGAAGTACCTCTGGCATCAAATGTTTTTGAGGGCATAAATGTAATTAACGTATGGCAGAACGGTAACATATTCAACTTAACAATAAGAGGAACGGAAGAAGATTTTATGCCGAAATTAGACGCGCTTAATCCGGTGTATATTTCGGCAATGCCGCTTACTCTTGAAGAAATATTTATAAGTGAAATGGGGGCAGCAGGCTATGACGTCAACAGTATCCTTTAAAGAAAAATTCAAGCAGGCTTTTTCAATTTTTAAATGGGAACTAAAGTCCTGCACCGGCACACTTGTAGTATTCTCAATACTCGCAGCCGTATTTATGACAATAATACTTACCCTATGTCTGGTTATAGGAAATCCTAATAACAGTTTTTTATATCCCGATTCTTCAGAAATGACATATGAAATACCGCTTCAGGTTTTCCAGATACTCACGTCGGGAATGATTTATTTCCTTACAATTATCTTTACCATAATATACACCGTTAAGGTATATTCATATCTTCACAACAAGCGCAAAGCAGACCTTTACGGGGCGCTTCCGGTAAGCAGGGTAACTTTGTTCTTTTCAAAATCAGCGTCGGCATTTATTTTTTCATTATTTCCTGCTTTATTCTTCTTAGGAATTATGTCGATTATCTCAATTTGCGCGGGTCAGCCGCTTGTAAATGAAGCGACACATACTTATTTAAAATTAGTTATAGGCACTTTATCCTGTATTTCAGCATATGGGCTTATTTCAATATGCTGCGGAACAACAATAAACTCCGTAATTATGTTTATAACCGTATGTGTGGCTTATCCTCTTTCAGCTATGTTTGTAAAAGGCGTAGCAGGCGGATTTTTCTACGGCTCATATTCAGAAATTTTCAAAGACCATTTTATTATGAATGCACTTAATCCTCTTGCCGCATATGACGGAATTAACGTGATCTACTGGCTCATATTTACATTAATATGCCTTGCGGGTTCGGCTTTCCTTGTCAGAAAGAGAAAGGCTGAACGAGCTCAGTCGTCATTTGCATATTATCTGCCCTGCCATATTGTAAAGGTACTTGTTTCATTCCTCGCAGGTATGTTTCTCGGTGTACTTTTCGGCTCAATCAATGTGTTCGGATACGGATTATTAGGCTTTATATTCGGATTTATTCTGGGGAGTATTCCGGCATTTATAATATGCCATCTGATATTTTATAAAGGATTTTCAAAGCTTGTTTTAACCTCTATACCGCTTGGTGGCTTAATAATAGCAGTAATTGTGGGAATAGCTTTATGCGATTTTGATGTTTTTGGATACAATACATTTATTCCTAATTCTGACGATGTTGAAAGCGCAGGTCTTATTGATACAGACTACTGCTATTATGACAAAGATGAAAGCTTTTCTTCATTAACAAAAAAATCAGCAGGCGACTTTGACAAAAAGGAAGACATAAATACAATTATAAATTTTCATCAGCAATATATAGACAGAGAAAACATTGCTTCTATTGCTTCAAATGAGAAATTTTCAAATGTATGGTACGATATATTAATGAACAATATGCCGTTTTCGGTTGATCCTCCGCATTACTGTTTTGCATACAAGCTGACAAACGGTATGACGGTTACAAGGATTTACGCCCCAATTGGCTTTGACTCTATCTACTCAGATGAATATTATTATATTAACACTACAGAAATAACCTCAAAGAAAGAATACGTTGAAAAGTACAGCGCAATGGAGCGTGCGGATATTAGTAACATAACAACTTTTACTGTTGATGCTCTCAAACGCAGTGGATATGAAGGGACAGCTGATTTACTCCCAAATTATAACGATATAAATAATAACACATCAAATGAACAGGAAAATATTCCCAAAAAAGTTTTAGCTGCACTTAAAAAAGATTTTGCCGCAGATAAATCGACTACTGATATTGTTCTTGAGCCGTTTCACTCGATATCATCAGATTATTATGACGGATATTCATATCATAACAGTCTTTCCGAATATTCTAAAGAATATCCTGACGTTGTATGTATGATAAGTATTTGGACAAATAATAACATGGATAATGAGATATCATCATTCAGTCAGATTTTTTTAGGAGGTTACTTTAACTATCATGCAACTTCTGAATATTATCTTATTCCGAAAAGCTACACCAACACGATAGATGTGTTAAAGGAAATCGGAGTGTTAAATGACGACTTGACAATTAACGAAAATAGTGCGTATTATTAATTGTCTGAGGTGAGATATGGAGCTTTTTAAAGGACGTCCCGAAAACACGGACAACAGAGAAGAACGTGAAATAAGGGTTTATGACTTGCTCGACAGCCTGGGAATTGAGTATATGCGCACAGACCATGAGCCTGCCGATACAATGGAGGCGTGCAATAAAATTGACGCTGTGCTTGATGTTGTAATCTGCAAAAATCTGTTTCTGTGCAACAGGCAAAAAACTAATTTTTATTTGCTGATGATGCCCGGCGACAAGCCCTTTAAAACAAAAGAGCTGTCAAGCCAGATTAACAGTGCAAGGCTCTCGTTTGCAACAGAAGAAGCAATGCTTGAATATCTTGACATAAAACCCGGCGCAGTAAGCATAATGGGACTTATGAACGACAAGGAAAACAAGGTACGGCTTCTTGTTGACGAGGATGTTTTAAAGGGTGAATACATAGGCTGTCATCCTTGTGTAAACACGTCAAGTCTTAAAATTAAAACAGAAGATGTTTTTACAAAATACCTGAACGCCGTTAATCATACTGTTGAAACAGTCGTACTTAAAGGCGAATAAAATAAATTTAAAAAACATACAAAGCGCCCATGCAAAAAAAGCATGGGCGCTTTGTTGATTATATGCAATTTCGGTAGAAAAAGGGGTTCTTATTCTGTTGCAGTAATTACCGATGCTGCCGCATGGGTATAGTGACTGTATATGATTACTCCTTTAGTTCCTTTTGTTTCGTTTTGTTATCCATAAAACAGCTACGATTGAAATTACCATTACAAAACAAGCTGCAACTGATGCGAAGGCTATATTGCTTCCTGTTCTTAAAAATGTCTTATCTCTGCTTTGCACATTTAATTCGGCAGAGGATTGAGTATTGTCCGCATTTGTGCTTTCAATTGCAGATAAAGGCTTACTAACATAAGTCTGTAAAGTGCTGTTTTGTGTAACTTCCTGAGTATTTGTGCTGATATATGTTGTTTCTTCAATTGTCAAAACAACATTTGTTCTGAAACTGTTTTCTGCAAACGCTGTAAATATTGAGCAAATTAACAGTACACTCAGAGCCGTAGTGATAACAACGATTAATTTTTTCATGGCGTTCATTCCTTAATGAAAGCGGTATAATTTACACCGAAGATTAAGATTATTTATCTTCAAGAGATACCGTATAATTGATTACACCATTATAATTTCCTGCTCCAACGTTGTAATAATCTTTTAGCTTTATTTTCCTTGTCATTGTTCCCCAGTTAGAACCGGTCCATGAAACAATTTCATCGCCAATTTCATAATATGTGGGATTAGCGGAAGCGTCGGAATTATATATAAGATATTCAGCCTCATGAAGATGTCTTGAATCCCATACTGCAAACTTTTTCAAATTTCCGGAATAGCCTGCGCTCTGAATTTTTACGCTGATTTTCTTGCCTTCCGGAATAAACGCTGTATCATTTTTAAGTGCAAGCGAATATGAGAGCGTAGTAGAATCTTTAGCAAGAGCTACCGTATCAGGAATTGACACTGTGTATGCCGGAACAATTTCCGAAGCATCTTTTGTGTACGTAATCTTTTGCTGGAAGTTAGCTGACGTGTTATTTTCATCAACAACAGGTGTATCTGTTGTTGAAGCTGCAAAAGCAGATGTTGTTGCGCAAGCGCACATTGCAATGGCAAGCATTGCTGTTCCTAATTTTTTGCCTAAGTTTTTCATTACTTAATTCTCCTTAAAATTATTTTTATATGTATTTTATATAAACCCCGTTAGGGGATTATTGTATTAATTATTTAACCGTAAGTGTTGTCTGAACCTGTGCACCGTTCATATTAGCGGCGCTGTCAAGAGAGGACGTGGATATGTTTATGACAAGAGTGTAAGTGCCTTTGGGTATTGTGTTTTGGAGCTTTACTCCTTTGATAGCGTCACCCGGTTTAACAAGACCTGTAGAACACAGCTGTTTACCTGTTTCTTTCAGTGATAATTTAAATTGAAAATTACAAGGATTGCCCTCGGGGTTCAGAAGTGTTATGGGGAAATCTGTGCTGTTTGATGAAAACACAATATCATCATAGCCGGGAACTTTAATTCCGCTGTTGTTATTGCTGTCATTTTCTACTGTTGCATCATAATGAGATGCATTACTGTCAAATACAACCCCTTTTGCAGTTTTACCTTCCTGCGGATTATTGCTTAATAATATAAATCCTGCTGCTGTGCCTGCACATAAAAGAATTACAATTACCGCAATTAGTGAAATTATAATGACTCTGCTTCTTTTATTTTCAGTATTATTCATTTTTCCTCTCCTTTTCTTTCTGCCGTTATATTACCACTTAAAAAACATAAACAAATCAAGCAATCATTTTATTTGTGTAAAATAATGTAAATATTATATTTGCTTAAAATTTTGGTCATAAAAAAAGAAAAGACAGATTTACCATAAAACCTGTCTTTTAAATTAAGCTTATAAACTTTTTAATACTTATTCTTTTAGCTTATTTACTATCTTTTCAACTGTATTTTCAATGGTTCCGTCAGAGAATTTGACAGTTATATCGGCGTACTTTTCATATAGCGGAGTGCGCTCGCGGTAAACATCGTCAAGCGTATCACCCTTTCTGAATGCAATTCCCCTTGTGGTAATATTGGTAACACGATGCTTTATTTCATCTAAAGGAACATCTATATAAATGACTTTACCGTGTGATTTAAGATTTTGCATTGCCATATCGCTCATAACCATTGAACCACCCGTTGCAACTACGGTAAAGTCACAGTCAAGTTCTTGCCCGACTTTTTCTTCAAGCTCTAAAAAAGCGTCAAGTCCGTCATCATCAAGTATTTTTTGCAGCGGTTTTCCTGCCATACGGCTTATTATGAGATCGGTGTCAACAAAGGAATATCCGACGGCTTTTGCAAGAAGCACTCCTAACGTGCTTTTTCCCGAACCGGGCATTCCTATAAGAACTATATTTTCCATATTAAAGTATCCTTACATTGAGAGAGTCAGTGCTTGAGGTCGGGTAAGTTTTATTCGATGAAAGCACGACCACCGTATCTCCCTTATGCACAAGTCCTGTACTGAGGGCCTTTTCCATAGCCTGTTTTGTGATTTCGTCTGAAGTTTGCTTTTCTTCTCCTATAAGCGCAGTAACACCCCAGTTAAGGCAAAGCTTTCTGCACACCATCTGAGACGTAACTACGGCGATTACGGGAACTTCGGGCCTGAAATGAACCATTGCCCTTGCTACCTTTCCCGTCGCGCTCTCAACAATAATTGCCTTTGCCCCGACTGAATCTGCTATATCCTTTGCGGATCTGCAAATACTGCCTCTGATTGGATTTTGGTCATCTATTGAGTGGGTTTCTATATAATTTTTAAGTGCGGTAAATTCTCCGTTCATTTCCGCCTCGGTGCAGATGGCGTCAAGCGCCTTTACGCTTTCAACAGGATACTTTCCTGCCGCTGACTCGCCTGACAGCATTACTGCGCTTGTTCCGTCATAAACAGCATTTGCAACGTCGCTGATTTCAGCACGTGTAGGGCGGGGGGAAGCAGTCATACTTTCAAGCATCTGTGTTGCGGTAATTACATACTTGCCCTTTGCCACACATTTTCTTATGAGCGTTTTCTGAATTTCCGGGAGCTTAATAAAGGGAATTTCAACTCCCATATCGCCTCTTGCAACCATAATTCCGTCGGCATAATCCATAATTGCGTCCATATCGTCAACACCGCTCTGATTTTCAATTTTTGCAATTATTTCAACATATTCATAACCGATACTGTCTATATAATCACGAAGCGTTCTTACGTCCTCATGTGTACGTACAAAAGATGCCGCAACTACATTTGCGCCGTGCGCAAGTCCGAATTCTATATCTTTTCTGTCCTGCGCGCTGACATAAGGCATATTTATATGATAACCCGGGATATTAATGCTCTTGCGGTTTTTAAGCATGCCGCCTTTGTTTACCGTACACACGATTTTATCATCATATACTTCTTTTACTACAAGTGAAATTATGCCGTCATCAAGCAGAAGCTCTCTTCCTATTGCTTTTTCGGCATCGGCAAAAAACAAATCAACAAGCTTTGGAAAAGAAAGACTAACTCCGTTTTCGTCACCTTCAACACTTTCCTTGTAAAGTGAAAAGGTTGCTCCCTCTGCAAGCTTTGCAGAACCGCTTTTAAATACTCCCACTCTGACTTCGGGACCCTTTGTATCAAGAAGAATCGACACATTTTTTCCGCTCTCATTTATTGCATCGTTTATTGTATCAAAAAGCGCTTCAAGCTCGTCATATGTGCCGTGCGACATATTAACCCTTGCAACATTCATTCCTGCGTCAATCATTTTCAGCAGCATCTTTTTTGTGCTGCATGCCGGACCGATTGTGCAGACAATTTTTGTTTTTCTCATATTTCTCCATCCTTTCATAATTGTTTTTACAGAAAGCTTTATATTATCTTTCCCTATACTGATTTTATTATATATTATGAAAAGAATGATTTCAATTACTGTTTTGTAAATTATTGGTTAATATCCTATTACACTGTCATTTTCCCCCTGATAATACCGAGAATTTTACGTTCGCGCCTGCTGACCTGTACCTGGGTCATATTAAGTATTTTGGCAGTCTGCGTCTGAGTTTTATTCTGGTAATACCTTAGTCTTATGATTTTTTGGTCGTTGTCATCAAGCAGTTTCAGCGCTTGTTCAAGGCTGAGCCTTTCGGATATTTCATACTGAATATCATCAACGGGTACATCAAGCTGCGGATTTCCATCCTCATCATATTCAGCCGTAAGAGACAAAGGGGAGCGCACACAGTTGAGTGCGTCAATTATTTTTTCCTCAGATACGTCAAGCTTTTTTGAAAGCTGTGAAACGGTCAGCTCCGTGCCGTTTTTCAGTTTGTTTTCATTGTTTGCTTTGCAGATTGCCGAAGCAAGTTCCTTTAGCATTCGGCTTACCTTAACCGAACCGCTGTCACGGAACAGTCTTTTAATTTCTCCCATAATAACAGGAAAAGCGTAGGTGGAAAACTGAAAATTTCTGCTTTCGTCAAAGTTATTGATAGCCTTTGCAAGTCCCAGACAGCCTGCAGAGAACAGCTCTTCATATTCAATGCCCTTGCCTGAAAAGCGCTTGCAGCAGGCATGTACAAGTCCCATATTGCTTTCGGCAATCTTGTTTTTATCGATCATTGTCTGTTTGGGAAATGGTTTTTTCCAGCGTGACAGTTGTGCCTTTGCCGGGTTCGGATTTTACTTTTACCTTGTCGCAAAAACTCTGCATTACGGCAAAACCCAAGCCTGCACGCTCTTCTTCGGGAGCAGTTGTAAACAAGGGCTCCATTGCTTTTTTAACGTCCTCTATTCCGCAACCCTTATCTCGGATTTTTATGATAACTTTGTTGTTGTCGGTAATTTTTCCCTTTATGTACACCGTACCCTTTGAGCGGCGGTAACCGTGAACTATACAGTTGGTAACCGCCTCAGAAACAGCAGTTTTAATATCGCTAAGCTCATTAATTGTAGGGTCAAGATTCATTACAAAAGCTGCTGCCACGCTCCGTGCAAAAGACTCGTTAAGGCTTTTTGACGGAAAACTAAGGCTCATTTCGTTGATAATATTCATCTCAGCACCCCCAGACTTTCAATTCCCGACATTGCAAAAATTTTATACATACTTTCGGGAATGTTTATTACTCTAAGCGCACCGCCGAGCATTTTCATCTGACGGTATCGCCCCATTACAAGACCTATGCCCGAAGAATCCATAAACGATACTCCGGAAAAATCAAGACATAACAGTCCGGGTTTCAGCGACTGCGCCGCTCCGTCAATTCGGGAACGGATTTTGGCAGCTGTATCATGGTCTATTTCGCCGTCTATGTACGCAGTCAGAATATTATTTTTGAATTCTGTTTTAAGCATTTAAACATCCCTTTACAAAAAAATAACTCCATACCTATCATAATTAGTATGGAGTAAAAAATTTGTTTTATTCTGTTGTATTATTATTTTTATTATAAGACATATAAAAATTGTCGATATATTTTAGATATGCCCAAATTTTTCTGAAATGTATGGGCGGATTTCTCCTGCAAGATAAAGCGAGCCGAACACAACCACCGCGCCGTCTTTTTCCTTTGACCTTTCAAAAACAGTATCAAAGGCGGTTTCACGGTTTTCAAAACTCTCAACAACATCAAAATATTTTTCACATTTATTTGCAAGCTCTTCAGATGAAAGCGCTCTCGGATTATCTACAGGCACGGTAAAAATCTCATCAAACGTGCCGCCGAGCAGTTTCAGCGAATTGTCAATATCCTTGTCGGCAAGCATTCCCATAATTCCTATTATATATTTATCAGGTAAAAATCTGCTGACAGCATTTTTAAGAGCCTCAACGCCGTTAGGATTATGCGCTCCGTCAAGAATGACAACGGGACTTTTGCTTAACAGCTCAAGCCTTGCGGGATTTGAAGCGTTTGCAAAACCGCGCTGAATATGGTTGTCGGACACATCTATCATACCGTTTAACCGCAGAACCTCAATTGCGGCAAGCGCGGTTTTAGCGTTTTCAAGCTGATGTTCCCCTGCAAGACCAAGAGTAAACTCATTTTTATTGTATTCAAAAACACTTCCGTCCAAGGTACTGCTTTTAACATTAATTTTAATATTTTCACTTTTTGCGAGTGGAATTTTAACTTTGCGCGCGGTGTTTTCTATAATATCCATCACGCACATTTCCTGTTTTGAGGTTACGGCAATTGAATTTGGCTTGAGAATTCCGCACTTTTGCTCGGTGATTTTTTCAATGGTATCTCCCAGAACAGCCGTATGGTCAAGCCCTATTGTTGTAATAACCGAACAGAGCGGAGCTTTGATAACATTTGTACAATCAAGCAGACCGCCCATACCTGTTTCAAGGACTACTATGTCGCACTCCTCCTTTGCGTGAATATAAAACTGTAGTGCATTTACATACTCAAATTCGGTAATGACAATTCCCTCGCTCTGTAGTTTTTCAACAAGAGGAAAAGTATTTTCAACGGCGCAAACAAGCTCTTCCTTGCTTATCATCGTATTGTTAATCTGTATTCTCTCACGAAAATCGGTAATATACGGAGAAATGAAAAGCCCTGTTTTATAGCCTGCGGCAACAAGCACCGAAGAAATCATTGCACATACAGAACCTTTGCCGTTTGTTCCTGCGACGTGAACATACTTTAGCTTTTCCTGAGGGTTGCCCATTCGGTCAAGCAGGGTGAGAATACGGTCAAGTCCCGGTCTTGAACCAAAGGTGAGCAGTGAATGAATTTTTTCAAGTGCATTTTCGTATGTCATCACAACAGCTCCCTGTAAATTTCATTTTTCTTAAAGCCGGTAATCAATGCCGCCTGTTTTGCCGCTTCGGTGGCCTTTTCTCCGCTTTCAATCAGTTTCCTTGCCGTTTGAACGGCAAATTCCAACGTATAGTCCTCGTTATCGTTATTTTTTGGCGCACCCTCAAGCACAAGCACAAATTCTCCCTTGAGGCTTCCGTCGGCATAGTTTTCTGCCGCAAATTTTGTGGTAGTGCGGATTACTTCCTCATGGATTTTTGTAAGCTCACGCACAATGGACAGTTTTCTGTCACCGAAAGATGAATATAGATCTCTCAGGGTAGAGGGGAGCTTGTGAGGTGCTTCATAAAAAATCATAGTGCGCTGTTCATTTTTGAGAGACTGAAGATGTTCGTTTCGGCTCTTTTTATTTACGCTTAAAAATCCCTCAAAGGTAAATCGCCCTGTTTCAAGTCCCGATACTGCAAGAGCGGAGATCACGGCACTCGGACCCGGAATTACAACTGTTTTTATTCCGTATTCCTCACATAGCTTAATCAAGTCCTCTCCCGGGTCGGAGATGCACGGCATTCCTGCATCGGTAACTATTGCACAGTTTTCACCCTGCATAATTCTTTTGCAGATAATCTCTCCGCGCTCACGCTTATTATGCTCAAAATAACTGACCATAGGCTTTTTTATGCCGAAGTGATTTAACAGTTTCAATGTAACTCTGGTGTCCTCTGCCGCAATAAAATCAACGCTTTCAAGAGTTTGTACCGCACGGGGAGACAAATCGGACAAGTTGCCTATTGGTGTGCCGGTAACATATAAAATTCCGCTCATATTTTATCCTTTCGGTTCGGCAGGAGTTTTATAGCTGCCGTAAATTTTCATCATCTCTTCGGAAAAATTGCCGTTTTCATCTTCAATAAACAATGAGGGCAGAACATTTAGAAATCCTCGGTTGCCTCCTCGTCTGCCCTCAAGTAAAAAGAGCTTGGGTGCTTTGCTGATTCTCTGCTGCACCAATCTGAGTGTTTTCGGCTCAATTGAGAATTTCCGCATAGACTCCATAACATCCGCAAGCCGTTCGGGACGCTGGCATATACAGAACCGTCCTCCAAACTGCAATAGCTTTGACGCGCTTTCACACACATCGTCAAGCGTACATTCAACCTCGTGCCTTGCAATATGCTTTGAGTTTTGTGGATTAGTAATTCCGCTTCCTCCGATTTTGTATGGGGGATTACATACCACAAGGTCATAGTACCCGAAGTTCAGTAATCCATTAAGGCTTCTTAAATCGGCGTTTATAATCTTTATATTTTCGCCGAGATTATTATAATCAACGCTTTGCTGCGCAAGCGTGCAGGCGTCCTCTTGTATTTCAACGGCTGATATTTCAAGATTTATGTTTTGTCTGCACCACAAAAGAGGAATCGTTCCGCAGCCTGTGCCCAGTTCAGCGCATTTTTTGCGCCCCTGAGGTTTTGAAAAATCGGCAAGCAGAATTGTATCGGTTGAAAAATGATAGCTGTCCGACACATAAATACTTATTCCGTTTCCGAGAGGTTCAAGATGAATGTTTTTCATATATTTTCCTTTACGTTAATCTCAAATAATATGCGAAAAATCTTTTGTGTGTTATTATTGAGATTAATACAATACAAATAAAAGTTATTTTATTATTATACTACTTAACCTTTCTGACGGCAAGTGCATAAAATTAAAACGGCAAGGGAAAAACCCTTGCCGTTTGAAATTATTAGGTCAACCCTTGATTATGCCTCCTGAGGAGCGCCAACCGGGCAAACATCGGCACAAGAACCGCAATCTGCACATGCATCAGCGTCGATAACGTATTTGCCGTCACCCTCTGAAATAGCAGAACAAGGACAAGCATCAGCACAAGCGCCGCACTGGATGCACTCATCATTAATAACGTATGCCATAGGGGGAACACCTCCTTCAAAGATTTCACCTTTATTGTAACATATATTTTAAAAAATGCAATTGTTTTGGGAATATTTTTCGGATTTTTACAAATAATAAAAGTTTATTTGGCATTGAATTTAATTTTTAAATATTATGATAAGATAAAAATTTTACTTTTATTCAAGACCTTTTAGTTCTTCAATCTCTTTTTTATCAATTTTTATATAGCCGTCTTTTACAAGCTTGCATTGTTTTACAGTAAAGGTCTTGGGTGCAACGTCATCGGGAGAACTGTTGAGCTTTACTTTAAGCGTTCCCGCAATAAGATTGTTATCAACCACCAGACCCTTGCCCTCGGGAGTATTGACAATTGCGCCTATCTTGGGAGTTTTTTTAAGCAGGTCGGTGTATGCGTCCTGCTCGTATTTCAGACAGCACATAAGTCTGCCGCAGGTTCCTGAAATTTTGACAGGAGACAGCGACAGTCCCTGCTCCTTAGCCATTTTGATTGAAACGGGCATAAATTCACCCATAAAACTTGCACAGCAGAACGGTTTGCCGCAAATTCCCAAACCACCGAGCATTTTAGCTTCATCTCTTACGCCTATTTGTCTGAGTTCAATTCTTGTTCTGAAAACAGACGCAAGGTCTTTTACAAGCGCGCGGAAATCAACTCTGCCGTCGGCGGTAAAATAAAATAATATTTTGTTGTTGTCAAATGTGTATTCAACATTAACGAGCTTCATATCAAGATTATGGTCAGCAATTTTTTGCTCGCAGATTTTGTATGCTTCCTTTTCTTTAAGCTTGTTTTCTGCAAGGTGAAGCAAGTCGTTTTCATCCGCAATTCTTATCAGCGGTTTAAGCGGGTACGCAAGCTCCGAGTCATCAATAGTTTTATTAGCAGTTGCAACCTCTCCGCATTCAAGTCCTCTGGCTGTTTCAACAACGACCATATCTCCTGTATTAAGTTTATTGTCAAGAGGGTCAAAGTAGTAAACCTTTCCCACCTCTTTAAATCGAACTCCAATTACCTCTGCCATGAAATCCTCCTGTATTCTCCGCATAACCAAGTTGTCAGCAGATTTATGTTAATATTCTCTGTTATTTTTATTTTTGCATTTTCTGTAAGCTCAATCATCTCGATCAGCTTTCCATTTGTAAACCGTGCCGCAAGCGATTTGCCGAGAGCTGCATCAAATACTGCGTCTGCTCCGGAAAGCACAGCCATTCCGTCGCGTAAAATAAGTTTTACAGCTGCAAGAGTTTCATCTGCTTTCTCTTTGTCGCAAAGTGAATTTGATGCCAGCAGCAAATCATATTCTCGTGATGACAAGATACCGTTTACAATATTTTTTGCGTTTTGCACCGCAGTTTCATCAAAGCTTGTACTGCTTTTAAGCGTAATCACGGTACAACGCGACAAAATTGTATCAAGCAGTCTTTTTGCATTTTCACAAAGCAGAATAAAATATACATTCTGCGGCGGTTCCTCAAGCAGTTTTAAAAATGAATTTTGCGCAATCACAGACAATCTGTTGTCCGCCTCTTCAAAAATGTAAATTTTTGCATTTGCTTCGTTTGGACATATGTAAGCGTCTTTTGCAATATCACGCATCTGGTCAATTGAATAGGTCTTTGACTTTTTTTCAGGATAAGCATATTTTATGTCGGCGTGAACCGCCTGTTCTGCCTTATGACATTGTGCGCACACGCCGCACGGTCTATTTTCCGATATACATACAGCATACATTGAAAGAAATTTTGCCGCCGCAAGAGCTTTGCTTTTGTCCTTGCTTTCGATTACTATTGCGTGAGGTATTCTTCCGTTATTATCAAGCGTTCCGATAATCTTTTTTGCGCTTTCATCAAAGTCAAAACCGCTTAAATTCAAAACAGACACCTCCGCAATAATTAATTATATCATAAATTTGATTATTTTCCACATTTATTTTATGGCAACAGTATTCGTAACTATGTCGCCCTTATCGGTTATATCCACATATCCGTAGCTTGCCATATATCCGTGACAAGAGCCGGGATTAAGCATATACAGTCCGTCCTCGTAATATGTCATTGCATTGTGAGTGTGGCCAAACAGCAGAATGTCTGCTTTTTCTTCTCTTGCCGCGCTCATAATCTGATAATATCCGATTTTTGCATTATAAAGATGTCCATGAGTGATAAAAATTTTTTTGCCGCATACATTTAATATTTCTTTTGACGGAAGAGTACTGCCCCAGTCGCAGTTGCCTTTTACTCCGACAATCATTTTATCTTTGTAGTTATCCTTTAAAAATTGCATCTGCTCCTCGCCGTCGCCGCAGTGAACAATAATTTCAGCGGAAGGCTGCGAATTGACAACTCTTATAAGTGTATTCAAATCTCCGTGGGTATCGGATATAACTAAAATACGCATTTACAAAACTCCGTTCTAAAATAAAAAATACGGCATAACATATGTTGAGGTGTTTTTATGGCTGATAATAATAACGTAAATAAATTGCTCAATGAACTGTCTCAGCGTTTAGGCGTATCTGAGGGACAGATTAAGAATGCAGCAAAACAGGGAAATGTTCAGGATATGCTGAAAAATGCAGACAGCAATCAGAAAAAGAAGATTGAATCGGTTCTTAACGACCCTGAGAAAGCCAAACAAATTCTCAACAGTCCGCAGGCACAGGCTTTGATTAAACTGCTCGGCGGAGAGCAGAATAAATAATTGTTCCGTATATTTACGCCCGAAGAAATTTCCGGGCAAACCGCACTATACACCTTGTCTGCCCATAGACAAAACGTGTATCAAATAAATACTTTTGTGGGCAGAAAGGGACGGGAGTAAAATGTCCGAAATTCAAGATAAAATCAACCAGATATTAAGTGACCCCGATGCACTCAAGCAGGTGCAGAGTCTTGGCGAACAGCTTGGTCTGTCAAAACCCGAACCGCCAAAGCCTGCCCTTGCTGCTCAATCGGATGTATTGGGGGACGATATGCTTAAAACAATAACACGCCTTGCACCTGTTATGAGATCAGTCAAAAGCGACGACGAAACGACCCTTTTGCTTAATTCCCTCAGACCATTTCTCAGTCCTGAAAAACAACATAAGCTTGACCAGGCAGAAAAAATGATTAAATTTATTAAAATCATTCCTCTGCTGAAGGACAACGGATTGTTCTTTTGACGGGAGGTGAAAATATGCCGAGCTTTGAAGAAGAAGCCTTTACAAGAGCACAGCAAATGAATCGCCGCACGCCTTTTTACAGCGGCACTCAAAGTACAAGTCAAAAGAATGAACGAAAGGAAGAACCCAAGCCTAAAGCTGATGCTAATGTAACTCAATTGCAGGAAACAAGTACGGAAAATACAGGCAGTTTGCTTGATATAATGTTTAAAAATAAGGAGCAAAGCCTGATTTTGCTTTTAATTGTACTTCTGATGGATGAAAAAGCAGACCCTACGCTTTTGCTTGCGCTTATATATCTTTTGACGTAATGGGGCGTAAATTATTTATCTTATCTGTCCGTTTCCTTTTATTATAAATTTGTTGCTTGTCAGCTCGTTAAGTCCCATAGGACCTCTTGCATGGAGCTTTTGGGTGGAAATGCCTATTTCTGCGCCAAGCCCGAATTCTCCGCCGTCGGTAAAGCGTGTTGAAGCATTTACATAAACTGCGGCGGAATCAACCTCAGAGGTAAATTTGTTTGCGTTGTCATAGTCGCTTGTGATTATGCATTCGCTGTGGCCGGTGCTGTACTTTGCAATGTGATTGAGTGCCTCCTGAATGTCATCTACGACCTTAACGGCAATAATATAGTCGAGAAATTCAACAGAATAATCCTCTTCTGTTGCGGGAACGACGCAATCTCCAAGGATGGATTTAGTAATTTCACAACCGCGTATTTCAACATTTTTCTTATCAAGCTCTGCTTTTATTTCGGGCAGAGCTTTTTTGGCTATATCCTTGTGTACAAGTACCGTTTCAATTGCGTTGCATACGGAAGGGCGTGATGTTTTGGCATTGAAAATAATGTTCTTAGCCATATTAATGTCCGCACTTTTGTCAACATATACATGGCAGTTTCCGACACCTGTTTCAATTACAGGTACTTTTGCGTTATTTACCACGCTTTTTATAAGCCCTGCTCCGCCGCGCGGAATTAACACATCAAGATAATCGGAGAGCTGCATAAGCTCGGTTGCACTCTGGCGCGAGATGTCATCAACAAGAGAAATGCAGTCGCGCGGAAAACCTGCTGATTCAATTGCATCGCGCATAATATCAGCAATTGCCTTGTTTGAGTTGATTGCTTCTTTTCCTCCGCGCAGAATAACTGCGCTGCCTGCTTTAAGACAGAGTGCTGCGGCGTCTGAGGTAACATTAGGACGAGCCTCGTAAATTATTCCGATAACGCCCATTGGAACGGTGATTTTCTCAATTTGCAGACCGTTCTTTAAAGTCCTTCCGTCAAGAATTCTTCCGATAGGGTCGGGAAGCGTCGCAACCTGTTCCACTCCGTCAGCCATTCCCTCAATGCGTTCTTTACTCAATTTAAGTCGGTCAAGCAGAGAGTCTTTAAGCCTTGCCATTTTTCCGTTTTCTATGTCAATGTCATTAGCTTCAATTATTGTCTGTGCATTATTTCTCAGAGCCTGTGCTATTGCCTTTAATGCTTCATCCTTTTTTGAACCTGCGTTCATCAAAAAGCGAGCCGCTTTTTTGGCATTGGCTCCCATTGTTTCAAGCTGTGTCATTATAAAAATCCTTTCTTTTACTGTCTTGCAAGGAACATAGTTCCTATTTCTTTTCCGTCAAAAATTTCATAGAGGTTTTCGGGATTCGCGCCGTTGATAACGTGTACCTCTACTCCTCGTTTTGTAGCATAATCAGCCGCCTGCAATTTGGTTATCATTCCTCCTGTGCCTCTGTTAGAGCCAGTGCCTGCCGCCATTGAAAAGATTTCCGAATTAATTTTGTCAACTACGCTGATTTTTTTTGCTTCGGGATTTGTTCTGGGATTTGAGTCATAAAGTCCGTCAATATCGGTTAAAATAACAAGTCTGTCGGCATTCATAAGTCCTGCAACAATCGCCGAAAGCATATCATTATCGCCAAAATTATTTCCTTCAAGTTCATCAATAGCTACGGTATCATTTTCGTTTATTACCGGAATGATGTTCATTTTTATAAGTTCATCAATAGTGTTGATTACATTCTGCCTTTTCTGGTCTGTTTCAACTGCATATCGTGTTAAAAGGATCTGAGCTACCGAGTGGTTGTATTCTCCGAAAAGCTTGTCATACATAAACATAAGCTCACACTGACCTATAGCGGCAAGTGCCTGCTTCTTTTTTGTTTCAGCAGGACGTGATGCAAGACCTGTTTTTCCCATACCTACGCCTATTGCACCTGAGGACACAAGCATAATTTCTTCGCCTCTGTTCTGGAGGTCAGACAAAACCTTGCACAGACATTCAATTCTGCGATAATTGACCTTGCCGTTTTCATATGTAAGAGTAGAGGTCCCAACCTTTACCACGGTTCGTTTTTTACCCATTTTATGCACCTGTTTCTGAATAAAAGTATATCTGTATCAATAAATCTGTAATTTTTATAGTTTTGAATAATAGTGTTATGTGTTCATTATACCACATATTTGTTATTAATTACAACTGTAAAACCTAAAAGCCTGCTAATTAAAATTATTTGTTTTTTATTTCTGCAAATCCAATTCCATATTATATAATTAAAATATTGACTTAATTGCCAAAAAAGCGTACAATTATGAATGATTGGAATGATTATGAATGAATAATGTCAACAGAGTAAAATTGCTTTTATCTTCACTTTCTGTTTTCAGAGGAATAATGAAAAGAAGCGTGCCGAAAGCATACTATGATCTTCTGCTTTCGCTTGACAAAGAACCCGATGTATTTTTAAATGCCTACGGTGAGTTCTATTCGCTGATAAGCGAAAGAAACTGCAGTGACAGACTTGCATATTCAATGACAGAAGCGGCGCTGTTTGATGAAAACTGTTTCACAAGGGCGGCAGCGGCAGGAAAATACAACTTGCTTCCCGATAATGTGCTCAAGGCAGTAAAGCGTGACTGCGAAGCAATTTTAGCCGCGTCGTCAATAACCTCGGATGAAGTTATTGAAAGCTATAAATATTATAATAATATTAAAGATATTGCCGAACTGCTTCCAAAATGGCAGTCGGGCGAATGTGTGCCGAGCTTTAAAATGTTTGACGGTTCGCTGAAAAAAGTTGCACAGTATTACAAAGAGAACGGCTGCGGAATATTTGCCCGCTACAAGGCGTTTATCTGGCGTGACGGTGATATTCAGCCTGTTCTTCATCCAGATAAGACAGATATGAATTCATTTACGGGTTATGAAATCCAAAGAGAAAAGGTTGTAAATAATACAAAATCATTCATAGACGGAAAAAGCTGTAACAACTGTTTGCTGTACGGCGACAAGGGTACCGGAAAGAGCTCAACTGTCAAAGCAATAGCAAACGAGTTCAGAAAAGACGGACTTAGAATTGTTGAAATTCCGAAGGAACGTTTGATTGATTTTCCGATACTCGTCGATAAAATTGCTGCACTTCCTATGAAATTCATTATTTTTATTGATGACCTTTCATTCCAAAAGCAGGATCAGAGTTACACCACTCTTAAAGCAGTTCTGGAGGGCGGACTTGCGGCGCGTCCTAAAAATGCGTTGATTTATGCAACCTCTAACCGCCGACATATCGTTAAGGAGAGTTTTTCCGACAGAACCGATGACGACATCCATACCCGTGACAATATGCAGGAGAGTTTGTCGCTTTCCGACCGCTTCGGGCTTGCAGTATGCTATACTGTTCCGTCGAAAAATGAATATATAGATATTGTATGCGCGCTTGCAAAGGAAAAGGGAATTGATATGACCGAAGATGAGCTTGCGACTGGGGCGGAGCGTTTTGCTCTTGCAAGAGGAGGACGTTCGCCGAGATGCGCAAAGCAGTATATTGAATCGCTTTTCGTTTGATTAACACACTTAATACTTGGAGGAATAATATGAAAAACAGATTAATTTCTATCTCACTTGTGGTTATATTAATTTTATCGTCATTGCTGACGTTTTCTGGCTGCGGAAACAGTGATTATCCGGTTGAAGTGGCAAACTATGTAATAAACAGCGAGCCAGAAAATATTGTTGTACTTGACGCGCCCACAGCTGATATAATTTCATACATAGGGTATGATATAAAAATGGTCGGCAGAAGCGACGAAGTGAACCAGGATTGGATGCAAGTAGTTCCGAGCGTCGGTTCAGCTTCAAATCCTGATGCAGAACAAATCAAAAACAGCGGTGCGACTGTAGTTTTTGCAGGAGAAACACTTGACAGTAATGTTAAGGAAACTCTTCAGGACAGCGGAATTCAGGTAATCACTATGGCGCAGGCAGAAACTACCAAGCAGCTTGAAACAAATTACATAACTCTCGGTAAAATTCTCGGCGGCAAGGTAACAGGTGCAAACAAGGGTGCAGAGTCATATAAAAATCTTATTGATGATATGGAGCAGATAAAGACTTCTGTAACATCAGAAATGAATTCGGATATTCTGTACACGGTTTGCTATATTTATTTTGAAAATAATCAGCTTAAAATGATGACAAGCGGAACATACGGCGATATGCTCTTAAGCTATACAGGTGCAGTTAATGCGGCTGTAAATATTGAGGAATCCAAGGTCGATGTAAACACATTAAAAATTGCAAATCCAAACTTTATTTTCTATGCTGATGATGCAACTCTTAATGCAATAAAGACTGACGGAGTTCTCAGCAAGCTTAAAGCGGTAAATAACGGAAAAATACTTATGGTGACTTCTGATGAAATGAAACGTCAGGGACTGACTGCAATTGATACTTTGCAGAAGATGGTTCAGTTTATGTATCCCGAGCTTGCAAATTCATCTGCAACAAACGACGAGGCAGCAAAAACAGGAGCAACACCGGCTGCAACTGAAGCGACTGCCGAAACAGTTTCTACATCAGTTGCGGATAAATACAAAATCAAGCTTGATGACAAGCTTTCGCTCAAGATTGAAGATGATAATGAAAACGTCAAAGCTATGCAACAGCGTCTTTACGATTTGGGATACATAACAGATAAGGAAAATATCACGGGATATTACGGTGAGATTTCACAGGCGGCAGTTAAGGAATTTCAGAAGAAAAATAATATTAATGAATCCGGAACAGCTGATAATGCAACACTTAAAGCTATGTTTGACAACAATGCAGTCAAGGCAAAATAAATAAAATTATAAAACTCCTTTGCAGATTTACTTATCTGCAAAGGAGTTCTTTAATTATAAGCTATTAAGCTATTTAACAGTAACTGTAATATTTTTTGATGCGGTTCTGTGCATTGAGTCGGTTACCGAGTAGGTAATTTTGTATGTGCCTTTCCTTGATGTAACCACATTGCCTGTTACCGAAATTTTGTCGGTAATATCATTTGAGCAGGTGTCAACGGCGGTTATTCCGCCGAGCGGATAAAAGCTTCCTCCACTTTTGATTGTACAGTCCTCTGCACCGGTTATTTTAGGCGTTTTTTTAAAATAGGGATTTTTGCTGTTATTATCAGTAGGATCCCAGCCGCAGCTTTTGTCGGTAATTTTGATTGTTTCGGGTTTTCCGAGAGGACCGGGATTGTCGTCGTCATAAATCAGAACTTCGGTATCGTAGGGACAATTGTCATAAATCCATTTTGTGTCGGCAATTGCCAGTCTTACACATCCTAAAGAAGCGTCTGTACCAAGTTTGTTGAACTCGTCAACCTCAAGCTCATCGGCAAAGGGTGTGTAATAGGGAACGGAGTGGAACAGATAATCCCCTGAAATACCGCTTACATAATGTCCGTAAACTCCCTGATAAAGTGCGTGCCATTCATTTTTAAAATATATTCCGAATTCACCTGTAATAGTGCCGTTGTTTTCTCCGCATGAGCACACCATTGCTCTTACAGGAACAGTATATTTTCCGTCATTGTCATAGGTATATACGGTAACACAATTCATTTTACGGTTTACGTGAATGGAATAAAGATTTTTGCTGCTGTTTTTTTTGTTTTTATGAAGTATATCGGTATTTGCCAATATGCAGGTTGAAAAACCGTCATATTCGGATTTCTCGGCGTCAACCACAGTTATTTTACATTCCGACTTTTTATTGTCCGAAAATATTGCAGTCACGGTTGCAGTACCTGTTTTCAGCGCGTCAACTCTGCCTCCGCTGTCAATGGAAACTACTTTTTCATCACTGCTTGTCCACTTTTCAAGCGTTTTTTCTTCCGACTCTGTAAGCGCAATAACCTTTGCGCTGCCTTTTTCGAGGGTAAGCGGCTCTTTTGAATTTATGACAATTGTCGGACTTACCGTAGGCGGCTGAGTCAGAATTTCCGCATTATTTACAGGTATTTTGACAGAATTAGCGTTAATTTGATTGCCGATTTCGCAGAAAACGCAGGTCAGCGTCAAAATAACACAGAAAAGGGTTATAAATATGTTTTTTTTCATAAAGCTCACTTTCAAAGATTACAACTTTTTAACTTTTACATTATAACTTTTTTTATTAAATAAAGCAAGGTGTATTTTCAACTTGATAAAAATATGATAATATATTATCGGTGATTAATAATGGCACATCCGATAAAGCACTTTATTACTATAACAAGACACAGACACAAAGTAATTGCAAACTGCGCGCGTGCGGGTATTTTATGGCAGGGATTAAGGCATGATTTGTCAAAGTATTCTCCAACTGAGTTTATACCCGGAGCAAAATTTTTTCAGGGTGACCGCAGTCCCAACGAGCGCGAACGTGAGATGTACGGAAGCTCAAGGGCGTGGATGCACCACAAGGGCAGAAACCGCCACCATTATGAATATTGGAATGATTATAACCCTCATACAAAGTCTATTGAAAATGTAGAAATGCCCGTAAGATATGTTATTGAAATGTTTTGCGACAGAGTAGCGGCAAGCAAAATATATAACGGAAAAAATTACACAGATGCAGATCCGTATAATTATTTTTTGAGAATTAAAGGAAAGAACAGATTGCACCCACGAACAGAGGAGCTTCTTGAAAAACTGCTTGTAATGCTCAGGGACGAGGGTGAAAAAAAGACATTTGCATACATCAGAAAGCTTCCGAAAAAGGAAAAGTGATAATATGATCAAAACAGGAAAAGTAATCGAGGCCATGATAGAATATTATGGTTCTGATTTAAGAAGAATAAACCATTTTCTTAAAGTTTTTTCATTTGCAAAAACAATCGGAGAAGCAGAAGGACTTGATGCTGACAGCCAAAATCTTCTTGAAGTTACTGCAATTGTGCATGATATAGGAATAAAAATCAGCGAGCAAAAGTACAATTCAAGTGCAGGCAGGTATCAGGAGCTGGAGGGTCCTGCTCAGGCAGAAATTCTTTTAACAAACCTCGGATATGAGAAAAGTTTTATTGAAAAAGTATGTTACATAGTAGGACACCATCATACATATAATAATATTGATTCGCTTCCATACCAGATTCTTGTTGAGGCGGATTTTCTTGTGAATCTTTATGAGGACGGAGCAGGAGCGCAGACAGTAAAAAATTCATATGACAGAATATTCAGAACAGCCACGGGCAAAAAACTGCTTAAAAAAATGTATTTTTCTAAGTAAATTTATTGCTAAACACAAAAATTTTTTATTTGTCCGAAATGGCTTGACAAGTAAAAATAAAAATGTTATTTTAAAGATGTTATATGACTGACGGAACAGTGGATTTAACCACATGGAGTATAACAGATGATTGCCGACCGTCTGGGCGAATAGCTCAGATTAGGTCGGCTTTTTTATTTGTATAAAATTTAACGGAGGTATGGTTATGAAGCACGAATGGAGAACTTTTATAAGCGGAGCATGGGAAAATGAGATTAATGTAAGAGATTTTATACAAAAGAATTACACACCATATTTCGGCAACGGAGATTTTCTTGAAGGACCAACACAAAATACACTTGATTTGTGGGAGAAGGTAAGCGAGCTGAAAAAACAGGAAGTTGAAGCAGGCGGCGTGCTTGATATGGATACAAAAATCATATCAACAATTACTTCGCACGGTGCGGCATATATTGATAAAGACAAGGAACAGATTGTCGGCTTGCAGACAGACAAGCCGCTCAAGCGTTCGCTTCAGCCTTACGGAGGAATAAGAATGGCGGTTAAAGCCTGCAAGGAGAACGGCTATGAGGTTGATCCTAAAGTTACAGAATTCTTTACTGAACACAGAAAAACCCATAATGCAGGCGTTTTTGACGCATATACTCCCGAAATGAGAAGATGCCGTTCAAACCACATAATAACAGGCTTGCCGGACGCTTACGGCAGAGGCAGAATTATCGGCGACTATCGCCGTGCAGCACTTTA
>CANQMH010000009.1 GCA_947624865.1 uncultured Clostridia bacterium | reverse complement strand
TCAAAAAAACGCGAAAACCCGATTAAATGCGGATTTTCGCGGTGTAAAAACAGAATTAGTTTAATTAAGGAAAAATTTTAGCGAGTTTTAAGTTTATTTATTACATATACTTTTATTATGTGACATATTGTAACATAAAATTATTAAAATGTCAATGCAAAAATAAAACAAATAAGAAAGCTGTCTGTACGATTTGTTATACAGACAGCCCATATAATTTATTTAATTTTAAATTAAACTTTATTAAGCCTTGCCTACAGAACCAAAGAGTTCCATTTTTTCTTTTACCGTAGCCTTAATAGCTTCTGCGCCGGGAGCAAGGAGCTTTCTTGGGTCAAATCCTTTGCCCTGAAGGTCTTTGCCCTCTTCAATATACTTTCTTGTAGCCGCTGCAAATGAAAGCTGACACTCTGTGTTAACATTTATTTTTGACACACCAAGAGAAATTGCTTTCTTAATCATATCAGCAGGAATACCTGTGCCGCCGTGAAGTACAAGTGGCATATCTCCTGTAAGTTTCTGAATAGCGTCAAGAGTTTCAAAGCTGAGTCCCTGCCAGTTTGCAGGATATTTGCCGTGAATGTTTCCGATGCCGGCTGCAAGCATTGTTACTCCCAAATCAGCAATCATTTTACACTCTTCAGGGTCAGCACATTCGCCTGCGCCTACTACGCCGTCTTCTTCGCCGCCGATTGAACCAACCTCTGCTTCAATTGAGAGTCCGAGTTCTTCGCAGGTTGCAACGAGTTCTTTTGTCTTTTCAATGTTTTCTTCAATCGGATAGTGCGAGCCGTCAAACATAACTGAGCTGAATCCTGCTTCAATGCACTTTTTAGCTCCCTCATATGAACCGTGGTCAAGGTGAAGAGCAACAGGAACTGTAATTCCGAGTTCATCAAGCATACCGTTTACCATGCCGACTACGGTTTTGTAGCCGCACATATATTTGCCTGCGCCTTCGGATACACCGAGAATAACAGGTGAGTTAAGCTCCTGAGCTGTTAAAAGTATTGATTTTGTCCATTCAAGATTGTTGATGTTGAACTGACCTACTGCATAGTGTCCTGCCTTTGCTTTTGTAAGCATTTCTTTAGCGTTTACTAATGGCATTTTAATCTTCCTTTAAAATATATTTCCGCAGACAAACGTCATTATCTGCCGAGTTGATTTTATTATACAATATTTTCCTTTAAATATAAAGACTTTTGCAAAAACTTTTTGATAATTTTTTAACAATTTAAAAATATTGAGATTTATATGT
The DNA here is from genome assembly GCA_947624865.1 of uncultured Clostridia bacterium. Taxonomy (GTDB): domain Bacteria; phylum Bacillota; class Clostridia; order Oscillospirales; family Acutalibacteraceae; genus Ruminococcoides. The sequence goes on along the minus strand of CANQMH010000009.1, from coordinate 38,925 downwards.
ATTATTTTAATGAATAATCACGAAATATTCAGAATAAACTCACATTCTTATTACATAACGCGGTTGCTTTTAGACCTGCAAAGTTGTATAATTAACAGGTAAATAAAACTATAAAACTATTATCACAGGAGAAACCGATATGGATAATAATAATTTTTATGATAATACAGCATTTGGCGAAGAGCCGCAAAAGCCGTTTACGGAAAAGAGCAGTGAGCAGCCTGCCGAAACGCAGGAGGTTTTACATAATAACGCTGTACAGAATGATATTTTTTCCGCGTCAGACACTGAGGTGCAAAATATAAACGACATTTCCAACTCGCACAACTCCAATGATCAGAGCGTCAATATGCAGAACGGAAACAATCAAAATGCTTATGGACAGCCTCAGTTTAATAATGCACAGCAGGAATTTCAGAAGCCTGATTTTGGAAATTATGAGCAATATCCGCAGAATAATTATACTTCTGCTTCAAATTCAAATATGAATAATGATTATTCTTATCCTCAATTCAACACAGGCTACCAATATGCTCAATATGCTCAGCAGGGAAATCCACAGAACGGATACCAAAATTATAATGCTCAGCCGCATTACAACTCTCAGCCCCCCGTCAATAACTACGGTGCTCCTGCGGGTAATATGTATCCTCGTTACGGTGCGCAAATGCCTTATGCTCCCGTACCTCCTGCTCCAAAAAGAAAAATGAGCGCAGGACTTATCGTAATAATAATAGTTCTCTGCACATTGCTTGTTTCCAGTATAATTGGAATAGCTATTTATTCTGTTTCAACCAACTTTTCAAATACATCCTCGGGCGGACAGGACGCACAGGGCGGTTACAGTTTTACTATTCCCGGTTATACTGTACCCGGATATACAATTCCGCAGTCAGGCGAAACGGCTCCTCAGACTAATCACGAGAGTTCCGATTACAGTGACAAAATAAATCCCGATTTTAAGGGCATTACACTTCAAAGCAAGCCTAAGGATGCGGCTACAAACAAATCATATACCGCAGAATCGGCATTTAATATGGTTTCGGATTCGGTGGTAGGAATTGTTTGCTATTCAGATAAAATTACTACGGTTGAAAATTGTTCTTCTCAGGGAAGCGGAATTATTATCACATCAGACGGTTACGTAATTACTAATGCACACGTTATAGGAAACAGCAAAACACTCTATCTTATTCAGGTGGTTACTTCCGACGGCAAAACCTTTGATGCCGGAGTTGTAGGTTTTGACTCAAGAACAGATATTGCAGTTCTGAAAATTGACGGCGCAAAGAATATGAAAGCCGCTTATTTTGGCGATTCAGAGAAAATTGAACTTGGCGAAGATATTATAGCTGTGGGAAATCCCGGAGGACTTGACTATCAAAATTCTATTACAAAGGGTATTGTGTCTGCCGTAAACAGAGATTTATCATCAACAAGCCTTGTAAAATATATTCAGACCGACGCAGCAATTAACCCCGGTAATTCGGGCGGTCCTATTGTAAATCTATATGGTCAGGTAATCGGAGTTGCAACCTCAAAAATTGTTTCGGAAAAATATGAGGGAATGGGTTTTGCAATTCCCTCCGCAACCGTAAAAGCAATAGCTGACGACCTTATAAAGGACGGATATATAAAAGGCAGAGTCAAAATCGGAATTTCGGGCAACGCAGTTACCGCGCCGGCTGCAAGCTCATATAATATACCTCAGGGCATTCTTGTCCAGCAAATTACCGAGGACGGACCGTGCGACGGTACAGAGCTAAAAACAGGAGACATAATAACCGAAGCAGACGGTCAGACCGTTACTTCATTTGCCGATATTTATGAAATACTTGAGTCACACAAGTCAGGTGATAAAATAAAATTAAAATACTACAGAGTGTCTGACGGCAGCGAGGGCGAATTTGAGGTAACGCTTCAGGAAGATAAATAATTAATGATATAATGCAAGCAATACAGAGTCGGGTTTACCGAAGGAATCGGTTGCCCGACTTTTTTGTTTGCGAAGTCTGTTTATTATGTTATATCCGATATATGTTCTCTGGATAAACAGCCTGACTAAAAATATTGACTTTTTTGCCGTTTTGCATTATTATTTAAACTGTATAATTGTGATTATACATTACTTTGCAGATTGTGCAGAATAAGGCAGACAGAGCGGAAGAAACCGCCGTTTGTTTATTGATATAAAATTCGGGAAGCAAAGGAGTGGAAAGCGTGTTAGATATATCGGTAATATTTGACATCGGCGTTGTTGCACTGAGAATGTTAATGCCTGTTTATGCCATAGTTATAGTATATCAGTGCTATGCCGCAATGCGACGCCGCAGACGTCCAGAAAAACCGCTTGTAACACTTTACAACCCTGCTACGGGATTAAAGCTTCCTGTGCTGTTTTGGGAAAATTCAATCGGCAGAAGCAAGTCAAGCGACGTTGTTGTTGACGACTCTGCGGTTTCAAGAAATCATTGCGTGCTGTTAAGGCGCAAGGACGGATGGTTTGTAACCGATACAGGTTCAAAAAGCGGTACATATTTAAACGGTCAGAAGACCCGCGGAAGAACACGAGTTCTCATTGACGATACGATTACTGTCGGAAATTCGGATTTTGAGTTCAAAAGAGGCGAGGAGTACGACGAAAATCTGAGAGCAAGCTGGTTCTTTTCAAGAGTAAGCAACAAGCCTGCCATAAAATCGTGGAAGCTGATGCTTTTAGTAACGATTTTCCACTTTTTTATGTGTGTAGAAGCAATGTATTGGAATGACGGCACAAATATATATTCTCCGCTTGCGCTGTTCGGAGCGCTTGCGGCTGTGGAATGGGGATTTTTCTTTGTTTCCTCATTTATATTAAGACGCGTAAATTTTGAGCTTGAAGCGCTGGCTCTGTTTCTGACGGGAACAGGCGTAATGCTGCTTGTAAGGCAGGTTGAGCGCTCGGCGTATGTTCAGCTTATTGCGGCGGCGATCGGAATGGTGCTTTTCTGCGTAATTATCAAGCTGATTGAGGATCCCGACAAGGTTAATAAATTAAGATTTCCTATGATGATATTGGCAGTAGGATTACTGCTGATGAGTATTGTGTTTGGTAAAATCACGAACGGCGCGGCAAACTGGATTTATATAGGTTCAATTTCAATTCAGCCGTCGGAGCTTGTAAAGATAATTTATATTTTCATAGGTGCAAGCTCGCTCGATAAGTTGCAGACAAGCAAAAACCTTATTGAATTTATCATCTTTTCAGTTATATGCGTAGGTTTGCTCGCTCTGATGGGCGACTTCGGCACTGCATTGATATTCTTTGTAACATTTCTGCTCATTGCATTTATGCGTTCGGGCGATTTTAAAACTATAATTCTTGCAGTTGCGGCGGCGGCGTTCGGCGTGACGTTTGTGCTGAGATTTAAACCGTATGTTGCAGACCGTTTCAAAGCGTGGAGACACGTTTGGGAGTATGCGCAGAACGAGGGTTATCAGCAGGCTCACGTTCTTACGTTTATAGCAAGCGGAGGACTGTTCGGAGTTGGCATAGGCAACGGCTTTTTAAAACAGGTTGCGGCTTCCGAAAGCGACCTTGTATTCGGACTGGTTTCCGAAGAAATGGGCGTTATAGTCGCCATAACGCTTGCAATTGCAGTTGGTGCGCTGGTAATTTATGCCCGTGCGATTACGACCCGAAGCAGAAGTACATTTTATTCAATTACAGCCTGCTGTGCGGCAGGACTTCTTGTAGTTCAGCTTTCCCTTAATATTTTCGGAGCAACCGATATTCTTCCGCTTACAGGCGTTACATTTCCGTTTATAAGCAGCGGCGGTTCAAGTATAATTGCGTGCTGGGGCCTGATTGCCTTTATAAAAGCGGCAGACGAGAGAACATACGCGGTAAAGAGATAAAATTATAACGCGATATAACGCGATAAATTTTGTTACATGACATCAGTTTAGGTTTCCGTGAATAAAGACGGCAAAGAACTTTAGAGCCGTAAATTAAGATAGTAAACATTTAACATTATATAAGACAAAAGAAAGGACGGCGTTTTATGAAAAGAGTGCTTCGCAGAAGTACGCTGATATTTGCATTTACAATTGCATTTATATGCGGAATGGTTTATTTTGCGTTTCAGCTTGTAATGAACGCCGACGATTGGGTTGACCAGCCCTATAATGCTCATATTTCCGGAAGCGGAGGTCTTGAGCAGGCAGGAGCAATTCTTGACAGAAACGATGAAGTGCTTGCCCAGACGGTTGACGGTGAGCGGGTATATAACGAAAGTGAAAGCGTGCGAAAAGCCCTTTTGCATGTTGTGGGCGATAACAGCCTGAATATATCAACGGCGGCTCAGAGTATGTATCGCTCTCAGCTTACTGGATACAGCCTCATATGGGGACTTAATATGCCTCAGTCGCTCAGACAGTCAAGCGATTTAAAGCTTACTGTTGACGCCAAGACCTGTGCGGCGGCGTATGACGCTTTAAGCAGTTATGACAAAAAGGGCGCGTGCGTAATATATAATTATAAAACAGGAGATGTTATCTGCTCGGTCAGCACAAAGGCATATGACCCTCAGGCACCTCCCGAAATTACTGAGGAAAATGAAAGCGAGTACGAAGGTGTTTATCTTGACAATGTTTTATCGTCATCATATACACCGGGATCAATTTTTAAAATAGTAACTGCCGCCGCGGCATTTGAGAATATTCCCGACATATATGAAAGAACATGGGAGTGTTCCGGCAGCGAGGAGATAGGTGGCAGCGACATAACCTGTGTTGAACCTCACGGAACAGTTAATATTGAGCAGGCTATGGCACATTCCTGCAACATAGTATTTGCCGAGCTTGCCGTTGAGATCGGCGCAAAAAAAATGAATGAAACGGCAGAGAAAATAGGACTTAATATGTCGTTTGATGTTGACGGAGTCAACACAATAAAGGGACATTACGATGTTTCAAAGGCAAACACAAACCAGCTTGCCTGGTCGGGCGTAGGTCAGTATAACGACGAGGTTAACCCTATGCAGATGGCTATAATCTGCGGAGCGATTGCAAACGGCGGAAAAGCAACGAATCCCCGTCTTGTAGAGGGCGGAGCAGATTCGATTTTGTCGGCAATCGGCATAAATTCAGGCAAAGACGGCAGAGAAATGTTTAACGCCGATACAGCTCAAAAGCTTGACGAGCTTATGAGATACACTATAACCGATTATTACGGCGACGACTTATTCGGAGGTCTAACCGTTTGTGCAAAAACAGGAACGGGCGAGGTCGGAAAAGATAAAGAACCCAACGCCTGGATGGTAGGATATTCAAAGGACGAGGATTGTCCGCTTGCATTTGCGTGTGTAGTAGAGGATTCGGGCTTTGGATTTACCTATGCGGGGCCTGTTGTTGAAGCCGCTATGATTCAGGCGGCAAAAAGCTTGGGTGCGCAAGCAGTAAGCTGATTAATTTTGACATAGCAAAGAGAATATTAAGAATACCCTTATAAGGATAATCCGGTCGGGAATTTATTGATGTTTTATCAAAGAAAGGAAAGAATATAATGAATTTTTTAAAGGCAATGTTCGGCAACTACAGCAAGCGAGAGGTTAAGCGCGTACAGCCGATTTGCGACAAGGTGCTTGCCCTTGAAGATAAATATGCTCAGATGAGCGAAAGTGAGCTTAAAAATCAGACTGCAATCTTAAAGGAACGTCTTGCAAACGGAGAAACTACCGATGACATTCTTCCCGAGGCATTTGCAACCTGCCGCGAAGCAGGCTGGAGAGTGCTTGGAATGAAGCACTTCCCCGTTCAGGTAATAGGCGGCATCGTTCTTCATCAGGGAAGAATTGCCGAGATGAAAACAGGTGAAGGTAAAACCCTTGTGGCAACTCTGCCTGCATATCTTAATGCTCTTACCGGTGAAGGAGTTCACATTGTAACGGTCAATGATTACCTTGCACGCCGTGACTCGGAATGGATGGGCAAGCTTTACAGATATCTCGGTCTGACGGTAGGTCTTATTACTCACGAACTCAAAAATGAGGACAGAAAAGAGGCTTATGCCGCAGACATTACATACGGTACAAATAATGAGCTGGGCTTTGACTATCTTCGTGACAATATGGTTGTTTACAAAGAGCAGAAGGTTCAGCGTCCGCACGCATTCGCCATTGTCGATGAAGTTGACTCGATTCTCATAGATGAAGCAAGAACACCGCTTATTATTTCAGGTCAGGGAGATAAGTCAACCGACCTCTACGAAAAGGCGGATAACTTTGCCAAAACTCTTAAAATTCAGCGTTTTGCCGAGCTTGACGCAAAAGAGGATATGGAGCAGTATTACGAGGAAAACGGCATTGACTATGTTGTTGACGAAAAGCAGAAAACTGCAACTCTTACACAAAGCGGTGTAAAAAAAGCAGAGGAGTTTTTCGGCATTGAAAATCTTACCGACCCGGATAACCTTACAATTCAGCACCACGTTAATCAGGCTATCAAGGCAAACGGCGTAATGAAGCTTGATGTTGATTATGTTGTAAAAGACGGCGAGGTTATCATTGTTGATGAATTTACAGGACGTCTTATGTACGGCAGACGTTTTAACGAGGGCCTGCATCAGGCTATTGAGGCAAAAGAGGGAGTAAAGGTACAGAGCGAAAGCAAAACTCTTGCTACAATCACATTCCAGAACTACTTCAGACTTTACAAAAAACTCTCAGGTATGACGGGTACTGCTCAGACGGAGTCTGAGGAGTTTGAAGAAATCTACAAGCTCGACGTTGTTGAAATTCCAACAAACAAACCTATACTTCGTAAAGACTTGCCCGATTCGGTATATAAAACAGAAAGGGGCAAATTCAACGCCGTTATTGATATGATTTGCGAGGCTCACGAAAAGGGTCAGCCTGTGCTTGTGGGTACAATTTCAATCGAGAAGTCGGAGCTGCTTTCAAAAATGCTAAAAAAGCGCGGCATTAAGCATAATGTTCTCAATGCCAAACAGCACGAAAAGGAAGCGGAAATCGTTGCACAGGCAGGTAAGCTCGGCGCAGTTACAATCGCCACCAATATGGCAGGCCGTGGTACGGATATTATTCTGGGCGGTAATGCCGAGTATATGGCTAAAGCGTCAATGCGCAAACAGGGATTCCCTGAAGAACTTATTGAAGAAGCTACCGGTTACGCTGAAACAGATAATGAAGAAATCATCAGCGCAAGAAATACGTTCCGCGAGCTAAATGAAAAATATAAGGACGAAATGAAAGACGAGGCAGAGCAGGTGCGCGAAGCAGGCGGTCTTATGATTATCGGTACAGAGCGCCACGAGTCACGCCGAATTGACAATCAGCTCAGAGGTCGTTCGGGACGTCAGGGCGACCCGGGTGTGAGCCGCTTCTTCCTTTCAACCGAAGACGACCTTATGCGCTTGTTCGGCGGCGACAGAATGAAAATGATGATGGAAAGAATGAATGTTGACGAGGATATGCCTATTGAGAATAAAATGCTTTCAAATATAATTGAAAGCTCTCAGGAAAAGGTAGAGCTTCGCAACTTCGGAATTCGTAAAGACGTTCTTCAGTATGATGACGTTATGAACCGTCAGCGTGAAATTATTTACGGTCAGCGCGACCAAGTGCTAAACGGCGAAGATCTGCATGATACAATTCTCAAAATGGTTGAGGATACAATTGATACGTCAATTAAGCACTATCTTCCCGACGGACCTCACGAAAACTGGAATGTTCAGAGCCTCAAGGATTATTACAATGGCTGGATTATAAAAGACGAAAGCAAGTATGAATTTGACCTTGACGAGCTTGAGGAAATGGAATCCGACGAAATCAAGCAGATGATTGTTGATGACGCACTTGAATTGTTTAAGGAAAACGAGGAACTTCTCCCTGCCGAAACAATCCGTGAAATGGAGCGTGTATATTTGCTCAAAAGCGTTGATACACACTGGATGGATCATATTGATAATATGGAACAGCTCAAATCGGGAATCAGGCTTCGTTCATACGGTCAGCACGACCCAGTTGTTGAATACCGCATAGAGGGCTTTGATATGTTCGACGAGATGATTGAAAACATCCGTGAAGATACAGTCAAGCTTATGCTTGTTATGCCAAAGCGTGTTTATGAAATCCAGAAACGTCAGGAAGCAATAGAGGCGGCAAGAAAGGCCGCTGAAAAGCAGGCTGCGGCAGCTCATCAGGTTATACTGAATAACGGCGAAGGAAATAAGTCTCAGCCGAATGCTGTTCAGGCTGCGCTGCGCCGTGAACAGGTAGCAAAACCTACTCAGACATCGTCAGACGGAACAGATACTGCAAATAAAACCGTCCGCAAGGGTAAAAAAATCGGCAGAAATGACCCCTGCCCGTGCGGCAGCGGCAAAAAATATAAAAAGTGCTGCGGCAGAGACGAATAAAATATTATAAAAATAAAACGGAGCAATTTTGCTCCGTTTTTTTATGTAAAATATAATGTGTTTTGATATATGACTTTAAAAATATAAAAATCAGTAAATGCCCTGAACGGTTACTTCTCCCGAGCTAACTTTACAAATTGAACCGTCAGACAGCATTACTTTAAGTTCGCCGTCAGCTTCAATTCCTACTGCCATTCCGCTTATCCTGCGGGTACCGCGCTGAAATGTGACGCTTCTGCCGATAGTTGCGCACATATCGGAATATTCTGCAATGGAAGCAGGGGTAAGTTTCAGGTCATTTTTTATGAACTCATTTTCAATGTTCCCGAGTACACACGCCAAAATTTCACTTTTGTTTATATGCCTGCCTGTTTCAAGCAAAATTGATGTAGCCTTGTGGGCGATTTCTTCGGGAAAAACGGCTTGGTCAACATTAATGCCTATTCCCGTTATTACATATTCAACTGCATCAAACTCGGCGCTCATTTCAGTGAGAATACCCACAAGCTTTTTTCTGCCAACAATTATGTCGTTGGGCCATTTTATCATACAGTCAAGTTTTGTGTATTCGCGGATTGCCTTGCACACGGCAAGACCTGCAAGCGGAGTAATAGAAGCAACCTCGCTGGGTGCAATGTTAGGACGCAGAAGGAATGAAAACATAACGCAGTCGTCTTTTTTCGCCTGCCATACTCTGCCGAGCCTGCCTTTTCCCTTGTTTTGTTCTCTGGCTGCAACAACTGTGCCGCTTTCACAGTTTTGTTCGCTTCCGAGTTTTTTAAGATAATCATTTGTTGAGTTTACAGAGTCAAGAACAATAAGATTTTTGCCGATTATTTTGTTCTTCATATAGCTCTTTATACTGCTCTCATTCAGATATTCAGGCGAAGAAACAAGTCGATATCCCTTATTTCTGACAGAATCAATTTTGTATCCCCTTTCTTTAAGAGCATTTATTGATTTCCAGATTGCCTGACGTGATACTCCAAGTGATGAGGAAATATCCTGACCCGACACATAGCCGTCGTTATTTGAGAGAAATTTAAGTATTTTATCCTGCATAAAAAGACCTCGTTTACCACGTTTTTAGTAATTTAATCCTGATGAGAGAGCATCATATTTATTCTGTCCAATATTTCTTCGGCAACTTCACTCTTAGACATAAGCTCAAGAGGCATTATCTTATTTTTATCAATGATTGTAACTTTGTTTGTATCCGTCTGAAATCCTGCGCCTTCTTCTTTAAGATTGTTGCAGACTATCATATCAAGGTTTTTATTAATCAGCTTTTGCCTTGAGTTCTCTATCATATTTTCGGTTTCCATTGAAAAGCCGCAAACTATTTGATTATTGCCCTTGTGTTCGCCGAGATATTTTAAAATATCCTTTGTTTTTTCAAGGTCAACAGAAGATGTATCGGTATTCTTTTTTACTTTATGATCATAAACGGTTGCAGGTCTGAAATCTGCAACTGCGGCAGCTTTAATGATAATTTGGTTTTCAGCAGAAAGCGAAGCAACTGCGTCAAACATTTCCTGTGCGGAAACAACATTTATTGTTTTTACAAAGGGAACAGGAGCAAGATTTACGGGACCGCTCACGAGCGTTACGTCGGCTCCTCTTAGCATAGCCGCTCTGGCAATTGCATAACCCATTTTCCCTGATGAGTGGTTTGTAATATACCGCACAGGGTCAATTGCCTCGCGTGTAGGACCCGCGGTTACGAGTATTTTTTTACCCTTAAAATCCTTTTTGTCAGAAAGTGCGAGTTCAAGATAATCAAGAAGCACGTTTTCATCGGGAAGCTTTCCGCAGCCTGTTGAACCGCAGGCAAGTCTGCCTGTTGCAGGAGGAATTACAGTGTAGCCATATCGGCTTAGTTTTTGAATATTATCTTTTACAATAGGGTTTTCATACATATTGGTGTTCATTGCAGGAGCAATAATCTTAGGACATTTTGCCGCCATAACGGTGGTGGACAGCATATCGTCGGCGATTCCTCCGGCAATTTTTCCTATTATGTTTGCCGAAGCAGGAGCGACTAAAAAGGCGTCGGCACTCTCTGCAATGGATATGTGCGCAACGTTGTACTGAAAATTGCGGTCAAAGGTGTCTGTTATACATTTGTTTTTTGTAAGCTCCTCAAAGGTTATGGGATGTATGAAATTTGTTGCGTTTTCCGTCATAATAACCTGAACATTACATCCCTTTTTCACTAATGCGCTTGCGACATTTGCCATTTTATAAGCGGCAATACTGCCCGTGATTCCCAAAACAACATTTTTTCCGCTGAACATTTTAATCCTCCATATCGCTTAAAAGACCGTGCTTTTCATACGACGTAACTCTGCTTACGCAATTGTTTTCATCAACAAAAACTACTGTGGGCTTGTGTTCTTTTGCCTCTTCTGAATTAAGCTGCGCATAGCTCATAATTATAATTTTGTCGCCTTTATTAACGCATTTTGCGGCAGCTCCGTTAAGACAGATTATTCCCGAACCGGGTTTTCCTGCAATTACATAGGTTTCAAATCGCTGACCGTTATCAATATCGGCAATCTGCACCTTTTCATATTCAATAATGCCGGACACGTCTAAAAGCTTTTCATCAATAGTAATTGAACCCACATAATTAAGGTCTGCCTGTGTTACGACAGCACGGTGGATTTTACTTTTCAGCATTGTTACAGTCATAATAACATTCCTTTCAGACGGTAATCATAAAGTTGTCAATCAGCCTTGTTTTACCGATATAAACAGCAATTGCGGCAAGAATGTTGCCGCTTATAGTATCAATGGGTTCTATATCTTCAGCATTGACTATATTTACGTAGTCTATTTTTGCAAGCGGTTCGGTTTCTATTTTTTCGGTCATTGCTTTAATTACAGCCGTCGAGCTTCTTTCGCCGTTTTTAACCATTTCTTTTCCAAGAGAAATTGCCTTGCTCAGTATCAGAGCCGCCTTTCTTTCTGCGGAATTAAGATAAGTGTTGCGCGAGCTTTTTGCAAGACCGTCCGCTTCTCTTATTATGGGACAGCCTACGATTTCAAGGTCAAAGTTGAGGTCTTTTACCATTCGTTTTATGATTGCAAGCTGCTGTGCGTCCTTTTCTCCGAAGTATGCTCTGTCTGGAGCAGTAATATTAAAAAGCTTGCTAACAACTGTGCATACGCCGCCGAAATGAGTCGGACGTGTTTTTCCGCAGAGCTCTTTTGTAAGTCCGCTCATTGTAACATTGGTTGAAAATCCATTCGGATACATTTCTTCGGGAGTCGGATTAAATATCAAGTGAGCGCCTGTTTGCTCGCAAAGCGCCGTATCCTTTTTTATATCTCTGGGATAGCTTTCAAGATCCTCACCGGGTGCAAACTGTATCGGATTTACAAAAACGCTGACAATAACTCTGTCGTTTTCCTTTACTGCTCTTTTAATAAGACTTTGATGCCCTTCGTGAAGATAACCCATAGTCGGCACAAGTCCAATGGAAAGCCCCTGCCTTTTCCATTCTTTTATTTGTGTTTTTATTTCTGATATACAGCCTGATACTTTAATCATTTTAACTCCTCCTCAAGCTTTTTAATAATTTCATCAGAAATTTTGTATTCATGCTCTGCGGCAGGAAAGACGCCCGATTTGGTTTCATTTATATAGTCCGAAAAAGCCTTTGTCATAACAGAGCCTACGTCTGCAAATTTTTTAACAAACTTAGGTGTATAATCCGAAAACATACCGAGCATATCCTGAAATACAAGAACCTGACCGTCACAGCCGTTTCCTGCACCTATGCCGATTGTAGGTATCGTCAGTATATTGGAAACAAGAGCGGCGAGCTTTGCAGGTACGCACTCAAACACAACGGCGAATGCGCCTGCTTTTTCAACGGCTATTGCATCGTTTATAAGCTTTCTTGCAGAGATTTCATCCCTGCACTGTACTTTATATCCCCCAAATATATTTACCGACTGCGGAGTAAGCCCCAGATGAGCCATAACGGGAATTCCTGCGTTTGTAATGGCTTTTATTGCATCGCAAACCTCGGTTCCGCCCTCTAATTTAACGGCAGCGGCGTGACCCTCTTTAACCAGTCTGCCTGCATTTATAAGCGCGTCATATGCTGATGTCTGGTAAGACATAAAGGGCATATCTACAACAACAAGCGCATTTTTAGCTCCTCTTGCTACAGCCGCGCCGTGATGTATCATATCCTCTACAGTTACCGATATGGTGTTTTCATATCCTAAAATTACGTTTCCGAGTGAGTCTCCCACAAGAATTGCGTCAATGCCTGCTTCATCCATTATTTTGGCAGTTGAGTAATCATATGCAGTCAGCATTGTGAGCTTTTCGTTGTTCATTTTTGCTTGTCTGAAAGTTGTAATAGTTTTCTTCATGGTGTTTTCTCCTGTCGATTTTTATACTAATTCATATTTAAAACGGGCTCAGTATTATTTACGCTGAGAGAATAACGGGATTGCTCAATATATACACGGCAATACTCGGGCAAAAAAATATGCACAGAGTAATCCCGCTTACCTGTGCCAAATAAAGCTATTATCAATCTTATTTTCCGCTTACGTTCCTTACGGATACGGTCGGAGCCATAATATAATAATATAAAATAAAGCGGTACAGTTTCAAAGCGAATACTATCCGAATTCATATTAACACAGTTGCTGAAAAAATGCAATATTTCTGATAAAACAATAAATCAGACGCAGCAATCATAAATTTTTGTTTTTTTCATAAATAATTTTAAGTCCTTCAAGAACAAGGTCTTCATTTACGATAATATCTTTTTTACAGTATTTTATGATAGTCGGCGCAAATCCTCCTGTTGCAACCAATGTGCATTTTTGTTTTACGTCTTTTTCATAGCAGTCTATCATTCCGTCAATCATAGCGGCGTTACCGTGAATAATTCCGCTTCTTATACAGTCTGCCGTATTTGTGCCAATTATTTTTTTAGGGCAAGAAAAATTTACCGACGGCAGAAGCGCACATTTGCTTGTCAGCGCGTCAAGTGAAATCTGAATTCCGGGAAGAATTGCACCTCCGCAGTAAGCCTTGTTTTCGTTCATATAAAGTATAGTTGTGGCGGTGCCCAGACCAATTATAATTACGGGACAGGAATACTGCTCTTTAATTGCAACGCAAATACAGGCTATATCCGAACCTACGGTTGAAGGGTTGTCGAGCCGAATGTCAAGTCCTGTTTTTATTCCCGGTCCTACCACAAGGCTCTCAATTCCGGTTACCGTGTTTATTGCGTTTTTCAGAGGTCCAGTTACCGCGGGCACAACGCTTGATATTATTGAACCGCTGATTTTTTCAGCGTCAACATTATTAATTTGAAAAATTGTATATAGATCTACGGCATAGTCGTCTGCCGTTTTGTTCTGATTGGTTGAAAAGCGAAGTTTCATTAGAAGCTTTTCTTTATCATACAGCGCAAATTTAATATTTGTGTTGCCTACATCTGTGCACAACAGCATATTTTTCACCTCAAATTAATTTGTAAATAAATTATAGCCTATTTTTTTCGCAGTTTCAATATCAAATTCGACACTATATTCTTTACAAGAAAAATAAATAAAATCCTTTGTGTTACTATGTTATTTAGATTTTATTACTTCTAATCAGGGGGATGTTAAAATGGACAGTTCAGAAATCAGGCAGCTTCAAATCCTTGCGGCTAAGTCAAGAATGGGGGCAATTCTGGGTACATTTCATGCAAAATCAGGTCATCCGGGAGGCTCGCTTTCAGCGGCTGATATTTTCACATATCTTTATTTTAAGGAAATGAATGTTGACCCTAAAAATCCTGATTGGCAGGACAGAGATCGTTTTGTGCTTTCAAAAGGTCATTGCTGTCCCAGTCTTTATGCAACTCTTGCATTAAAGGGATATTTTGACTGGAGTGAGCTTACCGTTCTTCGTCACGTTGGAGCAATGCTTCAGGGACATCCCGATATGAAGGGAACACCCGGAATTGATATGAGCACAGGCTCGCTCGGTCAGGGCATCTCTGCCGCCTGCGGCATGGCGCTTGCCGCTAAGCTTGACAACAAAGACTATCGTACATACACAGTTCTCGGCGACGGCGAAGTTGAAGAGGGTCAGGTTTGGGAAGCAGCTATGTTTGCCGCTCACAACAAGCTTGATAATCTCGTTGTAATAGTTGACCAGAACGGTCTGCAAATTGACGGAACTGTTGAAGATGTTGCAGGAATTGAACCTCTTGACAAAAAATTCGAGTCCTTTGGTTTTGAAGTGTTCAAAATCGACGGTCACGACTTCAATCAGATTGCAGACGCTCTGAACAAGGCAAAGACCGTAAAGGGCAAGCCTACTGCAATTCTTGCCAAGACGGTCAAAGGCAAGGGCGTTTCATTTATGGAAAACCAGGTCGGATGGCATGGAACAGCTCCAAATGAGGAGCAGTACAAGCAGGCAACTGCCGAGCTTCAGGCTGAGATTGACAGATTGGAGGGTAACTGCTGATGGCACAGGTAATTAAAAAGGCTACAAGAGAAAGCTTTGGTATGGCTTTGTGTGAGCTTGCCAAAACAAACAAAGATATAATCGTTTTCGACGCTGACCTTGCGGCGGCAACAAAGACAAGTATTTTTAAAAAGGAATTTCCCGAAAGATTTTTTGACTGCGGCATTGCAGAAGGAAATATGATAGGAGTTGCAGCCGGTTTAGCGGCGTCAGGAAAAATTCCTGTTGCAGCTTCGTTTGCAATGTTTGCTACAGGCAGAGCATTCGAGCAGATCCGCAACTCTGTTGCCTATCCTCATCTGAACGTAAAAATTGCAGGCAGTCACGCAGGTATTTCTACAGGCGAGGACGGTGCAACTCATCAGTGTATTGAAGATATCGGCATTATGCGTACAATTCCTGGTATGGTTGTGTTAAACCCAGCCGACCACTATGAGATGATGGCAGCGACAAAAGCTGCTGTTGAATACAACGGGCCGGTATATATCCGCCTTGGCAGACTTGCAATAGACAGCTTTAATGACCCTGACAATTACAATTTTGAACTCGGAAAGGGTATAACTCTTCACGAGGGAAACGATGTAGCGGTTATTGCAACAGGTCTAGTTGTAAACGAGGCTTTAAAGGCCGTTAAAGAGCTTGAAGCTGAGGGAATAAACGCACGTCTGATTAACATTCACACTATCAAGCCGATTGACAGAGAAATAATTGTTAAAGCGGCTAAAGAGACCGGGAGAATTATTACTGTTGAAGAGCACAATGTAATCGGAGGACTTGGCGACGCTGTTTGTGAGGTTACAAGCGAAGAGTGTCCCGTTAAAGTCACAAAAATCGGTGTTAATGACAGATTTGGTTACAGCGGCCCGGCTCTTGAACTTCTTGATAAATTTGAACTCACACAGCCGCATATTGCAAAGGCAATAAGAAACATAGTAAAAGAAGGCTGAGTTGAAGAATTATAAATCAAACAAATTGCAGGAGCTGACTCATAACGGTCGGCTCCGTTTTATTTTGATGAAAAATTAGAGATAAATGGGATATAATTAATATACAATGATTAGTATTGAATGAAATGTCGTGCCTCAAACTTTTATTACATATTAAAAAAGGAGTGCATGAAATATGAATAAAACTTATGATTTGTTGATTGCAGGCGGAGGTGCGGCAGGACTTACGGCGGCGGTCTATGCCGCCAGAAGCGGACTTGATTTTGTTTTAGTTGATATTGCTTCGTCAATGGGCAGTCAGATCACTCAGACAGAGGACGTTGACAATTATACAGGTTTCGAAAAAGTAAGTGGTCTTGAGCTTGTACAGAAATTTTATAAACACGCAAAGGCGCTTAATGCTCCTATGGTAAGTGATGAAGTAAAGCTGATTACAAAGCAAAACGGTGAATTTAACGTAAAATGCGCGGAAAATGAATACAGGGCTAAAACCGTAATTTTCTGTGCAGGAGCAACTCACCGCGAACTCGGCATAAAAGGAGAAAAAGAATTCTTGGGTCGGGGAGTAGGCTACTGTGCCGTGTGCGACGGTTTTTTCTATCGCAATAAAACTGTGCTTGTTGTGGGCGGCGGAAATACTGCCGTTACCGACGCACTGTATCTGTCAAAAATCTGCAAAAAGGTAATGGTAATTCACAGAAGAAACAGATTTTCCGCTGAAAATATTATTGTAAAACGTCTTTTAGAAGCGGAAAATGTTGAAATAATGTTTGAAACAGAACTACAGGAAATACTCGGAGAAAAAAGTGTAAACAGAGTTTTGCTTAAAGGCGGCAGAACCCTGGAGACCGACGGCGTATTTATAGCTGTGGGTATTGTTCCTCGAAACGAGGCGGTAAAGGATATTGCCGAAACCGATAATTACGGTTACGTGATTGCAGACGAAAGCGGAAAAACATCGGTTGAAGGCCTATATGCCGCAGGTGATGTGCGTACAAAGCCCCTCAGGCAGATTATTACGGCGTGTTCCGACGGTGCAAATGCGGTTGACAGCGTTAACAAATATATTGACGAACTATCGGTGAATTAATGGATAAGACAAAAACACCCTTTTTACAAAAACGCGGAATAGCTTATGCGGCGGCAATTTTATGCACCGCGCTGTGGGGAACTGCATTTCCGTTTATAAAGCTCGGTTATTCTTCATTTGCAATTGAAGAAAGCGACATAGGGTCAAAGCTGTTATTTGCAGGGGTTCGATTTGCCCTTGCAGGGATAATGGTTTATTTAATTCTTATATTTTCGGAGAAAAAACTTCCCTGTACGCATAAGAAAGATATACTTCCCGTAACCGTACTTGGACTTGTTCAGACCGCAGGGCAGTATATTTTTACATATATCGGCATAGGTTTTACAAGCGGAACAAATACTTCAATAATAACTGCGTGCGCCTCATTTTTTACGGTGCTGTTTGCACCTCTGTTCTTTAAAAACGACAGACTGTCGTTTCTGAAAATCGCAGGCTGTGTGCTTGGGTTTGCCGGCGTTTTGGTAATGAACGGCGGCGGAAGCGTCAGCGCAGACACTATGTTCGGCGACGTGATGATTTTATTATCAACGGTTTCCGCAGCGGCAGGAAATATTATTTCTAAAAAGATTGCGCAGGGAAGAAATCCCGTAAAGATTACAGCATTTCAGCTTTTTATAGGAGGAGCAGTTCTTGTTGCCGCAGGATTTTTGTTCGGAGGAAAACTGAGTTTTTCCAATACGGAAAGCATTTTAATTTTGCTGTGGCTTGCTTTTGTATCAGCCGCCGCATTTTCAATTTGGACTGCACTATTAAAATATAATCCTGCAAGCAAAATAACGATTTTTAACTTACTCGTACCCGTATTCGGCACAGTGCTTTCTGGATTAATACTCGGCGAAAATGTTTTTAGAATTGAAACGCTCATTTCACTTTTGCTCATTTCGGCAGGAATAGCGGCGGTAAATATTACAATAGATATACGAAAAAGAATATAAATTTAAAATTAGCAGAGTATTGTAAGACAAAATCTGCACAGGAGGATTTGATGAAAATAAAAGGAGTAATATCCGATATGGACGGCGTTATTCTTGACACGGAAAAGCTGTATGTAAGGTTTTGGTGCGAGGCTGCGAATTTTTTCGGTTATCCTATGCAGAAACATCACGCGCTCAGTATTCGTTCAATGGCTCGTACGTTTGCTATAGAACGGCTCAAAGGATATTTCGGCAGGGATTTTGATTATTTCGCAGTTCACGATAAACGCATTGAGCTTATGGATAAATACATAGAAGATAACGGAATAGAAGCAAAGCCCGGTGCAGAAAAACTGCTTTCATACCTCAAAGACAATGGTTACAAAATAGCGCTTGCAACGGCAACAGCTCCTGAAAGAACGCAGAGCTATCTTAAAAGACTCGGTCTTTACAATTACTTTGATGAGATTGTGTGTGCGTCGATGGTAAAAAGAGGAAAGCCTGAGCCTGACATATATCTTTTTGCGGCCGAAAAGCTCGGACTTGCTCCTCAGGAGTGTATCGCGCTTGAGGATTCGCAGAACGGAATAAAATCGGCAAGCAAGGCAGGGTGTAAAACGGTAATGGTGCCCGACCTTGACGGCCCGAACGATGAAATAAGACCGCTTATAATTGATGTTGCGGACGGTCTTGCCGACGTTATACGGATTATAGAAACAGTAAACTTTGGATAATTACGTTAATCTGCAAATATGACAGAAAAGTCTGATAATAAAAAAATACGTATGTACGGAAAGGAAGATAGAATGGATTTTTTGAATGAGCTTGCATCTAATATTGACAACTTCCTGTGGGGCTTGCCGATGATTATTATTTTGTTGGGAACTCATATTTTTATGACGATACGAACAAAATTCGTTCAGCGCAAAACTTTTAAGGCAATTAAACTGTCGGTAACGAAAGACCCTGACGTTGACGGAGATATAAGTCCGTTTCAGGCACTTACAACAGCTCTTGCCTCAACAATAGGAACAGGAAACATTATAGGTGTAGGAACAGCTATTGCCCTTGGCGGAGCAGGCTCTGTGCTGTGGTGCTGGCTGACTGGTGTTTTCGGAATTGCAACAAAATATGCCGAATCGCTTATTGCCGTAAAGTACAGGGTAAAAACAAAGAACGGAAAAATGCAGGGCGGCGCAATGTATGCCATTGAACGCGGAATACATCCGACAATAGGCGGTAAAAGGCGAAGTATGAAATGGTTAGCGGTGCTGTTTGCGGTTTTTGCGGCTTTGGCTTCATTCGGAATAGGCTGCGGAGTTCAGACAAATGCAATTTCAAGTGTTTTGGACAGTACGTTTAATCCTGACGGAAATCTTGTAATCAGCTTTTTCAGTTCTGAAGTTTCTCTTGTTGCGCTTATATCAGGCATAGTAGTTGCAGTTTGTGTTGCGCTTGTAATTTTCGGAGGAATACAGTCAATTTCAAAGGTGTGCGAAAAGTTTGTACCGTTTATGGCTATTATGTATGTTGTCGGATGTGTTATAATCCTGTGCATAAACTATGATGTTCTCTGGCAGACAGTATGCACAATATGCAGTTCGGCTTTTACACCTCCTGCTGTAGGAGGCGGTCTTGCAGGTACGGGAATTATGCTTGCTGCACGCTACGGCGTTGCAAGGGGACTGTTCAGTAACGAATCAGGTATGGGTTCTGCTCCGATTGTTGCCTCTGCTGCTCAGTCAAGAAATTCCGTAAGACAGGCTATGGTTTCTTCAACAGGTACTTTTTGGGATACGGTTGTGGTTTGTCTTATGACAGGTCTTGTAATTGTGAGCTCCTGTATAAAAAATCCCAAAATTGACGTGATCGGCGGAGGGGGAGAAAACCTTACTTCCGATGCGTTTGCGCAGATTCCCGTTATAGGTACACCTATTCTTGTTGTGGGAATCATACTGTTTGCATTTTCAACAATTCTCGGTTGGTCTTATTACGGAGAACGATGTATTGAATACCTATTCGGCAAAAAGGGAGTTATGCCTTATAAGATTATATTCGTATTGGTTCTGCTTATTGCCCCGATTACCGCGCTTGATCTGGTGTGGACTATGGCAAATATATTCAATGCGCTTATGGCTTTGCCGAATATAGTCGCTGTTATTGTACTTTCACCTGTTATTGTAAAAGAAACAAATTATTATCTTTACGGCAACAGACTTGATGATTATGACAGAACAAAAATTCCCGTAGTTGACAAATAAAATTTGCATCTGAAAATATGAAATAAAGTACATATGAAATAAGGGCGTAACTGAAAAGTATTACGCCCTTATTTAATGCCGAGTTTCACAGAGGTTTTATTGTTATAATGCCTTAAATGAAATAAAATTAACGTATTTCGTGTTATCATTATAGAAATATGATTTATACTCAAATTTTAATCTTTTAATCCGAGTTTAGTATTACATGGGAGGCCGATGATTTATGTCAGATGTAATCAGAATTTTTGTTGAGAAAAAAGACGGTTTCAATGTTCTTGCAAAGCAAACTCTTTGGGACATACGTCATAATCTTGGTATGAAATCAGTTACAGACCTGCGCTATATTGTACGCTATGATATTGAAGGTCTTACTAAAGATGAGTACGACAAAGCCAAAGGCATTGTTCTTTCCGAACCGAACGCAGATGTTATTTATGAAGAAACTTTGCCCGTAGAAAGCGGCTGGAAAGTTTTTGCGATGGAGTATTTGCCCGGTCAGTATGACCAGAGAGGCGATTCGGCAGAACAGTGCGTTCAGCTTCTTACTCAGGGTGAAAGATGCAAGGTACTCACGGCAAGGGTAATTGCGCTTAAAGGTGACATAACAGACGACGAGCTTACAAAGGTTGAGGAATATTTAATCAACCCTGTTGAAAGCCGTCTTGCCTCTCTTGAAAAGCCGCAGACGCTTGATATGGAAATTCCCGTTCCCGAAGATGTCAAGCGCGTTGAGGGCTTTATAAAATGGAATGATGAAGAAATGGCGGAGTATTACGGTTCCATGGGATTTGCAATGACGCTTGCGGATTTAAAATTCTGCCGTGACTACTTCCGTGATACGGAACACCGCGATCCAAGCGTAACAGAACTGAGAGTTATTGATACATACTGGTCTGACCATTGCCGCCACACAACATTTCTTACCCGACTGAGTGAAGTAGAAATTGAAAAATCGGCTCTCGGCAAGGTTATAGAGGATGCTTTGCAGGAGTATTACGATACGCGCGACGAGGTTTACGGCAAAGACACAGCAAGAATAGTTTCACTTATGGATATGGCGTTAATCGGTATGAAATCCCTCAAGAAAAAAGGACTTATTCCCGATCTTGATGAAAGCGACGAAATTAATGCCTGCTCAATTGAAGTGCCGGTAACAATCGACGGCAAAACAGAGCAGTGGCTTGTTCAGTTCAAGAACGAAACACACAACCATCCTACGGAAATTGAGCCTTTCGGCGGAGCAGCAACCTGTCTTGGCGGAGCAATCCGTGACCCGCTTTCGGGACGCTCATATGTATATCAGGCTATGCGTGTAACAGGTTCGGGCGACCCTACAATTCCGTTTAAAGATACTATGCACGGAAAGCTGCCCTCAAGAAAAATAACAACAGGCGCGGCTAACGGCTACAGCTCATACGGCAACCAGATCGGTCTTGCAACAGGTCAGGTAACGGAGCTTTACGATAAGGGTTATGTTGCAAAGAGAATGGAAATCGGCGCAGTTATCGGTGCGTCTCCAAAGGAAAATGTAATCAGAGAAGTTCCGCTTCCCGATGACGTAATCGTACTTCTCGGCGGAAGGACGGGACGTGACGGCTGCGGCGGCGCAACAGGCTCATCAAAGGCTCATACAGAGAGTTCAATTGAAACCTGCGGAGCAGAGGTTCAAAAGGGCAATCCGCCTACAGAGCGCAAAATTCAGCGCCTTTTCAGAAATGCTGAGGTCGCAAAACTCATAAAAAGATGCAACGACTTCGGTGCAGGCGGCGTATGCGTGGCAATCGGCGAGCTTGCAGACGGCCTTGCAGTTGATTTGGATAAGGTTACAAAGAAGTATGATGGACTTGACGGAACAGAGCTTGCAATTTCTGAAAGTCAGGAGAGAATGGCTGTTGTTCTTGACAAAAAGGACGTTGAAAAATTTATTGCAGAGGCTGAAAAGGAAAACCTTGAAGCAACTGCCGTTGCTGTAGTAACAGAGAGCCCACGTCTTACAATGAACTGGAGAGGCGATAAAATAGTTGACCTCAGCAGAGAATTTCTTAATACAAACGGCGTAACGCAGGTCGCAAAGGCATATATTACTGCTCCCAAGGCAGAGGACTGCTACCGCAGTCAGTGCCCGAAAGCTTTAAAGAATATGCCGTTTGAAACTGCTGTTACAGAAAATATGGGCAGACTTGAAGTTTGCTCGCAAATCGGACTATCGGAACGCTTTGACTCTTCAATCGGCGCGGCTACGGTAATTATGCCGTTCGGCGGCAAGAACCAGCTTACGCCTCAGGAAGCTATGGCGGCTAAAATTCCGCTTGAAAAAGGCGAAACAGATGACGCAACTGCAATGAGCTACGGTTATATACCGGGAGTTTCACGCTGGAGTCCGTTCCACGGCTCGGCTTACGCAGTAGTGGAATCGCTGTCAAAATTGCTTGCAATTGGCGCAAATCCGCTTACGGCTCGTCTTACATTCCAGGAATATTTTGAAAGACTCAAGGATGTTCCCTCACGCTGGGGAAAACCTGCTGCGGCGCTTCTCGGCGCAATGCAGGCTCAGCTTAAACTCGGACTTCCGTCAATCGGCGGCAAGGACAGTATGTCAGGCTCATTTGAAGATATTGACGTTCCGCCTACACTTGTAAGCTTTGCGGTTGCAATGACAAAAGCCTCAAAGACGATTTCCGCTGAATTTAAGAACTCCGGCTCAAAGGTAATATATGTTCCAGTTCCCGAAAACAAAGAGACGCTTATGCCCGACTGGGACAAGCTTATTTCTATGTACAAGGCTGTTTACGCACTTTGTGTAAGCTGCAAGGTACTCTCCGCTTCGGTAGTTAAAGAGGGCGGCGCGGCAGCAAGCGTATGCAAGGCATGCTTTGGCAACGGCTTCGGATTCAAGTTTGCGAAAGAACTCACGAATGACGAGCTGTTTGCTCCGCTTTCAGGTTCGCTGATTATTGAACTTGAGGACGGCGCTGAGCTTGACAGCAGTGTATTAAGCTATGATTTGGGAGTGGTTACTGATGATGGAAAAATCAAGTCAGGCAGTAAAGAGGTTGAAATTTCTGAAATCCTCGATAAATGGCGCGCTCCGCTTGAAAAGGTATTCCCAACACAGGCAGAATGCCCTGAAATGGCAGTCAATGCAGAATTATATACAGAAAGAAATACAAAAGCACCGGAAATAAAAATCGCAAAGCCAACTGTATTTATCCCTGTATTCCCCGGTACTAACTGCGAGGTCGATACGGCAAGAGCTTTTGAAAAAGCAGGCGCAGAAGTTGAAATGCTCATCGTAAAGAATCTCACTTCAAAGGGAATTGAGGAAACAATAGATAAGATGGAGGAAATCATCAGGAAGTCACAAATGATAATGCTTCCGGGCGGTTTCTCGGGTGGTGACGAGCCTGACGGTTCAGGAAAGTTTATTGCTACTACATTCCGCAATCCGCGTGTTGCAGAGGCTGTAAATGAGCTTTTAAAAAACCGCGACGGTCTTATGCTTGGTATCTGCAACGGTTTCCAGGCTCTCATAAAGCTCGGACTTGTTCCTTACGGAGAAATCAGAGAGCTTAAGCCGACTGACCCTACGCTTACGTTTAATACGATTGGACGTCATATTTCGCATATGGCATACACAAGGGTTACTTCGGTGAAATCTCCGTGGTTTGCCAATGTGAATGCTGGCGATGTTTTTGCAGTTCCCGTATCTCACGGTGAAGGCAGATTTATTGCTGATGTTGACACTGTAAAACAGCTTGCCGCAAACGGACAGATTGCTACTCAGTATGTTGATTTAAACGGTAACCCGAGCGACAGTATTACATACAACCTAAACGGCTCTGTATGTGCAATTGAGGGTATTACCTCTCCTGACGGCAGAGTGTTCGGCAAAATGGGTCACAGCGAAAGAAAGGGAGAAAATCTTTATAAAAACGTACCGTTTGAAAAAGACCAGCAGATTTTTGAAAGCGGCGTAAAATATTTTAAATAAATTTATATTAAAACAGTATTAAAACAGATTGTAGTTAGAAACATACAAATTAAGGGGACGGTTTTTGATAAAGCTGTCCCCGCTTTTTCAAAACAATTTTATTGTACAATCAAAGATATGGGAAAACCAAAATAAACATAAGTGGGGAATTGAGTAAATGAAAAAACTTTACTATGGAACGGTTATGGGATTACAGGGATTAATGATATTATCTACGATTACAAATATCATTTTCTATATTCTTACAGGTAGTTCTAATATATTTTTAGGTTGTATATACCTTATTTTCATTCCGTACAACAGGTTTATAAATAGTGGAAATATTTTTGAAATACTGATTTTAGTGTTGTTCTTTTTAATTACAATTCTTCTTTATGTTTTATCAGTACGAGAGATTTTTAATATAAATAACACTAAAGCTCCATTTACTATACTAAATATAATATGGATTATGCTTTCGTATTTTGGCGTTGTGTTGGCTATGAGTAATGGTGTAAATTATAATCCTATTATTTATATGATTCTTGTAATCATGTTTATTCCTTTAATGTTAATGAAATGGTCCGACCAAAATACAGTAATGCGAAGCAAAGTAGTGACAGATATAGAAGATCCATTACCTGAAAATTTTCAACTTGCACCCAAAAGCTACAAACAGATTTCTCGCACAGCAAAAGGTTTGCCAGTAATTGAGATAGGGATATTTTTAGTTTCGCTATATTTTAAATATTTAGGACTTCAAAATATATTGGCACTTAGTCTTTTATATGCACTTACAACACTTTTAGCTATAATTGTATTTTTTGGTACAATACATGATTGCAAATCTTTTTATAAAAAACATAGGACTCCCCCTCCGACTAATAACTTCTTAAAAAAATTAAGTATTATGCAGATTATATCATTGATCTTATTTGTAATATCATTTCTTTTATTTTTAATCTAAGTTTATGTAGCTTTTTATCGAAAAATGTAAAATAAAGCATAAAACACTTGAATTATTGTGGTATTATAATTATAATTTAGATATAGTTATAATATTCAATGGTGCAGAAAGGTATAGAAAGTTGTTATTAATGCGGTGATTATGTCGGAGGAATTTTATAATGAGAAAATTTAAAGTTTATTCTGTCCTAAGTCTCATTTGTGCATTATTACTTCCTGTATTTACGATAATAAACTGTGTTTTTGATTATTATGATATTGATAATTATTTTAGAATTATTAATATTAATTCATGCGGTATAAATTTACTTTTTATAAAATCAGAATATATTTATATTTATTGGAAGGTTATAGCAACAATAACACTTATTATTAAACTTATAATCTTTACCATTTTACCTTTATTATCGTATTTTTATAAACGAAAAGGTCTTTATGCTATTCAGGTTATATTAATATTTTTAGATTTCTTTTCTTGTGCTTTGCCGGCAGATTATTTTATTGCTATACTGAACATTTCATATCATGCATTGCTGGTAGTTCTTTTAGGGAATGTAATAAAAAGAATTGATGATTTAGAGTATTATTAATATTTTATTTATTTCCTTAATACGGGTGATGTTTTGTATCATAACATCAAAGCATCTATCAACTTTAATTTTTAAATTGTCTTATAAGGTTGCAGTAACTTATAGTCTTAATTTATATTGGGGTAAGAAAAATGAAAACTAATGGTAAAATCAATAAGAAAATTAAAATTATATATTTAATAGAAATATTTTTAATGAGCTTCACATTTCTTTCTACTGCAATAAATATAATTTACGATATTATAAATTGTTGTGACGATGTCTTTTTTTCAAGTGTTTATTTATTAATGGTTCCATATTTGAATTTTTTTAAAACATCGTCATTTTTTGAGTTGATTCCGTTTATTATATTTTGGAGTATTTCTATAATATTAGCAATTCTGGCATCACGGGAATATATGAATTGCAAACTGAGAAAAATGATTTTTATTCCATTAATAGGACTATGGTATATTATATCAACAGCTCCTACAATTGTAGCATATAATTTTTACAATGGGGATGATGAAACTCTTATAGGAAATATGCTATTTTCTATGTTAATGACTATTTTTCTGGGCATTGTTTTTATTATAAAATTCATATCTGTTTTTAGATATAATAAAAGAAACGGAAATAAAGAGATACTTTACTTTGAAAATTTTCAAATGCACGCAACGGATTATGAACAAATAAAAAGAACGAGCCTGCTATCGCCCCTATCTGCAATTGCCTGTTTTTTAATGTGTTTATTAATTAAATATTTGAATGTTAAAATACTAAGGTTTTATTATTTGTTTTATATTATCATTGCAATGTTATTGATTTTTATTTTTGTAGGAATAATTTATGAATGTAAAAGATATGAAAATAAAACAGGCGAAAAACCACCCACGGATAATTTTCTTAAAAACCTTAATATAATGCAAATAATAACTTTTATTTTGTTTGCTGTATCTTTTTTACTTTTTGCATTTATTTAATTTATTTCCGCGGATAATTTAAAGCGCACCCCATTTGTAAAAGATTATATCTCAATCTCTAACAAATAGGGTGCGCTTAATTTTGCAATCTGCTTTATTATGTTCAATTTTCAGTCAGAAATTTGTAAAAGCTTTCAAAACTTCCGTTTTTAAAGTTTGAATAATCTTTATTTTCACGGTTTACAATGCAGTCGGTAACAAGATATGTATCAAATCCTAACTGTGCCGAACAAAGATCCTCGTCAACATCATTTCCAATCATAATGCTTTCTTCGGGTTTTATGCCGCATTCATCGCATATCATTTCAAAATATTTTAAATTCGGCTTGCAGCAGCCCGAATTCTCATAAGTCGTTATAAATTCAAAATCCTCGGGAGAAACTCCTGCCCATTCAAGACGTCTGTACGTCGCGATTTTCGGGAAAATCGGATTTGTTGCGGCAATAAGCCTGCCTCCGTTTTTCTTTATATAATCAACGCATTTCTTTGCATACGGAGTAAATCCCGTTGCCTGCTTTGCAAAAATAAATTCATTTTTATAATAATCATCAAATTGCTCTATATACGGCGTTAAATCCATATTGCAGATGTCAGACGCTGTTTTCCAGAATATATCCTTATTAAGCATTGAGTTATCGTTTTTTGCCATTGCGCCCGTACCTTTCCATATAGCCCTGACAAGCGTGTCTGCATCTACTTTAAGAACCGGTACAAATCTTTTGCACAAAGAACCGAAATACAGCTTTGTAAACTGCTCCATATCCATAGGGAGCAGTGTTCCGTCTAAATCAAAAAGATAGTTTTTATACATCTTCATACCTCCGATATATAATTATAAATTACCTTCTCCGTAATTGCAAGTTGCAAATTTTTAATGTATAATGTATTAATAGCTAGAGGTGATTTTATGAAAATTGTTTTGACCGACGCTCAGACCGTACTTGATGACCTTGTAAACGCCGATATTCTTAAACAATTCGGTGATGTGGCTGAGTACGGTCTTTTAAAATATGATGAAGTTGCAGAAAAAATTGCAGATGCAGATATAGTCGTGTGCAACAAAACTCAGCTTGACAGAAATTCGCTCAGGCTTGCAAAAAATCTGAAGTATATCGGCTTGTTTGCAACAGGATATAATAACATTGACATTGATTACTGTGCAGAACACGGAATAGCTGTCTGCAATGCTGGTTCCTATTCTACAAATGCAGTTGCACAGCATACGTTTGCACTGATACTCGAACACTTTAACAATACTGCAAATTATAATAAATATGTTCACGACGGCCTTTGGAAACGAAGCAAAACTTTTTCGCCTTTTGTATATCCGCTCGGAGAGCTTTCGGGCAAAACTATAGGAATTGTCGGGTTCGGAAACATAGGCAAGGCGGTTGCAAAAATTGCAAATGCGTTTGATATGAATGTAGTTGCCTATAACCGTTCACCTAAAGAGGAGGAGAATGTGACCTTTGTGAGCTTTGATGAACTGCTTGAAAAAAGCGATATAATAAGCGTGCATTGTCCGTTAAATTCCGAGTCTGAAAATATGTTTGACAAAAGTGCTTTTGCAAAGATGAAAAGGGGGGCGCTTTTTGTAAATACTGCAAGAGGCGGAGTTATGGTTGAGAGCGATTTGTATGACTCTCTGCAATGCGGACATCTTGGAGGTGCGGCTATTGATACTCTAAGAGTCGAACCCATGGAGGAAAACTGTATATTAATGGATGCAAAAAACTGTATTATGACGCCTCACATTGCCTGGGCTCCCGTTGAAACAAGAATAAGGCTGATGAATATTGTTGCCGATAATATAAAAAATTTCTTAAACGGAACGCCGAGCAATAGGGTGAATTAGTTTTAAAATGCCATAAGATAAGGGGCGGTCGAAAGACCGCCCCGATTTATATGTAATCAAAATGTGATAATTCCCAAGTGTTCAAGCAGTATTTTAAGTCCCATTAAAATTAAAACTGCTCCTCCTGCAAACTCAGCTTTTGATTTGAACTTAACGCCGAAAACATTTCCGATTTTTACTCCTGCCGCAGACAAAACAAATGTTGTTGCACCGATAAAACTTATTGCAGGAATTATATCTACATTCAGGCACGCAAATGTAACGCCGACTGCAAGTGCGTCAATACTCGTTGCAACTGCCAGCGGAAGCATAGCTTTTGGAGAGAATGAGTCGTCAAGTTCGTCGGGTTTTCCGAACGATTCTCTTATCATATTTGCACCGATAAGTCCGAGCAAAACAAAGGCTATCCAATGGTCAATGCTTGTAATCAGCCATTCAAACTGTTTTCCGAGCAAAAATCCCAAAAGCGGCATCCCTGCCTGAAATCCGCCGAAGTACATACCCGCGGTCAGGCAGTGTTTGGTTTTCAGCGACCTGACCGAAAGTCCTTTGCACACGGACACGGCGAAAGCGTCCATTGACAAACCGAGAGCAAGAATAAAAATTTCAAAAAGACCCATAAAAAAATCCCCCATTGCTATTGTAAGCAACAGAGGATAAAAATAGACCCATCTGCTGCTGACAGATAAGTCTTGTCATTTAAAATTAAACCATGAGCTCAATACTCAAGTATGTTGGCTTAATCACGCACTATGCGCCGACTACTCCCTTAATCTTTCAGAATTATATCACGAACATAATTGTTAGTCAATACAAATTTATAATTAAATGTTAATTTTTCCGTATGAATCGTTTATTGATATGTAATTATTTTTGAATGGCTTAAATTATTCCCTGTTATGCCCTTAAATATTTAACCATAGCTTCAAGTTGTTTTGCGCCGGTTTGTCTGCCGATATTGTAAAGCTCTTTGAGTTTTTCTGTGTTCTTTTCCGTTCGCTTTACCTTTACCGGTTCTTCGGGTCTTATGACGAATATTTTGTTCTGTTTTTCAAGCTTTAGAATTTCATCTGCAAGACTGTTGTAGTGGCCGGGAATATTATAGATAGTTTCAAGAAGCTCGGGATATTCTTTGTATTTTTGTGCATAGACTTTTTTAATCAGCGGCGAAAGCGGCTTTTTGCGATAATTAATATCTCTTGTGAGTATAAGTACAACCTTTTCATATCCGTTTTCAAATGCCCACTGATAGGGAATAGGGTCTGATACGCCTCCGTCAAGGTATTCTCTGCCCTCAAGCACAACAATTTTTGAAAGCAAGGGCATACTGCTTGACGCTCTGCAAGCAGTTAAAATATCATCGCATATGTTTTTTTCATGAGCAACGCTTTTGCCTGTCTGACAGTCAGTTGTAAAGGCAACAAAATTTTGCTCGCTGTTATAAAATGCGTCATAATTAAGGGGTACAAGCTCATGGCTTATTTCGCCGAAAAGAAAATCAAAATTAAAAATCATTTTATCTTTTATCAGACTGCGCAGGCTTAGATACCGCTTGTCGTTTACATAATCAAGATTTACTTTTGCCGTACGTCCGATTTGTTTTGAAAGGTAGTTTATACCGCAGAGAGAACCCGCAGAAACTCCGCATACGCAGGGAAAGTAGATATTTTTTTCCATAAAAACATCAAGGACTCCGCAGGTAAAAAAGCTCCGCAGCGCTCCTCCCTCAAGTATTAATACAGACTTTTCCGTTTTAAAATTCATATAAATAAACACCGCCGCTTATTGAAATTTAAAATAATTTGTTTTAAGTATAGTAAAGTTATTTCGTTTAAAATCGATTATTCCGTCATTTTTCATTTCACCCAGAGCGCGTGAAAGAGATGCCCTGTCAACAGCAAGGTAGTTTGCAAGCTCTTCTCTTGAAAACGGTATGGAAAATGTATAGGAATGTTCTTTTTCACAATATATTTTAAGAAGCCTTATAACCTTGCTTTTTATACTGCGCTGTGAAAGACAGGCAAGATGCTCTGAAATATCAAGAAAGCTTTGCCTTTGCGAAGCAATCATATTGACAAGTATTTTTTGCTGGATTACAGCAAGTTTTTCCTCGACAATGAAAAGCGTTTCAGGAGCCATCAGAAGAATATCGCTTTCCTCCTTTGCAGTAAACTCTATAAGAGAATTATAGTAATCAAACATTGCATAAAGAGTACCGCTGTTCTCGCCGTTGTCTATTGCTTTAAGCAGCGTCTTATTTCCCTCATAATCAACACTGTAAACATAGGTGCTTCCCGAAAACACCATTCCAATCATATGGCTGTATTTTCCGTCTATTCTTATAGATTGTCCCTCTTTCAGAAATTCATAAAGAGGCTTTGAGTATTGAATAAACATAAAAATTTCGTGGTCGCTGAGTCCTGAAAACAAAATTTGTTGTCTGAGCTTTGAAATATGCTCATCGTTAAACAATTCTATAAAGTTTTTCATTACTGCTCCTTATTATGTGTTCGGTTTTTTGATTATGAAAATCGTGCTTCCCTGATTAAGTCCGAGAATTTTACGCTCGATTTTTGGGTGCTTGTAACAGCGTACCATATTTTGCAGAGAGGTTCCCCTGTGATATCCGTGAACAACCACTACCTCGCGAACGTCATTCGGCAGGGTTTTAAGACGGCTTGTAAGTATTTTTCGCGCACTTTCAATTGTTTGTCCGTGCAAATCTATTTGTATTGAATATGACATAACCTGCCTCCGAAATAATTATACCACATTTTATTGCAAATGCAACTAATACTAAGATATAACAAAAAACGTCTTAAACGTGGAGTTTAAGACGTTTTATATTTTTTGGTGTGAGGGGAAAAAAGGAGTATGGTAATTAAATATAAAAGAAAAATTAAATAACGTGTATCACATATTTTTATAAAACTTTATTCCCTTAAAAGTATGGTTTAACGCAGTTAAAAATGACATTTCGCCTTTATAAAATTTATAGCGCTTAATACATATGCGAATACACATAATGCGTTTTAAAATGCCGAATACGCCTGCATAGAACACACCTTGATCAAAAAAATATTTATCATTATATCCGTTAAAGCAAGTAGATTCATCTTTTGAACAGCTTCCCAGGACATAACTGTTAGAATAGATTTTCAGTGTTTTTCGGAAAGCATCCAAAATAAACAGCGTATCCTCACCATGTCCGAATTCTGTTCCTCCGCCGTACATCGCAGAAAACCAGATATTGTTCTTGACAAGGCTTTCTCTGCGTATTGAGCATACGCAAGTTCCGTATTTCATCGCATTAAAGCGATGTAATCTTTTATCCTTGTTACTTATTTTACGAATTATATTTCCGTCTTTAACAATATCCATTGAAAAAATAATCATATCAGCATCGGGATATTTTGAATATGCTTCTAATACGGCTTTTTCGTAACCGTCATAATATCTTACATCGTCATCGGCAAAAAGAAGAATATCGGCATCAGCATACATAAGCGCCAAATTGCGGTTTTTGCCTACTCCGACGGTATTAGTAGAAATCATTTTAGCAGTGTAATTATCAAAATTTATTTGTTTAAATTCTGTAGTATCAGTCTGATTAGCAAAAATCACGTCGCTCGAGATATTCATTTGTGAAATTTTTGAGAAATCCTTTTGATGCATTGTCACACAAAGCACTTCTAATGTATTCATAAATTATCTGATACTCCTTGTCAACACTTCAAATTTCATTTCATCTCTGAAATGTGAATAATATTCGTATGAATGTTCCAAATCGACCAGTATCGCGTGTTTTTTACAGTATCTGTCCTCAATTTTCGGCAAGGTCATATAATCGCCGTATAACAGTGTTAAGAATTCATCAAATGAAGCAGAAACAGGGAACTTATTGTTTTCAAAATCTGCGTATATAATATTTTTAAACCACTCTCTGGGATATATGCTCTTATTATACTTTGATGAACCGCCGAAAAATGTATGAACATACTTCGTACTATTTTTATTGCAGGATTTTGCGATTTTATTTAACAGGTTCACCGGAGCAATTTTACTAAACAGAAGAAGTAATTTTTTACATATACTGTTTGTGTCATATCCTCTTTTTTCCAAGGAGTTTGCAATTACGATCTTTGAACACAAAAACTGAATTTTCCTGACGAAAGAAATATCAGAAGCATTGTCGCACGGAAAAATGTCTATATAGACGCCCTGATGAATTAACGAATCCTTTGGGTGATATTTCTCTAAACAGGTAGTGTTGTTCATTCTTAATTTTGAAAAATACATTGGCCAGTGTTCGGAATGTTCCGCTTGTATGAAGTACCGCTCTTTGTCAATTTCTTCACTTGCTGTTTTTAAAAAATATTCATAATCCTTTCTAAGCATTACTACATCAACGTCGTCGTCCCATGGGATAAATCCTTTGTGCCTTACTGCACCTAACATAGAACCCGCAAACAGCATATAGGGAATATTTAATTTTTTGCATATTTCATCTAATATTTTTAACAGTTCAAGCATTGCCGCCTGATGTTGAAAAAGCGTTGCAGAATTTAATTCAGATTGACGAGTAATCTCATTCAAATCGTTTTGCATGATTGCTTCCTCCATAATCAATTACTCTTTATTCTGTTAATTCTATGCAAAATATTTTTTATGTTTTTAAAATTCCATAAAAAGTTTATCAGTACAAAAATGCCCGCGATAATGAACATAACTATATAGCTCTGCAATCCTGTATTAAGAAGTAATTTCTCAGCAAAATACATTGGCACCCCTACAATGATTATTTTCAGTAAAACTAACATAACGTCACGTTTTATAAACAAATCAGTCCACTTTACTCCAAGTTCTTTAGCAGACGCGTTCAACACCATCATTGTATAGATGAGAGTAGAAACAAAGGTTGCAATTGCAGGCCCGATAATACCTAAAATAAAATATAATATAATATTCAATATAAAATTCAGAACTACAGAGATTAACGAGTAGTACATAAGTTTTTTTGTTTTTCCGGTTGCAGTCAGAATAAGATGCATACTGGAAAATCTCAGCATACTGTCTAAGATGTATATTATGAAGATATTTTTACCGGATAAATATTGCTCAGAATACAAAAACGGTATTATTAAATCTGTCACAAGTAAAACTGCGGCGGCAAAAATCCAGACTGTATAATATCCTGCCTGAAGATAGGTGCGGAAAACCGATACTGCTTTCTTTTTCTGATTATTTCCGATGTATCTTATTATGTAAGGTATAAGAATGGTAGATAAAGAAACTGCGAAAATATCAAATGGAAGTATTCGTGCGCAATTAGTGTAGATTGCCAAAGTGCTCTCATCAGATAAATTGCCGACGACAAGCTTGTCTATATCACGCGAAAACATATTTGTTATGGAATACAGTGCCATTGGCAGTCCGTAGCTTAAAATTATCGGAATAAATTTAAGGTTTGATTTAAAGGGATTTATAATAAAATTATGTTTGCCTAAAATTAATTTAAAAATGAGCAGCTGTATAACGTCCAGCATAATTAAAACAAATAATATGAACCATAACTCATGAATGAAGTACATCACGCAGAATATACATATAACTTTTCCGATTGAAACAATAAGATTTCTTGTGGCAATTAATCTTGCTTTTCCGATTGAAACAAATAAAACCTGATAAAAGTATAAAAAGTTTTCCAAGGCCGGCTTCAGACCGATTAATATCGCTAACGAAGCCAGTGCAGGATTTGAAAAAAAGGTGACAATCAAATTCTGTCCTAACACTATAGCAAGGAAAGAAACAAGCCATAA
Source organism: uncultured Clostridia bacterium (assembly GCA_947624865.1). GTDB lineage: Bacteria > Bacillota > Clostridia > Oscillospirales > Acutalibacteraceae > Ruminococcoides. The sequence continues at coordinate 4,630 of CANQMH010000009.1, read as the reverse complement.
GATATATTCAATCAGGAAGATTGTATTCACTACTCTTTTCTTTTTTGCTTCATTATCAGATATAGCGTTCCCGTTGTAATAGTAATTAATGCAATCGCCCAATCCGCAAAAAATCAAAGACGAAACAACAGAAATAATTACAAGTGCCTGCGAATACGTACCGTATTCTTCAAGGCTTAATCCGACAGACAGTATTTTAGTTATCAGGATACCTGAAAGTGTAGTAAATAATTTAGTTATGGTAAGATATACAGTATCCGCGGCAGTTCCGCCTAAACTCTTCATTAATTTTCACCTGAATCATTTTTCAAGTATTTTACCACTTTTGCAGGATTTCCTGCTGCGATTGCAAAGGGAGGAACATCCTTAGTAACTACAGCGTTTTCGGCGACTATTGAGCCTTTTCCGATAGTAACACCCTTTAAAATTACAGCGCGTTTGCCTATCCATACATTTTTTTCAATAGTAACAGGCTTGCTGTCAGCGTATCTCCATGTCCATAAATCACCGTAGAAATCTCCGCTTAAAGACATTTTCATTCTTAATTCGGGTGAAGTCGGATGATTATTATTATCCATAATTGTTACTTCATCTGAAATAATTACGTAGTCATCTATTTTGACAAAATCCTTAGCGCCTATTTTTGTTCTGTTTCCAATATAACAGTGTTTTCCTACAGATATTTTTCCTCCGCATAAGGCAATCAGCGTTCCGCCCAAGAAACAATTACTGCTGATTTTTATGTTCGACTTATCGCCGTCATTAAGTATGCAGGCAGAAGGATTTACCGATAAATCCGGATATGCCGAAGAATTTTTAAATATTTTTCTTTTTGCTTTATATCTGCGCAAGACTGTTATCAAATTCATATTAACACCTTTTAATCGACCGATATGCTATTTTCTTTTACGAATTACTCTTGCAGGAACACCTGCCGCAACACTATAGTCAGGAATAGTTCCCGTTACAACCGCTCCTGCTCCGATAACACAGCCGTTACCGATTTTTGCACCCGGTAAAATAATGACGCGATGACCAATCCAGACATCATCGCCTATCACAGGAGGCTCTTCTGCGCTGAAGCCCTGCTCTGTCATTGGTATGTCTGTGCGTGAAAAATCGTGGTTTTGACTGATTATAATGCACTCCCTGCCCATCATAACGTTATTGCCTATACGACATTTGGCGACTGAACATCGTTCGCCGATTCCCGAATTGTCGCCTATTGAAATTTTAGAAGAAAATTTTGCGTTTTTTTCTATGTTAATATTTTTTCCGCAATCCTTTAATATCAGCTTTGCACAAAAATATCTAAATGATTTCTGTCCAACACGAATATTTGAATACGAGAGGGGTAAATGTTTTCCGATTATATTATAAAGCAATAATCCAATATATTTTTTCATTTTACTCCTCCATATTATATAATGAGAATATTAAGATTAAATGAAAAGGAAAATCAATAAATAGTAATATCGAAAGTGAAAAATACATAATTGCAATACTTGCTAATGTCATATATTGCAAAAAAATTCTGCGTCGGTTTGTATTTATTAATGAGATAATCAGACCTATAATCAAGGCAAATAAAATACTGCCGACAATTCCAAAGTAATATAATAAATCAATATAAGAGTTATGAGATGCAATATATTTACCGTTTACAAATAATAAATCTGCTCCCAACCCTCGTCCGAACAGCAACGTTTTCCAGTCGGAAAAAATATAATGCAAATACGAATCTCCGATGCCAATTCGTCCAGTGGTAAGTCCGTTAATATCATCGTAAGCAAATCGGGCTCGCAAATTAACAAAAAATGTTTCATTAGAATTTTGTATTATCCAGAATGCAGCTATTATTACTGCGAATATTGTAAAAAGAAAAAAGTATTTTTTGTCTTTAAATTCTGTAAAAATCAAAGTGATTAAATATATAATGTAAACAGCAAGAAATGTCTTGCTTACAGTCATAAATCCAAACACTGACAGAGCAATTGAATAAACCCAGAACGAAGTCTTAATTTTTTTATTATGATAAAGCATCAATAAAGCAAATTTACATAATATTATGTTGGCTGAGTAATAATTCGGGTCGGCATATAAACCTGCAAATCTATCAATCATACCTATAACCGTATAATCCTCTACCTCTGCGACATACGAAGATATAACAGGTAATATTCCTCTCATTAACGATAAACAAGAGCTTAGTAAAACACTTGTTGTGAACGCAATAATAACAGATTTTGCTGATTTCTTGCAGATTGGAGTTAAATAATAAAATAGGAATATTAAGACTATCAGTTTAATAGTGGCTTCCAAATTACGGCTTGGAGTAATAATTGTATATAAACCAAAAATGACGGTTAGTATAAACAGAATAGAATTACACTTTTTAGTTCGCGACATTAAAATAATAATTACCCAAATTTCCAAGAAAGTAAAGAACGTCATTGAACCGGGCGCCATTTTGTATAAAGCGGCAAACGGCAAAGTAAAAAACATCAGCATAGCAATGTCTTCATCGTCAGCAAAGAATATCCAGCATGCCTGAACAGCAAAAACTATTGCAGATATAATAGGGAAGTATAGTCCGATAATAATTCCTAAAACAGAAAATGGAAAAATCCAATGTTTTGCCAAATCTAACTTATTAATCAATCTTTCCATTTTCTCACCTCAATTTTTTATTATTGCAACGCATCGGATGCTTTATAATAATGTCATAGTTATTTTTTGATAAAATTTTCTGCAATATCGCATAAAGCCATACTTAATCCGTTTTTGGAATTTTCACAAACCCACCCGCGATTCTCGGGAATCATCTCATAGGCAGAAGATGTTTCTGTGCTCAATACTTTTAGATTGAGCGCATACGCTTCATTAATTACCATAGGCGCTGCCTCATGGTATGAACTAATTACTAATATATCCGCATTTTTCATATAACGGTATGGATTTTGCTGTTCTCCATACATAAATACCTTATCACAAAGGCCGTACCTTATAATCATTTCATTAACCGTTGAAAACATTTTTCCGTCACCGACAATGTGTAATTCCATTTTATCGGGTATTTTACGGTCAGCTTCATAAAAAGCCTCGACCAGTCTGTCGATACCCTTTTCATGAGTAACTCTGGAAACGGTTATTAATTGAATTTTTGAACAGTCATATTTTACCGAATTTATATTTGCCTTAGATAAAATGTCATCACTGTCGACCCGATTATAAACAACCATACTTTTATATGATAAATGCGGAACCATATTATCAAATATTTTTTTGCAGCTTTCAGACACAAGCGCAATATTGTCAAACCTACTGATTACTTTAATGTTATGTTTTTCTGCTCCGCCAAATTTTGAATAATCTGAGTGAATAAAGGTTAGATATTTTTCAGCCTTTATTTTTTTTATAGTATATAAATTACAGCCGCCGTAAAATTTTCTTTTTGAAGAATCCTGCAAATATGAGACGGCTACGTCATATATACCGTCAATTTTCTTTACAAATAAAAGCATAAATCGAAGCACTAAAGGAAAACCGATAAGTTTTGTCAATATACGGAAAGCATATGAACAAAGCTTTAATCCGTTTCTTTTTGCTTCTTTATGTGATAATCCTAAAATTCTCATCAAACGGCCTGCCGAAACAATACGAACATTTGATGGAATATCATCCATATAGGCTCCTGCATCTGCAAATAAGACCAGTGTGACCTCATTATGCCTTGATAAATCTTTTAACAGATTCAAAAGAGATTTTTGAACTCCGCCTATTTTCATATTATTGTTTACAATAAGAATTTTTTTACCATTCACAAATAATAGCACCCTTATTCATAAAAAGCGGCATAATGCCGCCCGCAATTTGAGCAAACAGGTTCTACAAATTAGATGCCTTTTTTGCCCGAGCGTCACCGATCAATTTCCTATACAGTAAAAAGATGATATGCCGGATGTATTACATCCGGCATATCAAACGTATTATTTTACACCGGCGGATTAATCATTTTGCCGTCTGCTGCAAAAGTATATAGATTTTCAGGTAAAAGACCGTTTGTAACGGTAGTCCAATATGTGCGGTCAACAACGACTTTTTGTGTGCTTGAAGATACATAATAATAATATCCGTCAACCTTGATTAATCCGCAGCCGGAAACTTTACCGAGTTCATAGTAGTAATAAGTTCCCTCGGGAGCTGCAACTTCTTTATCGAGCATATGTCCGTCTTCAGCAAAATAATATACTCCGGATTTAAGTAAATCATTTGTAACAGATACGTTTACTTTGCCGGTCGTATATGTTCCGTCAGCTGCAAGATAATAATACTTTCCGTCCTTCTGAATCAAGCCCTTTGCGTCCTTATCGGGAATAGTTACAGGAGGATTTAAAAGTTTTCCTGTGCTGTCGAATGTGTAATAACCTGCCTCAAGCAAATCGTTTGTAACAGTAATCCAATATGTACGGTCAACAACGATTTGCTGTGTGCTTGAAGATACATAATAATAATATCCGTCAACCTTGATTAATCCGCAGCCAGAAACTTTACCGAGTTCAAAGTAGTAATAAGTTCCCTCGGGAGCTGCAACTTCTTTATCGAGCATATGTCCGTCTTCAGCAAAATA
>CANQMH010000008.1 GCA_947624865.1 uncultured Clostridia bacterium | reverse complement strand
GATGGAGAGAACTACAACATATTTACTTTTCAAGGATAGCCGAAAACCCTTGTAAAATCAAGACTTTTCGGAGGGAGTTGTCCAAAGTGGTGTTTCGTTTTCGAGTCAGCCCCGTTATGACCACTTCGATACGTATCCTTATTTTGCCGTAACAATTATATATTTTACTTGCTTTTTCATTTATTGTCAAGAGAAAAGTAACAGTTTTTTTCTTTTTGAATAAAATGAATTGAATAACAAGACGGCAGGTGAAAACATGGCATTTGACACAAGAGAATTGTTTGCAAGATTAATCAAATGTGAGGCCGGCGGCGAGGGTGATGATGGAATGAGAGCTGTTGCATCGGTAATTATCAACCGTGCCAATGTACCTGACGGTGAGTTTGCCAGAGTAAGCAACGGCGGCGATGTTCGTGCAATAATTGAACAACCAAATCAGTTTACTTGCCTGAAAACGTCCATTGGCGGAGCATATAATCCTCAGAATATTTACAACACTACGCCGGAAGATATTCATTATGAAATCGCCGACTGGGCACTGGCAGGAAACACAGCGAGTTCCGTAGGAAATTCTATCTTTTACTTTAATCCCTTTTCAAACAGCTGTCCAACATTTTTTCCGTCAAACAACGGAGTAATTTACAATCGTGTAGGCGATCACTGCTTTTACGCACCCACTCAGGCGTATTCAAATACTTAAGGAGGTACTATGGCTAATAATAATTCAACTCAAAATCAAAATCCGACGCCGATAAACAATAACGGCACATCAAATCAAAATGCTAACACAGTCAACAGATTTAATAATCAACTTAATGCAAGCGATTATTACGGGATCGGTCAAAACGGATGCACAAATCAAGGCTGCGTGTCTAATGTTGTAAACAGAGAGCTATATACTATACCGGCATTAACTGATATTGCTGCATATAACAGAGCTATAATTTATGACCAAAATCAACAGCAGCAGCAACAAAATAATTTGCAGGCAACTCAAGAGGCAGAAAGACAGGAAACTCAGCAAAGCACCAACACTACAAACGAGGTTACAAGCGTTCCTCTTACCGGTGATGTACCTGATACTCCGGCAACTGTGCTGGATTATGGAGCAACAATGGACAGCGGACTACAAAATGATATGGGTGTTGCAATCACAGACTACAACAACCCGTATCCAATTACAGCAGAGAGTATTCAATATCTGAATGGCTTTATCAGAACTCAGATTGGCAGACGAGTTACTATTGATTTTTTGGTAGGTTCAAATACCATTGTTACAAGATCAGGATATCTCCTCGGCGTAGCTTCAAACTATATTTTAATTAATGAACTCGACACTAACGACATTACCACCTGTGATTTTTATAACATAAAGTTTATAAGATTTTATTATTAATAAATTTAAGCAGCCTTGCTAACAATTCAGGAAGAAAGCTTAATTTTTTAAGACTTCTGTTTCTGAGCTTAAACGAGTAATTTTCAGCATAGCAAAAAACTCCCGTCATCACTTGATGACGGGAGTAACTTTATTCAGTAAATTATTTTACCATACTTGCAACTTCAGCAGCGAAATCATCCTGACGCTTTTCAATTCCTTCGCCCTTTTCAAAACGAACGAATTTTTTAATCTCGATTGAACCGCCGAGAGCCTTTGCTGTATTCTGAGTATATTGCTTAATTGTCTGCTTATTGTCCTTAACAAATTCCTGGTCAACAAGGCAGTTTTCCTTATAAAATTTACCGATTTTGCCCATTACAATTTTGTCTGCAATAGCTTCAGGCTTACCCTCGTTGATAACCTGCTGGCGCATAACCTCTTTTTCATGCTCAATTACATCAGCAGGAACATCGCTTTCTGTAAGATAAGGTGTATTGAGAGCCGCAATCTGCATAGCAACGTCTTTACCGTAAGCTACGAACTCAGGTTTTGAAGCAAGGTCTGTATCAAAGTTTACAAGAACGCCGATTTTTCCGCCTGCATGAACATATGCTACACAAGCTCCTTCAAGACGCTCAAAACGGCGAATTTGAATGTTCTCACCTATTGTAAGAACTTTTTCCTGTAAAAGTTCTGCAACTGTCTGAGTTGTGCCTGCTGCCTGCAAAGCAAGAAGTGCCTCAACATCAGCCGGATTATTTTGCATAACAGTATTTGCACAAGCCTTTACAAAATCCATAAATGAATCATTCTTAGCAACAAAGTCTGTTTCTGCATTAACTTCAATTACAACACCTACTGAAAGGTCGTCGTTAGTGCATGCATAAGCAACACCCTCAGCGGCAATTCTGCTTGCCTTTTTAGCTTGCTTAGCAAGACCTTGCTCACGTAAAAAATCAATAGCTTTATCCATATCGCCGTCAGCATTTGTGAGTGCCTTTTTGCAGTCCATCATACCGCAGCCTGTTTTTTCTCTGAGTGCCTTTACATCCTGAGCTGTAAATGCTGCCATTATAAATTCATCCTTTCAAAAGTTAATAGTAATTCAGATTATTCTTCTGTTTCTTCGTCTGCTGTTTCTTCTTCAACGGCAGCTGCGCCCATCTGACCTTCTCTGCCCTCAATTACAGCGTTTGCTATTGCACCGGCGATAAGCTTTACAGCACGAATAGCGTCGTCGTTACCCGGGATAACATAGTCGATCTCATCAGGGTCACAGTTTGTATCTACAATTGCAACAATCGGAATATTGAGCTTCTTAGCTTCCGAAACTGCAATTCTTTCTTTTCTTGGGTCAACAATGAAGAGTGCGCCGGGCATCTCTGTCATATCCTTGATACCGCCCATAAATTTTTCGAGCTTTTCAATTTCAAGATTGAGCTTAATAACTTCTTTCTTTGGAAGAAGGTCAAATGTACCGTCCTCCTGCATTGTGCGAAGCTGCTTTAAGCGAGCAACTCTTCTGCGGATTGTAGAGAAGTTTGTGAGCATACCGCCCAGCCATCTTGCGTTTACATAGTAAGCGCCTGCACGTTCAGCCTCTTCTTTTACAGAATCCTGAGCCTGCTTTTTTGTACCTACGAAAAGTACGTTTTTACCCTCTGCTGCGATTTCACGAACGAAATTATAAGCTTCCTCGAGCTTTTTTACACTCTTCTGAAGGTCAATGATGTAAATTCCGTTACGTTCTGTGAAAATGTACTCCGCCATCTTAGGGTTCCATCTTCTTGTCTGGTGACCGAAATGTACTCCGGCCTCCAAAAGTTGTTTCATTGAAACTACTGCCATTATAAAATCCTCCTTAGGTTAAAACCTCCGCTGAGCCCTTGATTTATCGGCGCAAAATGCAAAATGCCACCCTGCCGACAAGCATCAGCGTGCGAAATGCTTATATATTATACCATAAAAATGAAAAAAATCAAGTGCTTTTTTACATAAACACTTGATCTTTCTGCAAAATTATTTATAAAATTCTCACTCGTAGGTAATTTAATATTAATTACCATAAGTCAAAAAATCTCACATTTCCGTATCCTACAATAAAATTCTGAGATTCATGCCAACTGCTTTTTCCTGTATAGAAACACAGTATTCTATGCTGTACAGCCGAGCCATTCTGGTCGAATATGTAAGAAACAGCGTCTTTTGCCGACTGATTCGGAGTCTTATTTGTAGGTGCATAATACTTGTATTCTGAAATAATTGTATCAATTGATGTAGTGCCTGAACGGTTCATCGAATCACGAATTGCCTGTGCAACAAGTGCGCATCCTGTGTAACCTAATGAACCTGCTTCCCCCATTACAAGTCTTTCAAGCTTTGCTCTGTCATAAGATGAAAGTGTCACTGGCTTTGGACTGTATGAAGGGTCGGGATTGCTGATTTCAACAAGATATCCTTCCGCACTGTATGTGCTGTCATCATTGCTCTCGGAATATGTGTAATCAACATATTCATCATTAACATAAGTTATCTCATTTGATTTTGATTCTGTTTCAGTTTCAGAAATTTCACTTACAGCTTCTTCAGTTTTTGCAGGCTCAGTCTCTTTAACTTCTTCTTTTTCAGCTTCAGTTGCCTTTACAGCCTCCGTTGCTTTAGTTGTTTCTGCCACGGTTGTTGGCTCTTGAGTTAACGGAACAGTTGTTTCTGTAACACAGTTATCTTTGATTATTACAGAAAACGCATCAATATCACCTATTGAAAAAGAAGCAGCTTTGCTGTCCTCAAACGCATCAACATTCGGAGCAAGTGTAGTAGTCGGTACAATAAGTGCAACTGCCAGAGATATTGCTATCATCAAGGATAATGCTTTAAATTTTTTATGAGGCTTCTTTTTAGATGCCTTAGTCTTATCAGGCGTTAGACTTAAACTGTTTTCACTTCCGTAATGTTTATACTTTGTCGCTCTCAAAAATTTGTCCTCCCTTTGATTTCTGCACATTGATTTGATGCGGTTTGTATTTGCATAATCAAATTTTTTAATAATGTGCAACGTCTTTAGTCGTTAAAATTTTATCAAACACACAACATCAACTGTATTTAAACATAAATTTTTTTAAATTGCAAGTTCAACTACCTATTTTGCCTTGTAATATTTGTAATATTTTTGTAATATTTATTTTTTTAATTTTTTAAAATAATTATTCTTTGTATATTTTGCATATATTTTAAATTATTTCTTAGTGTATTTTGCCGTTAGTTTAGAAAGTGAACTTTTTTTAATTTTTTTTGCGAAAACCCCTTTTTTTCTGCCTTTTCGTGGGTTTCGGAGTAGCGCACGAAATAATGATTGTATCCTCGCCAATTAGGTCAATTTTCCCCCATGGAATAATATAATCCTCGCATTTTCCGAATAATCCTAAGAAGCCCGTCCTGCCAAATATTACAATAGATACAATACACGCCGTTTTTGTATCCACAATAACATCATCAACAAAACCGATGCGTGTGCCGTCACATACGCTTATTACCTCTTTATGTCTTAAATCTGTCAATCGACAATTCATAATCTGCCCCCTGTCTTGTCAATACTATATATATGTATTATGTTATTTCTTATATACATTGACTTTTGAATTTTGATTTGATAAAATATTTTTGTTATCATATAATTATGATTATGGGAGATGTGAATATGGATTATGTTTTTATGACTGATGCCTCCTGCGATTTAACAGAAAAACAGGTAAATGAAATCGGCGTTGAAGTTCTGCCGATGGAATTTCATATGGACGACAAGTCTTATCTTCACTACACGGACGCAAGAATGATGAGTCTTGAGGAGTTTTACGGAAAATTGAAACAGGGTATTAATTCCAAAACTACTCAGATAAATTATAACAGTTTTACCTCTTATTTTGAAAATTATCTTAAAGCTGGCAAAGATATTATTTACACCGGCATTTCAACAGGTCTTAGCGGAACTTTCAGCACTTGTATGATGGCGGTTAAAGATCTTAAAGAAAAGTATCCCGACAGAAAAATAATTGCAATTGACTCATTATGTGATTCGGCGGGTCTTGGTTTTCTTGTATATCTTGCAGGTAAAAAATACGCTGAAGGAACATCTATTGATGAGCTTGCAAAATATATTGAAGATACAAGATTAAAAGTATGCCACTGGTTTGTAGTTGAGGATCTTGACCAGCTAAAAAGAGGCGGCAGGATTTCTGCTGTTACTGCTACTTTTGGTAAAGCTCTTCAAATTAAACCGCTTATAAGCGTTGATGACGGCGGACATCTTATTAATGTTGGAAAAATAAGAGGAAAAAGCAACATAATCAGCACACTTGTAAAACATCTTAAACGTGACGCTGATGATTTGAAGAATAGTCTTGTGTTTATTGCCCATGCCGACAATAAAGAGGGTGCTCTTGAACTTCAAAAAGCTGTAAAGGGTATGTGTAAAGAAACTCAGATTTGTGATATCGGTCCTGTCATAGGCACCCATGTAGGTTCCGGAATGCTTGCAATACTGTTTTTGGGCAAGCGCAATCTTAAATTTTAACAAAATAATATATGTATATGTACAGCCGGCTCAAATGAGCCGGCTTTTGTTATTCTAATTCTTGGAATAATAGAACAGGCACATAATGCTTACTCCCACGAAAGCACCTATAAACATTCCTATTATGAATCCCGGTAACATTTTAATTTACCTCCTGTACATATTTTGACATTTATTATTTATTCGTTATGCAATAATTTAATAGGGGCGAAAATAATGAAAATTATATATATTGACGTTCTTATTACCGTAAACATTTTCATTGATTTTTTTCTTATTCTTTGTACAAAAAAATGCCTTCACATCAAAGTATCACTTAAAAGAATGATAATCGGAAGTGTAATCGGAGGCCTGTCAAGCCTCATAGCTCTTCTCCCCTCTTTTATTTTTTGCCTTAATATTTTAGCTGATATTGCGGTTGCAGCAGTAATAATATTTATATCTTTCGGCAAATGTAATTTAAAAAACTACATCAAAAGAGTTGCAGTATATTTTTCTTTTTCTTTTTCTTTCTGCGGCATAATGATGTTTATCTACACGGCATTCAAACCACAGGGAATGGAAATCTACAATGATATTGTTTATTTTAATATTTCCCCTGTTGTTCTGATTATTCTTACTCTTGTCTGTTATTATATTCTCAAAATTATAAAAAGACTGACGAAAGGCGTCAACGGAGGAGGTACTTGCAATGTTGAGATTTACATACTTAATAAGGTTATAACGTTTTGTGCAAAGATCGACACGGGCTGTAACGTAAAAGAACCGTTTTCAGGAGAATATGTAATAATTGCAGAAACTGAGCTGCTTGAAAACTTTACACCCGATGAAAACAAAGTCAGACTGATTCCCTTTGACAGTCTTGGCGGAAGCGGAATTTTAACAGGATTTAAGCCTGAAAAAATTAAAATAGACGGTAACCAAATAGAAAATGATGTTTATATAGGTATATGCAAAGATGTAATAAAGGGTGACATAAAAGCCTTAGTTCCATATGAAATCGTAAAAGATTTAAAATGATTGTGAGGTATAAAAATGCTGATACATAGTATTATTAAAAAAATTAAAATGTTTTTTCTTTCGGAAAATGAGGTATTTTACATCAACGGAAGCGAGACGCTTCCACCTCCGCTGAGTAAAGAAGAAGAAACAATAATAATGAAAAAAATTATTGATGGCGACAACAATGCCAGAGAACCGCTTATTGTACATAATCTTAGACTTGTAGTTTATATTGCCAAAAAATTTGAATCTCCGAGTGCAGGTGCGGAGGATTTAATATCAATCGGGACTATAGGTCTTATAAAGGCAGTAAATACCTTTTCTCCCGAGAAAAATATCAAGCTTGCTACATATGCGTCAAGATGTATTGAAAATGAAATTTTGATGTTCCTGAGAAAATCGTCTCAATTAAAAAATGAAGTTTCAATTGATGAACCGCTTAATACCGACTGGGACGGCAATGAGCTTTTACTCTGCGATATTTTGGGAAGCGATCCCGATACTGTAAACAACAATATAGAAAACGAGCTTGAAAAAAAGCTTGTTTTAAATGCAGTTTCAAAGCTTAATGACAGAGAATGTCTTATTATGGAGCTGAGGTTCGGATTGAATGGAAAAAAAGAGCACACACAAAAGCAGGTTGCCGACAGGCTTGGAATTTCACAGTCATACATATCAAGACTTGAAAAGAAAATAATAAAACATCTAAAACATGAACTTGAAAAAGCAGTTTAATTTTTTAGTTTAAAAGGGTGGGGTCTGCCCCACCCTTTTACTGTCTGCTGCACAAACCGCGAGCGGCGTCACGCCGCTTTTACATTAAAGTATCTGATGGGTTACTTTCTCCTGAATTATCTCCGTTGGAACTGTTTTCATCAGTACCGCTGCCACTATCGGCATTTGATGAATTGTCTTTTTCTGTTCCTTCATTACCGATAACTCCGTCACCATCACTTACTGTTCCGTCAGACATTCCTCCGGCATCGCTTTCTGCGCCGCTCATTGCATCAGATGCTGCACCTTCAGCACCGCTTACTACATCTGAAGCTGCGTTTCCTGCACCGCTTACTACGTCTGAAGCTGCATCTGATGCTCCTGACATCGCACTGTCAGCGGCTTTATCCATTCCGCATCCTGCAATTACCAAAAGCATTAGAACTGCTGCCACAGCAATGCATAAGATTTTTTTCATATGAATTACATCCTTTATAATCAAAAATGGTGCCGTTAATAACGACACCATTATTATTTACAATTAATTTGCTTTTATTTATCTGTTTTTACAACAACGTGTGGATAAGGAATTGTAATTCCGTTTTTATCAAACAATAACTTAACATTTTCCTGCATATAATAGTAAACATCGTAATAATCATCAGGATCTGCCCAGATAAAAACTATGATTTCAATTCCGTTTTCAAGATGTTCTCCGACATAGACCGACGGACCGGGATCTTTTAAAATCATTTGATTCTGCGATATAAGAGTGTATAAAAGTTCCTTGACTTTTGATATGTTATCATTATAGCTTATGGTATATTTTAAATCGATTCTCCGTTTGTCAACCATTGTACAATTCACAACATTGTTTGATGTAAGCCTTGAATTTGGTATTGTTACACGCTTATTGTCAAGAGTATGTATAGTGGTAAAAAAGATTTTAATATTCTCAACGCTTCCTGTAATACCTTCAAATTCAAGTATATCTCCTGCAACAAACGGCTTGCTGAGAAGTATAGTAAGTCCGCTTGCTACATTGCTTAAACTGTCCTGCAAAGCAAGACCTGCCGTAAGGGCAGCTGCACCTACTGCCGTAATAAGAGAAGCCACATTTACGCCTATGGTTGCAAGAGCTGTTATTGCCACTACGAGGTAGAGCAAAACCTTAACCAAAGATATAATAAATGTTACGGCTGTATGCTCCATATTTGTTTTTGTAAGAACTTTCTTAATGAGTTTAATTATAATTTTTACTATTATAAACCCTATAACAAGAACAGCTGCAAGCAATAATACATTCGGCATACATTTTATCAGAAATTCATTTATTTTATCCATAATTTGCTAATCCTCATCTTCTACTGTACGTTCGGAAATTATTTCTCCGTCTTCCCATTTTGTTATAACAACATTGCCGTTTTCATCAAAGGAAATGCTTTTACCGTTTCTGATGCCGTTTATGTACGAGCAAACATCAATGAAATTTCCGTCGCTGTCAAAACGTGCGCCAAAACCTTCGGGTGCATTATTGTTCCATTTTCCTGCGTGCATTGTTCCATCGCTTAAACGATAACCAACTCCGCTTCCGCAGCGGCTGTTATTCTCCCAATTACCTACATAGTTTATAACGCCTTCTTTGTAGTAGCATACGCCAAAACCGTTTCGCTTGTCATTTTTATAATTTCCGTCATAAGATGTAAGCCCATCGGGAGTTACCGTTCTTCCTCGGCCTGTTCTGTGATTATCTTCATCAACATCTCCGTAATATGAATAGCGCCCCGATTTTGTATTAATAACAATATTGCACGGGGAATTTTCACACTGCTCAAAATCCTGCTCATTGGAGTTGTCTGAAAAACTATCTGTGTTATTATTTAAATTATTGTTTTCAGGTGATAAGTCCTTACAGTTATCCTCATTCGTCAACTCAACGCTGTCGGTTCCTTCATCGGAATTATCATCTTCTGCTGAAAAGTCATCTGAAGTCTGATTGATTATTTCGCCAAACAAGTCTTTGTTTGTTTTATGAGCTTCCGAAAGAATCCTTTCGATTTTATCATAGGCAGAATATGATTTTGAATTGTCTGGATTTTTGCTTTCAGATACTTTAGGCGTTGTAACCTCTTTAATATCGGTATCTTCTAAATAATCCGCTTTTGATAAATCAATGGTTTTTAAATTATCACAGTGATCTGAAAAACTGTCTGTATTAAATACAAAACCTGACTTATTCTCATAATTTTGCTCAGATTCGGTTAAATCTTCTGGTTTAAAACATACATCATACCAGAGCATACCTGCATTTGAGTAAATAATTGCAGCACACTTCTTTTCAGGCTTTTCTTTTGACGGAAATAAATCTGTTATATCTCTTTTGCCGTCCAAATGAATTTTTTCAAAATGAAGCGCAACTATTCCGCAAATATTTTTTTGTGAAACGACTGCAAGTAATTTATTCTCATAATTAGCGTCATAATATTCGGTGCGAATCCAAATATGCTCTTTATTAAAATACTGTCTTTTATATATTATGCCGTTTTCACTGTAGAAAATAACACAGTAAACACCGCCTGTAGCTTTTTTGACTGTCTGATACGGTATATTGCCGCGGGCGATTTTCCATGATAAAGCATCATCTTTACTCATAAAATATGACAAACTGTAGTTTTTGTCATCAATGGAAATCTCCGTTTTATCCTGCTGTGTGATATTGTTTGAGTTAAAATAATTTGCGCGGACGCCTGCAAGAGCGTCGTTTTTAAAATCAAGCTTTTCAAAATCAGATATTAATACTGAAAATATAATAAGTCCGTCAGTTAAATTTTGTGAATCATTAAGCATAATTATAATTCCTTTCAGGAAATATATAGTTATAATTATATTAAATAAAGATATGAAAAAATTTAATTTTTAATGCTTTTAATTGCTTTTAATTTAGATTTAGACCGAGTAATAAAAATGAAGGGCGAACATTGTCCGCCCAAAATATAGAACAAAAATTAAGATCAAATAGAAATTGTCATTGCTATTTTATAAAGCTCTTTATCAAATACGCGCTTCATATCAAGTGCTTCATTTATATCTAAATCAACAATTTTTCCGCCTTGCATTGCTACAACACGGTTTCCGATATTCTGGTCAAGAAGCTGAACTGCTCTGTGACCCATTTCGCTGGCTACAACTCTGTCGCGAAGTGTTGGCGAACCTCCGCGCTGAACATGACCGAGCACTGTTGCTCTTGCTTCAATGCCGAGACGCTGTTCAATATATTTGGCAAGATCCTGAACTCCGCCGACACCCTCTGCAACTACAATTACGAAATGCTTTTTGCCTGTTTTCTGAGTGTTGATAATTCTTGCTATTACATCACGTTCAATATTATATTCAATTTCAGGAACTAAAATTGCGGTTGCGCCTGTTGCAATGCCTGTCTGCAATGCAATATCTCCGCAGCGTCTGCCCATTACCTCAACGATTGAACAGCGGTCATGTGACTGAGCAGTATCACGAATACGGTCAACCATCTGAAGCGCAGTATTCATAGCAGTATCAAATCCTACGGTATATTCGGAGCAAGCTATATCATTGTCAATTGTACCGGGAACGCCTATGCAGTTGATTCCTGCGCCCGTAAGGTCGCGCGCACCTCTGAATGAACCGTCGCCTCCGATTACAACCACTCCGCTTATTCCAAGGCTTCTGCAATAATCAGCAGCCTTTTTTACGCCGGCGGGAGTATTGTACTCTTCACTTCTTGCTGTATAGAGCATTGTACCGCCATTGCCGATAATGTCAGACACGCTTCTGAGATTCATTTCCTGAACATCACCGTTTAATAAGCCGTTATATCCGCGATAAACACCGAAAACTTTCATTCCTTTATTTATTCCGGAACGAACTACTGCTCTGACAGCCGCATTCATTCCCGGTGCATCACCGCCGCTTGTAAGTACCGCTATTGATTTTTGTGACATAATACTACCTCCATAGGATTACTATCATTAATATTTTATATTATAATACAATTGGTTTTTATTGACAAGTAAATTTTTAAATTTTAAATAATAAACTACAAATAATTATAAATTCTTGACATTATTTTCACTCTGAATTATAATTGTTTTGCAGATAAAATGTATATTTTTACACATATATTTACTAATATTTTTTATACAATTAGGAGGACATTATGACAAAGCTATATCTTGCTATCCCGTGCTACAACGAAGAAGAGGTTTTAAGAGATTCCGCGGAAAAGCTTTTAAACAAATATAACGATATGATGTATGAGGGTAAAATCACATCAGACAGTAAAATTGTCTTTATAGATGACGGCTCAAAAGACAGAACCTGGAGCATTATAAAATCGCTTCATAATGAAAATCCTGTTTTTCAGGGCATAAAACTCTCAAGAAACAGAGGCCACCAGAATGCTCTGCTGTGCGGACTTATGACTTTAAAGGATAAAGCTGATGCAGTTATATCAATAGACGCCGATTTACAGGACGATATAAATACTTTTGACGAAATGGTTGCTAAATTCGAGGATGGCTGTGATGTTGTTTACGGTGTCCGCTCAAAAAGAGCAACTGACACTTTCTTTAAACGTTTTACTGCTGAAGCATTCTACAAAATACTTAATAAAATGGGTGCTAAAGTAATTTTTAATCACGCTGATTTCAGACTTATGAGCAGAAGAGCACTTGAAGCATTTTCGTTATATAAAGAAACAAATATATTTCTCAGAGGTATGGTGCCTCTCATAGGATATAAGTCTGATATTGTTACTTACGAGCGCTCAGAACGCCTTGCAGGAGAAAGTAAATATCCGCTGAAAAAAATGCTTGCTCTTGCATGGGAAGGAATTACCTCTCTGAGCATTCAGCCTATCAGAATGATCACTTGGCTCGGCGCAATTGTGTTTGCAATAAGCATTATAATGATTATTTATTCTCTTGTAAGCTTTTTTATGGGTATTACTGTAAGCGGATGGTCAAGTCTTTTATGCTCAATCTGGGCTTTAGGAGGTTTACAATTATTGGCAATAGGAATAATCGGGGAATATATTGGCAAAATATATTTGGAAGCTAAAAGGCGCCCAAGATATATTGTTGAGGAATTCCTGGAGGATTATGACTAAAAACAAATTTCCTGAAATTTTGAACAGAATCTTTCATATTATTTTTTTGGTTAGCTTTGGATTAATATTTTTATGTGTTATTCTGTTTGGTTATCACGATGATAAGAAAAACTATTCGTTCAAAGAACAACTGTTTGTAATACTTGGATTTATAATACTGCTTGCTTTTTTTACTGCTGTTTATATTATCATTCATAAATATAACGGCAAACCAAAAATATTAGCAAAAGGAAATCTTACTGACAGAAACATTAAGCTTATAATTTTTTCCGTTACAGGTATTATGTTTGCTATTCAGCTGCTTATTGGATATTTGCTTCAAATGAAACCTGTTACGGATTTAAATTATCTTAACCAATGCTCACTTGATTTTGCTCAAAACGGAAATTTTGATTTTATTCAGAAAAATTATCAAAACGGTGATGTTTATCTCATAAGGTATCCAAATAACCTTGCAATTCTTTTTTTACTGTCGTTTTTTTACAGAGCTGCATATCTGATTTTAGGGTATGTTCCTATGTATCTGCCTGTTTTTGTTAATGCTGCGGCAATAAATGTTTCCGTACTGCTTACGGTATTTACTGCAAGGAAAATATACGGAAATAAAAAAGCAATTATGGTTCTGATTATATCGTTCCTTTTTGCCCCGTATTACACCTATGTATCTTATTATTATACGGATTCGATTTCAATTCCTTTTTGTATTTCTGCAATTTATCTTTTTATCTGCGCGGTTAAATCAGACACACGATATAAAAAATATATTCTGCTTGCAATAAGCGGTGCATTAATTTTTTTTGGTTATAAAATAAAAGGCAGTCTGGTTTTACTTCTTGCAATAGCTGTTATTTTCCTGTATTTAAAATTTAAGTTAAAGAAAACAGTTTGTCTGATCCTTGCGCTTTCCGCAGGTTTTGGGATTGTCGGCTCTATATATAACATCGAATTTGATAATTCACAGATTATTACAAAAGAAGAATCGGATGAATGTCAGTATCCGTACACCCATTGGATTATGATGGGACTTAAAGGTTTAGGTCACTACAATCATAAAGACAGTAAATATACTGCGAGCTATCCTGATAAAGAATCAAAACAAGATGCTAATTTAAAAGAAATAAGCAACAGAATAAAAGCTTATGGATTTACCGGTCTTTCAAAGCATATTGTTAAGAAAGCTGTTTGGACATGGGAGGACGGAACCTATTATATATCTCATCACATTGAACGACCGATAAGAGAGAACTTTTTACATTCATTCGTTCTTGATAAAGGTGAGAATCACCTTATATTTTATATTTATAGCTGCGGTTTTCAGCTTTTTCTTATGTTTATGATTTGTATGTCGGTACTCAGGGGATGTATAAAACCTGAAATTAACATACAGACTTTTCTAAAGGGTATCGTTTTTGCGGCATTCGTGTTTTTTATTATATGGGAAACGCGGTCACGCTATTTATATAATTTCACTCCTGTTTTCATTCTGCTGTCAATTGACGGGTTTGAATTTTTAACGGAAAGAATAAAATTTTTAAAAAAAATTTTAAAACCAAAAAGTATAGATGATTAATATGCCTGAAATTTTACAAATTTTAGGCATTTATTTTTTATTTTTGTTGTAAAAAACAAGATTATGTGTTATTGTAATATTATATATAATCATTTATACGAAAGGAAATAATAATGGATATTAAAAAATTGGAAAACCGCAATTCCGCTATGGATATAATTAGAATTGTAGCGGTATTTACCGTTCTGTCTGTTCATTTCTTTTTACACAACGGGTTTTACAGTCAAACAGTACAGGGTACGGAAATGTATATTATGGTGCTTATGCGAACGCTGTTCTCTGTTTGTGTGCCGTTGTTTATAATTTTAACCGGGTATCTTATGAGTAAAAAAACACTCAGCCGAAAATTTTACTCCGGAATTACCAAAACGTTAATCATATTTGTACTTAGCACAATTGCCTGTATGATTTTTAAGGCTTTTCACGACCATGAAGTTTTTACGTTTAAATCATTTATTATGGGCACTCTTGACTTTACCGGCGCAAATTACTCATGGTATGTTGAAATGTATATCGGTTTGTTCCTGCTAATTCCTTTTCTAAATCTTGCTTACAACAAACTGAAAAATAAACGCCAGAAACAGGTTCTTATAATAACAATGATTGTTATTACCATACTTCCAACCTTGTTCAATATATTTAATTTTGACAATCCCGGCTGGTGGGCAGACCCTAAATCCTCTGATACATTTGCAAAGCTCATTCCAAGCTGGTGGATGGGATTTTATCCGGTTACTTATTATTTTTCGGGTTGCTATATACGCGAGTATGGAATAAGACTGAAAACACGTTCCCTGCTTATCTTATTTATCGCTGCCATTGTGTTATTCGGTACGTTTAATTTCTACAGAAGTTACGGCACTAATTTTAAATCAGGTACGTATGTTTTCTGGTACGGATTTGAGCCGTATGTGCTATCTGTATTTTTATTCATACTTCTAAGCAGAATCAATACAACTAAAATCGGCAAGGGTCTTAAATTTGTCTTATGGCAAGTTTCAGACCTTGCACTCGGAATATATCTGCTGTCATTTATTTTTGACTCGCTTGTATATCCGATTCTAAATAAAAATATTCCTGTTATGACTGATAGACTTCCATTCTACTTTGTTACCGTTCCCATAGTATTTGTATGCTCTGCCGTCGGGTCGGCAATTCTTAATTTTATTGCTAAATACATTCAGATGTTCTTTAAAATGCTTGTGGATTTTATTAAAGAACAAAGAGCAAGAGCAGATAAATATAAATGGCAGGATTATCTGTTTATAGCTTTAATGGCTGGAGCTTTGATTTTTGCGTTCTGGAAATGCTCTTTTGGTTTCGGAGGCAATGACGAAGCATTTTATCTGACTGTTCCCCAAAGATTTAATATGGGTGATGCGCTTATAAGAGATGAATGGCATTTATCTCAGCTTTCGGGATTTTTACTTATGCCATTTGTGGGACTTTATACAATGATAACTCAGTCAACAGATGGTATTATTTTTGCTGCAAGAATTGTGTATATTATTTTCCACGCTGTAGTTTCAATTGTGGTATATACTCGTTTCAGAAAATTCGGATATATTTCCGTTTTCGCCTGTGTTCTGTACTTTATTTTCACTCCGTTTGATATTATGGCTATGAGCTATAATACTATGGCGCTTGATTTACTCACTCTTACCGGCGCCGTTATGGGAACAACAAGCTATAAAAAGAAACTGCCTCTCATATTATGCGGTGTAACCTTTGCTGCCGCTGTACTTTGCTGTCCATATCTTGCAGTAGCTTATATATTGTACGGAATATGTATAATTGTTCATAGAGTTATTAAAAATAAAAATACAAATATTATATTTAAAAGCGAGCTGTTTTCAGGCAGAACATTTTTGTTTTTCAGTATCGGCGTGTTTGCGCTTGCAGCAGTATTTCTTGTTTTTGCATTGACAAGAGTAAGCGTCGGCGAAATTTTTAAGAATCTGCCTTATCTTTTTACTGACCCTGAGCACCCTCAGATTGCCTTTGCTTCGAGATTTCAAATGTATTTCAATTCAATTTTTAATCATCACAGTCATTTCAAATGGGCATTATACAGCTATTTTGCAATGATAATCGTTATGATATTTGATAAAAACAGAAAACTGCACCGTTCGGTTTATCTTATTGTAACAACAGCAATAGTAATATTCTGTTATGTGCTTTTACTGCCTCAGCTGACAAGCGTTTATTACAATGCTATTATGTTCCCACTGATTTTCATAGGAATAACCTCGTATATTCTGTGCGATAAAAAACCAAAGGCATTGTTTGCAAGCCTGTTTGTACTCGGTATTATATATTCGTTTGCAACAGCATTCACGTCAAATCAGTATTTCTATATCATTTCCGTGTCAATTACCGCAACAAATATGGCAGGATATGTTTTCCTTGCACGTCTTATCAGAGAAATGAAAACCTCACAGGATAATATTGAATATGCCGTATGGGTAAAAAGAGCAAGCTTTGTATTTGCTGCATTTATGATTTTCCTTCAGGGTGCATTTCAGATAACGGTTAAAGCAACTCACTGTTTCTGGGAATCTGGTGATACAAATACGCTGACAAGCCAGATAACCAGCGGACCTGCAAAAGGTATTTATACAAATCCGAGTAATTACAACACCTATGAAACCATTTATAATGATTTGAAATATTATGATAACAAGGAAAAGGATAAAATACTTTTCCTTACAAGCAAAACATGGTGTTACCTTGCTGCTGATTTCCCCTACGGAACTTTATCTGCATGGATTTCAGGTGAAAAACCTGCAAGCATCGAAAGACTTAAAACTTACTATTCTGTTAATCCTGAAAATATTCCAAAATATATTTATATTCCAAAAGACTCAGATTGGGACCTTACAAACATTTACAATGAGGCCGCTTCAAACGGATATAGCGTAACTGAAAATGATGTAAGCTACAAGCTTGAAAAAACAAACTAACTGTTGTAAAGCTAAATTTTCATAAGCTGTAAGCGCAATAAAAAACTTGTATTTTATACTTGTTTATGGTATATTAGTAATGTTTAGGCAAAAAATAAAAATTATATTTTATGGAGTAATAATTTTTACCTAATTTTGATTTATCATTGGAGGTAATTTTGTGGATATTATGAAGGAATATAACGAATGGTGTAAAAATGCTGTTGATGACAAAGATTTGATTTCAGAGCTTGAAAGCATAAAAAATGATGAGAATGAAATTCACGAGCGTTTTTATACTTCACTTAAGTTTGGAACAGCAGGACTAAGAGGAATCATCGGTGCAGGAACAAACAGAATGAATATTTATGTTGTTCGTCAGGCTACTCAGGGACTTGCAAACTATGTTTTATCAAAATACGGCAAGGGCGCTGTTGCTATTTCTCACGACAGCAGAATTAAAGCTGATTTATTTATGATTGAGGCGGCAAGAGTTCTGGCTGCAAACGGCATTAAGGTTTATATCACAAAAGAATTACAGCCTACTCCCGTTCTCTCTTATCTTGTACGCTACTTTAAGTGTCAGGCAGGAATTATGATTACTGCCAGTCATAACCCTGCCGCTTATAACGGCTATAAGGCTTACGGTGAGGACGGTTGTCAAATGACTGATATGGCTGCAACTGCTGTGTATGATGAAATATGCAAGCTTAACATTTTTGAAGACGTAAAAACTGCTGATTTTGATTCTTCTGTTGAGTCCGGTATGATTGAATATGTTGACGAAAGCGTATATGACAGCTATCTTGAAAAAGTTATGGAGCAGCAGGTAAACCCCGGAATTTGCAAGGATGCAAATCTTAAAGTTGTTTATACTCCATTAAACGGCACCGGAAACAAGCTTGTAAGAAAAGTTTTAAGCAATATCGGCGTGAAAGATATTACGGTTGTTAAGGAACAGGAACTTCCCGACGGTAACTTTACAACCTGCCCCTACCCTAACCCCGAAATTAAAGAAGCACTTGAAAAAGGACTTGAGCTCTGTAAAAAAGAACAGCCCGATTTACTGCTTGCTACCGACCCCGACGCTGACAGAGTAGGAATTGCCGTAAAGGATTATGACGGAAGCTACAGGCTTATAACAGGCAACGAAAACGGCGCTATGCTTACCAATTATATTTTATCCTGCAAAAAGTCATCTGGAACACTTCCTGAAAAGCCTGTTGTTGTTAAAACAATCGTAACCACAAAACTTGTCAACAAGCTTTGCGAAAAATATGGCTGTGAACTTAAAAATGTTCTTACAGGATTTAAGTATATAGGCGAAGTTATTTTAAATCTTGAAAATAATAATGAAGAAAACCGTTATCTTTTCGGATTTGAAGAAAGCTACGGCTATCTTTCAGGAACATATGTAAGAGATAAGGACGCTGTTGTTGCATCAATGCTGGTCTGCGAAATGGCTGCTTATTATAAAAAACAGGGAAAGTCTCTTGCTGAAGTTATTGACGGACTTTATGAGGAGTTCGGCTATTATTTGAATAAGACTTATTCTTTTGAATTTGAAGGCGCTGCAGGTATGCAGAAAATGGCTGATATTATGTCGGGAGCAAGAGATAATATGCCTTCATCTGTCGGTGAATACAAAGTTGTTAAGGTCAGCGATTATCTTCTTAAAAAGGAAAATGACATTTCCACAGGTGAAATAAGCCATATTGAACTTCCAAAATCAAATGTTATTTCATTAAATCTTGAGGGCGACAACGCTGTTGTTATACGTCCCAGCGGCACTGAACCAAAGATAAAGCTTTATATCACATCTGTCGGAAAAGACAAAGCCAATGCAGAAGCTATCTGCAATAATCTTGTTAATTCAGCAAAAGAAATTCTCGGAATTGAATAGAATAATTAAAATTTTTATAAAATTAATAAACCGCTCTTTGCTTAATAAAAAGCTAAGAGCGGTTTATAATTTTAATTATGCATAAAGCCGTCAGCCGTTAAGCTGACGGCCCGCATTATTGAAGCATAATAGAAAGATTAATCCATATTCACTAATTTTTTTTGAATACAAGTGGCATCTGCTACATTGACAAGACCATCATCATTAAAATCAGCACTGATTTTCTGAAGATCATCAAAATCAACAAAATTTGATAGATATTCTTGTATCAGCGTTGCATCAATAATACTAATTGCATTATCTCCGTTTACATCTCCCATAATACCGGCATATTTTATCTCCAAGTTTTCCAGTGCACTGGCAAGTGCGTCCTTTGCTCTATCAACTTGCTCTTGTGTCTGACCATAGTAATATGCTGCACAAGCATCGGAATAAGCAGCGGAAAATTCATTATAGCTTGTTTGAGTATATTTATTTCCTCGTGCCGTATAATACTTTGATTCTTCAATTAGTTTCCATAGCTCTTTTGTGTCAATATCCGGTTTAGTCAATCCTTCTACAGCTGATTTAAGAGAATCTATGGCATTTTGAATATCAGTTTCTGTTGCATTCTGATCATTATAAATCTCTTCAGCTTTTTTTATAGCTTCTTGCAAAACAGAAACTGACTCGATTGTATAATTATCTCCCGGAGAACATGATTTTTCTGCTGATTGAATTTCTAAAAACAGCACATTTTTTGATTCCGAAACATCAGGTGCATCAATAATCTCTCTGTCCACATCTTCCACTATCTCTAAATTTGCCATAGCACTGGCAAGCGCGTCCTTTGCTCTGTCAACTTGTTCTTGTGTCTGACCATAGTAATATGCTGCACAAGCATCGGAATAAGCAGCGGAAAATTCATTATAGCTTGTTTGAGTATATTTATTTCCTCGTGCCGTATAATACTTTGATTCTTCAATTAGTTTCCATAGCTCTTTTGTGTCAATATCCGGTTTAGTCAATCCTTCTACAGCTGATTTAAGAGAATCTATGGCATTTTGAATATCAGTTTCTGTTGCATTCTGATCATTATAAACCTCTTCAGCTTTTTTTATAGCTTCTTGCAAAACAGAAACCGATTCGTTTGTATAGTTATCTCCCGGAGCATTTGATTCTTCTGCTGTACAAATTTCTATATATAACTTATCTTTTAACTCTGAATCAGGATAATTTTTAGTTACTGCGCTTACACATAATTGGGTAATCATACAAAATGATAATAAAAATACTATCGTTGTTGAGAGTATTCCTTTAATAATTTTCATGACAATATCCTCCTAAATAAAAATTTAATTAGTATTTTTTACTATAAACAAATCAAAGATTCAGATAGGTGATATTTCCTTTATTATAAATTAGATGTTGACCTGCTATTACAGGATAACCTTGTCTGTTTGCTAATGGAGTTTGATTTGTTCCATCAGTAAAAATCACCCTAACATAAGCCATATCTGTTATATTATATGTATAAGTTCCATCTCCGTTATCATCCATTGTATAACCCGGCCAGATCTGAGGAGATATTTCATTGCTGTCGTTAGTATAGTAATAGAGCTTTATATTGTTTCCCCATGACGACGGTTTATAAAATGTAACTTTTATATTATCTTCAGAGTTGTCAATAATTTTATTGTCTATAAAAGTTTTACAGCCGACTAAATCAAGGTCACTTGTTTGATGTCCTCTGTTGTCTGATATAACTGCGTTACAGCTATAAAGATTACTGTTTTTATACTGATAGTAACCATTAGAAAGAAGCGTCATTTTTTCACCGGGCCAAGTGGTGTCATAATCCTGTGCATTCCACATATGGATGTAAATATTATTACCCCACGAAGAAGGCTTTTTGAAGAGAATATTCAGAGTAGGTACATCTTCATATGAATATTTATTATCCTCAAATACAAGTTTTTGACCTGCGTTTACAACGATTCCAGGCTGATTTACTCCCGGAATCTGATAACTTCCATCAGTAAAGATTATTCTTACCGAGTCCATATCTGTTATTGTATAGGTATAGTAGCCTTCACCTATATTTTTCATATTTTCTCCTGGCCATGCACTTCTCTCAATTTTTCTTATATCATTAGAATAATAGTATATTTTAACGTCATCGCTCCAAGAGGAAGGCTTTTTAAATTTTACTTCTATCGGCTTACTGCTTCTTTTTATAACTTTGTCATCTTTTACAGTAACTCGGCCTGAAACGGTAAGATCTGAGGTTTGATGGCCGCTGTTATCGTTTATAATAATTTTACAATTTTGAATTTTATAGTTGTCATATTGATATATTCCATCTGAAATCTTTTTCATGACAACACCGGGCCATGAAGTGTTTGATGAAACTGTGTCCCAAATGTGTATTTTTATGTTGTCATCCCATGAATCAGGCTTATAAAATCTTATGCTTAAAGAATCATTATTATACTCATTAATATAGTTTGAGTATGCATTGATATAAAAATTCATACCGTCTGACGAAAAATCATTCCATGAATTTCCTGTCACGGAATAGAAACTTTCACCATCATTTGCAGGCTTATAATCTTCATATTCTTGTTCAACTGATATATAGCTATATACAGGGTCATTAGAACCATCTGACAAAAACTTAATTGCAACAGCATATTTTCCGTCAGAACTTTGTATATTCACAGGGGTATCAAGTTCAAATGTGTGATATCCTGCATTTTCTGCAACACCGCTATATACTTTCGTTAGTGAATCCGTACTTAGAGTAGCATTATAAGGGTTAACATATATTTCAAATCTCGCATTATCATACAGAGTTTGAATTCCAACAGCTGCAAGTTCCTGCTTTGTATATATTTCAGCATCGTAAA
Source organism: uncultured Clostridia bacterium (assembly GCA_947624865.1). Classification (GTDB taxonomy): domain Bacteria; phylum Bacillota; class Clostridia; order Oscillospirales; family Acutalibacteraceae; genus Ruminococcoides. The sequence goes on along the minus strand of CANQMH010000008.1, from coordinate 21,194 downwards.
CGTTTGCTATGAAGAATGAGTCTTGATGTTGAAGTTTTATTTTTGTAGGTGAATACTCAGTATAATAATTAATTTTGTCATACTTAGCTTCATCCGTCATATCTTTAACAGACGACATTTCGCTTTTATATATAAAATAATCCTCATATGATAGATAATAATAACCTGATTCTCCGTAACCGCTTCCCCAGCTATTTTTAACAATAAAAGCTCCGTCATTATTAGGCGTCACGTTAAAATTATCTTTACTATATGAATCATCCCAACCTACAATGCAAAGAGAATGCGTAAGATATGTTGATTCAGTAACAGGAATATAAAGAGAGAAATTTGTGCTGTTAAAATACTTATTGTAAACATTACTGAAATCTTGATAAATATTACATGATCCATTTTCATAAACAGCCTCTTTAATCTTGTTAACACGCGCATTCATAACACTTGTTGTCAGATCACCTGATATAGCGGGAAAATCATCATACGCATATGCATATACTGCAGGTTGAGAAGTAAAAATATCAGTGCTTTCAAGATCGTCTGTTACCGAATACGGAAACTCTGTTTCAAGAAGCGGTCCACGCTGAACCATCATCGCAGAAAAAACATTTTCTGCCCATCCGCCACTATTCAGAAATCGTGTTCCATATGAAAATGGATTAGTTTTATTTGATCCAAGCGCATCTGCCGCCATGAGATAATTATAATAATTTTCAGATAAATCATACTCTTTACCTGTTCTTTTTATAAGCGCCTGTTCCGCACCTGCTAAAGCAGAAAAATCCCAACATAATCCACGCCAAGTTTGATTCTTTACCGACGATGTTTTGCCTGTATTTCTAGGATCATACTTTGATGGGAGATATATTGCCGCAGGGGCAATGTCGTCTTGATATGTATTGGCAGGTATTGCAGGTAACATAGACGGTACAACATCGCCGTATTTTTCAATATCCCCGTTCTCTAAGTCTTTTAAGTATTGTTTGTATTCATCACTATATATGATTTCAAAATCAACATCTTTTGATGAAATTACAGTTTTGTTGTACAAATCTTCAGTGGTATCATCAATTTCTGCCGCGGAAACAAATCCGGCATTTCCAATAGATATTGCACTAAAAAATATGACTGATGATAAAACTACACTAAGTGTCTTTTTTAACTTTTTCTTTTTCATAGTAATCCTCCTAACAAATAATTTTTTCTCTTTTGCTTTTAATCTTTTTGAGAAATAAAGCTTTTTTGCTGTCTAAAATTTTGTGTTAAAACTGAGTCACTGAAATTAACTGAAAGGCTTTAAATTTATTTCAATTACGGCCTCATTGTAATTTCTACAGCATTTTCAAACTTATTTAATTTAAAACCATTATACTCCTCCCTTATTCATATTATTTCCACAATATAAAAGCATTAAATAAATAATAACGCGCATGACAGCAAACTGCTGTTTATTACTCATTAATAATGCATTATAATTCATTTTTTCCAAAAAAAATTAAGTATGCTATACTATATTTTTTATCTATTTAATATGTTGTAGTTAATAAATACTCTATTTATAAAAACTGTCCTTAGAATATCAAATTAGCATCAGCAAATATAGAATGATATTTGTTTGTTATTATGTCAATATATAACAATTGTAATACATAAATTATTTTTTGTCAATATTTTTTTGGTTATTATTTAAAAATGTGATTATTAAAACTATGTTTGGCATTTATTTGCGTTTTACAATAAAACCGTATTAGCAAAATGATACTCTTGCTTTTTAATATAAAAAAACTCAAACAGCTTATATGATGGTTCAAAGTATTTATAGACACAAAAATGAGGTGACTGTTACTGCAGTCACCTCTTATACTAATGAAAATATTATTTAGATTAATAAGTTAAACTAAATTGTACTTTGGACTCATCCTCCGTATTAAAATATTAAGGAAATAATTAAATGTACATTGGAATTAATCTCCGTTCTTCAGAATAAAAGTTTAACTCTTCATTGGTCTAACCACCATAAATAAATTTCCAACTATATATTAAATTATAATAGTAAAATCAATTTTACCGAAATACAATGAGCAAGAAATTAAAATTTTCTTATTGGGACAATTACAGCCTTATTATTATTGGTTATCATGTTTCACTTGACATCATTATTTATTTCTGGAGGAAGGCTGTATAAGATGAATTCGGAATACTATTACTTGATCTAAAAATATGAATTATGTTTTATAACATTAAAATGATCAGTTATTCCGACACAAACAAGTTAGTTTTAACCTTTACCTAATGTATTCGGTATTACATATTAGGCGGCAAACTCCGAATATAATCTTTAATATGATTTAAAAAAGGTTTTCTTGTTTTCATATTTAAAACCTCCTTCTGCCTTTTCTTTGTCTATATTATACTGTATATTTTTAACATTGTCAACACTTTTATTTAAAATAAATAATTTTTTATTTTTATAAAATGTATTGAAGTTAATTTATAAATATGGTAAAATTATAATGTTAGGTAAAAAACAGGACTTCCCATTATGTCGGGAAAGTCCTGTTTTTTAATAAAGATTAAAGTCAGTTTTCTTATCATCATCAGTAATTGCTCTAAGTACTCGGCATGGGTTACCGACGGCCACAACATTATCTGGAATATCTTTTGTTACAACGCTGCCTCCCCCTATTACGACATTGCTTCCGATGGTCACTCCCGGCATAACTTTTACTCCTCCGCCAATCCATACATTATCTCCCACCGTAATCGGATAAGCATATTCCAATCCTGCGTTTCTGCGTTCATAATCAATAGGATGTCCTGCTGTATAGAATCCGCAGTCAGGCGCAACAAAAACATTATCTCCGAATTTTACTTTTGCGCCGTCAAGAATTACAAGATTATGGTTTGCAAAAAAATTTTCTCCAATTTCAATGTTATATCCGTAATCACACCAAAACGGCGACATAATACAGAAATCATTCTTTGTTTTGCCTAATATCTTTTTTAGCAACTCCATTTGCCTGTTGGTTTCTGACGGAAGTAAGCTGTTAAATTTATGGCACAAATCCTTGCAATCGGTACGTTCTTTTAAAAGTTCTTTATCATTGTTTGCGTCATACATCTTGCATGAAAGCATTTTTTCTTTTTCTGTCATATTACCACATCCAAAAAAATTTATAGAACATTCAGGGAAAACCACTAATTTAATATTTTCTGATGAAGCGCGTGCAACGGCATTTTGATTGCATTCATATTTTCAATTATATCACTTGTTACCGCAAACTTTCAAGCACCTATTTTCATTTGTTTCTCCGTAGACAACATATCGTTGCTGTTTATTAAAAAACCACATGATCATTTTTATGTATTTTACTTATAATAAGCTTTATTATATTTTAATTTTTTATATCTTTTTTATACTGAATTGAAATACCCTCTGTAATAACAAGTCCAATATAAGTAACATCTCTAAGAATTCTGCCGCTATCATGAGAATAAAATTCTTTTAGGACTCCGTAAACCGTTTTGACTTTTACTTTAATTGTACATCCTTTTGATGCTTTTTCAAGCCAATCAGCACGCTTTCCATCTGCATAAACATAAATCTCTTTTTCATCTTTATTTATATCTATTAAACTTGCGCGCGTATAAAGTGTATTACCTAATTCCAATCCAAAAGCATTGAGAAGTTCATTTTTTATATTTTTTCCAAAAGGTTCTGATAATATTTTTAATGTAAGTATTCCTTCAAACCCCTGATACTTTGCAGGTCTTTCAAAAAATTTATTTATTATATCAACAAAATCATCTTCTTGAATATTAACCGCCTTTTCAGAATCTATACTGATTTCTTCCAGAGATGAAAGAACATTAATGACATCATTTGATATCTTATTTCCTAAGTCTTCCGGAGATTTAAAAAAACTAACCGTATGCCTTTTCTTTAGCTCTGTTTTAAATAATTCAAGTTTTTCTGCTTTATTGTCTCTGTCCACAAATTTAGACGGTATGGGATGGTTTTCATCAATTATATATATTAATGTCGGGATTCCCTGTTTAATTGCTTCATTGTATTCTAATTGTGTATATGACAAGCCGGCTTCTTTATCAATTGAACCATATCTCATTCCGATAATGCTTATAAATAACTTGCATTCTTTTAGTTGCGATAGACATACTGACAGTGAATCTTGAGGTTTAGAACCAAAAAATTCCATACCTTTAACTATCTGTTCAAGACGATTCAAAACTCGTTTAACCTCATCACGATAAGGAATTAAATCCTCATATGTTGAAGAAATAAAAATTGGAACGTGTTGTTTGATTTGTTTGTTTGCCATATAACTCCTCTTTTCTTAATATTAATTAATTTTATTTAAAATATTAAAAAGATAAATCTTTTATATTTATAATTTTAAATATAATATATGTCTAATTTTGTTATATTATATCACTAAATTAACATAAAGTAAACAAAATAAATTTAATTTTAATTAAAAAGTCAAAATAACAACTCAGAAACCTCTGTTTTTATATTTCATAGCATTTTTACTTACTATTTTTTTATGCTGACATAAGACACAGCAAAGCAATTTTGCAAATGTACATTAAAACTTTAAAAAATGGATGCCGCCAAAGCGACATCCATTAAGTAAATTTACATATTAAATCTTTATATTTATACTTTTAATATTGATTTCAAAACAGAGCCTATTTTCGGAGTTGTACCATAGAGCAAAACGCCTACACGATAAATCTTTGCTGAAATTACGCCGACTCCGAAAACTGAACCAATAAGAATTCCAACAGAAATTACTATTTCATACCATGGCACTGTGCTCATTGCTATACGAGTAAACATTGCCATTGGAGATGTAAACGGAATATATGAGCATATTATCATCATTACATTATCTAAATTGCCGCTTGACATTGAGAAAATTACAACAATAAAAGCTATAATAAACAGCATTGTTATCGGCATAACAGATGTGTTTATATCTTCGAGCTTGGATGTGGTAGAACCGACAGCACCATACATAAAAGCATATATTAAGAAACCGAGTATAAAGAACAGAAGCATATAAATCAGTAATTCAATTGGTATATTAAAAATAGAATTTATAATCGAATTATCGCCCCAATTTACCTTATTAAAGTTAAAAAACAGAAAGGCTGAACCGAATATACATAGAAGCTGAATAAAGCCCGCCATGCAGGATGCAATTACTTTTCCAAACATCATCGAGGTCGGTTTTGCACTTGTAATGAGCAGTTCCATCGCTCTTGAACTTTTTTCGGTAGCAACATTTGTAGCAACCATCTGTCCGTAAAGCAGAATAACCATATAGAGAGCAAAAATCATTATGTAAGTGTAAAAGAAGTTTTGCATCTGATTTTTCCCAATACTTTCAGTCTTATGTTCTATTTCCATGGATAGAATTTGATCTGCTTGTTCAGGAGAAATGCCGTCCTGAATCATTGTATTCCTGCGATAAACATTACGCAAAACCTCATCTGCCCTGGATGTGTTTTCATCGTACATAGACAAGTTATCAACATAGTATGTGTACGAAATCAAACTATCAAGAACAAAGGCACATTGAGCATTACCTGACAAAATCTGCTGTTTTATATCTTCGATACTGCCTCCTGCAATGCGAACATCATATTCCTCAAATGCATCAGCAAACGCTTTTTTAACATACTGGGCGTTCTCTTCAGATTTTGCACCGATCAACATTATTGAACGTTCGTCACTATACTCCTGCTCATCGCTGTCAAAAACAGTTGTAATGCTCGGTAAGAACATTATAAAAGCAATAACCGCTACAAAAAATATAGTAACACCGACGAATACTTTATTCTTTAAATAGTTCATCAACTCAAACTTTAGTATTGTTTTAAATTGTTTCATCTCTATGTTCACCCCTATTCTTGATTGCCGGCATATTCAACAAATATATCATTCAAGGTCGGTTCAAACACCTTAATTTCATCTATGTCATACTTAGAAATCAGCGACTGCATCATACTCTGTTTATTCTCAGGAGATGAAAGCCTGACAAGAAGTTCACCGTCATTTATCACATCGCAGCTGCTTGCAAGTTCATCAATAATCAGCGCTGTATTATCGGAACGCACAACCAATTTATCTCTTGTATAGTTCCTTTTTATAGCTTGCAAATCGCCTTGAAGTACAACTTTACCGCCATTTAGAATAGCAATGTTATCGCAAAATTCTTCAATATAGTTCATCTGATGACTTGAAAATAAAACAATTTTGCCCTTTGCAATTTCCTCTTTAACAACATCCTTTAGAAGCATTGCATTAACAGGATCAAGTCCTGAAAACGGCTCATCAAGTATGATAATTTCAGGGTTGTGAGCAAGAGCTGTAATCAATTGTATTTTCTGCTGATTACCCTTTGAAAGAGAATCAAGACGTTTATTGCGATATTCAGTCATATCAAGCCTTTTAAGCCAATAATCTATCGCTTTTACCGCTTCGGTATTCTTCATTCCTTTAAGCTCTGCAAAGTAAATAAGCTGATCTATAATTTTCTTTTTTTGATATAAACCTCTTTCTTCAGGCAAATATCCTATACCGATTTGGGTATAGTCAATAGGTTGACCGTCAATTGTTACTTCTCCGCTGTTTGCAGGAAAAACATCCATAAGTATGCGGATAGTAGTGGTTTTTCCTGCTCCGTTTCTACCAAGCAGGCCAAATGCTTTTCCACCTTCTGCAACAAAAGAAACACCGTTTAATACCTGTTTCTCACCGAAACTTTTATGTATATCTTTTAGTTCGAGATACATAAACATTTCCTCCTATAATAAAAAAGTACGCAGCCGAAGCTACGCACCGAAAAACGCAGCCTGACTTCTGTTGCCACACAGTTCACTCCAAAACAGGAAATGATATCAAAGCATACGTTTTTACCAATAGTATGCCTGCTTTGAGTAATATTAAACTGTGTGGCGAAAATATTTTATCAAATAGCTGCAAAAAAGTAAAGCAATTTTAAAAAATTTGCAATTGAATAATAATTATCAATTGAAGAAAAATTGAAAATAAAAATAATTCAATCATTTGAGCATATTTTATTATTAAACTTTATTCCCTCTTGCTCTCAAAAAGCGTGACCTAAACAATTTTGTATGTGTCATTTAGCTCAGGGCATCGGAATTATTCAGATTATCTGAATATTATGGACTATCCAAACTTTTGTTGTCACGGTGTTGTCACCGACATCATAAGAATTATAAGCAATTTTGCTTAGAAAATCAGGACGTTTGGCGAAGTCGCTTTTCAAAACTTTTGCAAACAAATACCTGCATATTTTTAACATCTACTAAAGTTTCCTGCTTGCATTTTGGGCAGTAAAAAGGAAAATTTTTGATTTCCGTATCCTCTCGTATTTTAACACGAGTTTTATTTTGGCATATAGGATGCAACAACCAATCTTTAAGAAAATATTGCCCTTATTTCTTCAACCTATTGAACTTTCGATTCAAAACAAGCAACACGAAGATCAGTATCAGCGGAAATGCTGTAGCAACAAGCAATCTGATTTTAAGATTACCGCCGGCCATATTTGAAACGCTGCCGACCATTGCAGGACTTCATCTATGTTCCTGGCATAACGATAGCCCTTATCATAGAGTTTCTTATCTACCACAGTCAGAATAATCTCTGAAAGCAGATTTGAAGCATGCGGCCCGATAAGAAGCCCGTGCGTTTCACCATTGCGCATATCTGAACACGCTTGATCAATCTTGTTATACCAAGTGTCACCGTGAACTGTTTGCTTTGCCATTTCCTTTCCCACCAAAGCCCACGGTATTGAATGCGTGTAAATGCTGGGGAAACATGTGGAGATATCAGCCTGAACAATGAAGCGGCTCGTTCCTTTGTCATGCATCAGTAAATCTGACTCCGGGTTACCGTCTACTCGCCAGTTTTTATAATTCATCTCAAAGATACGCTTTTTGCGTACTCTTTGCGAACATGAATTCGGCTGACACGATAACTCTGTCCATCTGTCTGCACATGGAAGTGGTTGCGCAACTTATCCCAGTTATCCCTAAGTTCAGAACACACTCTTTGGTACTTAAAAGGATTCGGAATTCCCATAAGCCGTGGTATGCTGATATTTCGCATTACTCGAAAGGTTATGTACTCATTCCAGCCTGCTTCAAACGGCTCAGATATCGTCTTGCAGTATTTGAAGAAAGAAACGGCGGTAAATACAGGCGGAAGTTTTTCGGCAAAGAAACCATACGCAAGGAGACCTTCGTAAAGTTCATCGGAAGATATTTCATCCATAAAATCTGTATACTTTTTATCCATTGCTATATTGCTCTCCAATTCTATATGGTCTATTGGGTTTTATCTCAATACGCCGGTACTTTTTGTGTTCATCCATATTATATTGATGTTTAATTGTCTGTTTTATTTTCTAAACACAAACAAATACTCATGCGCAATCAGCAAGAAGTTATACTTCACACTGTTTGTTTTCCAATATCCCGTTGCTTTGCAGTTATGCTGCTCTTTGATAATCAACTCTTTTAACTTAAAGCCGGCATCCTCAAAAATATGCATAACCTCAAAAGACATTGGAATCATGTGTCCCTTTTGACGGGTATCTCCCATCAGGACGGCACAGAACTTGTCCTTTTTCAGCACACGGTAGCTCTCAGCGGCAACGGCTTTAATTTCTTCAAGGAAGTCCGCAACTTTCAAATGCGACAAATCGGCTTCAATATCTTCACTGTACTTAATAATATCAGCATATGGAGGATGTGTGCAAATGAGATCTATGCTGCTGTCGGGAATAAAATCCAAATTGCGAGCATCACCCTTGTGGATATAGACCTTGCCGTTTGCACCATAATGCTCAAAGTCAATTTTCTCTCTGCACCTTTCCAGCGCAGTATCATTCACATCAACGCCGATTATATCACGGTTCAGCAGTTTCGCCTCAACGAGCGTTGTTCCGCCGCCCACAAACTGGTCAAGTACCAAGTCACCCTCCTGCGAATAGCGAAGTATTATATTTCTAGGTATGTACGGCGACCAATTCCCTCGCCATTGCGCGTCATGGGTAGCCCAATCGCCGCGTTTGGGAAATGACCAGTGCGTAGTCATTTCAAGTTCGAAATCTTCCGGCTCCCATTTTGTAATCTTCTTTGCCATTATTTGAAAACCTCGCTGATAATGCCATCCTCCAAATCCTTGATGTTGTAGATATGATCCATCACATCAAAGGTTTCTTCAAGGTTGTTTCTAGCACTATTCCAACCTTTGCCGTCAGTAAACCAGACAAAGGTAAACCCGTTGATAGTATCTGTTTCCATAGCAAGCGTTTTATAGCTTCTTGCGGTTTCGTTGAGCTTACTGCCGCCACTGCCATAGAAGTTTGTTTCGATGGCATAAATCATAGTCGGAGTTTTAACTACAAAATCAAAACGTTTTTCCATTTTGCCTTGATTGGAGATGGCGGAGAGGTCAATACCCCATTCTGCGGTAATTTGGTGTATGTACATTTCCTTGAAATAGGTTTTGCCTTTGACAAATCCAGCTTTTTTAATAAAGTTCTCCACTAAATCTTCCATCAGATGACCGCCACGATTTTTACGGCCATTGGAATCCAAACCCGTTTCTACACCGGTAGCATAGTCGACAAGATTGTTGATGATGTGGTTTTCCAGTAAATCAAACAAACCCGTATGCTCCATAAAATAGGCATAACGCTCGTAATATATGTGGCTGTTCGGAGGATACTTGCCGAAGTCGAACTGATATAGATGACCGCCGTTTTCGTCCTGGCAATATATTTCATTCGCTCTTACCGCCAAGAGCAGAGGAATGCACTTCAAAACTTCAGGATATTTATTAATTAGAGCCTTGAAATCTTCCCTGATGTTCTTGGAGCCAATAAGAGAATTGAGGATATTCAATTCAACTTTGATGCCATCAACATTGCGATGGACCTTATCAAAATCAATATAATAGCCATAATCCGCAATGCTGGCACGGAAACCGGCTAACCATGTGTTAAAACTTCTCGCCATATCAACCTCTCCTTCCACCGAAGCCTGCTGTGTATATAATTTTGAAAATATCCCTTTCAGTCTCCAGTAGTTCTTCGATAATCTTACCGAACATATAAGCATCTGCACGGTTTGTTTTTTCTTGGACAGCCAACAATTCCATCAAAACATACAGAAATTCAACATCATATTCGCCAAAAGCATTTAGCGGGAAATACTGTTCAATATCAATATCATTCTCTCCGTTTTCGATTAGCACCTTTAGGGTGTCGTAATCATTATTTGTAAGCGGTACGCAAGAATTCCAACATTCTTGAATCGCTTGTAGGTAGTTCTTAGTAAGGATTTCATTTCCTTGCATTTTCATAAGAATATCCACTACCCAATGAATGTGCTTCGGAGTGCGAATGCGTGTGCCATCTTTTTTATACTTGATTACAATATCAAACTGCGACAAAGTCCCCTGAAAAACATAGATAATGTAAACCGTAAAAACAAATTCAACAATGGCTTGTTTAGTGCCATTCTCGATAAACTGAGTTCCTCTTCTAATTTCCATACATGGACTCCTTAAAAGTTCGATATAAGCAATTCCTTGATTTTACCCCTTGCTTCGCTGTTGCAGTTAATCATACGGGTAGCTTCAACACGCTTGATTTTATGAGATGAATAAATGTTATCGAAGAAGTCATCTTCGGTGTTAGAGTTCTTGGGATCGGAATTGCTAATTACAATCTTTGCACCTTTTCTATGCATATCATCAACAAATCTCGCAAGTTCAATCTGTTCTTCGTCATTGAACAGATTTTCCGTATATGCCGTAAAACTTGCAGTATTGGTAATAGGGCGGTACGGAGGATCAAAGTAAACAAAGGTGTTTTCATCAATGAAGTCTGCGGACTCCCTATAATCACCGCATACTATTCTCACATTTTGTAGCTTTTCAGATACAGCTCTAAGGTTTTCCTCATCACAAATCGTTGGATTTTTATAAGCCCCCATAGGCACGTTAAACAGTCCCTTTTTGTTGACTCGGAACAAACCGTTAAAACAGGTCTTGTTAAGAAAAATCATTAGAGCTGCTTTTTCAATATTGATATTCTCATTCCCGTTAACTTTCAAATCGTTAAAGCGCTCACGCTTTTCCATATAGTATGCTTTACGATTATCTGTATCTAACGGAATAAAATCGTTCTGCATAGTGTAAAGTATTTTAATTAAATCATCAATATCATCACGAATAATGCGATATGTATTGATAAGTTCGGCATTAATGTCGCTGATATACACTTCTTCCAAATCGTATTTGCTCAGAATATCGAAAAGTACGGCGCCGCCGCCTACGAACGGCTCTGCATATTTAATAATTTTTCCATCCCCAAAAGGATAATACTTTTCGATTTCGGACAAAAGCTGTCCTTTGCCACCTGCCCATTTCAAAAACGGCTTGACCTTTTTGCTATCACATTTGCTATATCGAACGCTTCTTGCATCAATAGGCTTTTCGGCAGTAGTAGGAATAATCCACATATTGCCGACCATAGTTGCATTGTCAATTCTGTTTTCAGAACAAAGAACAGCAACTCTTCTTTGCGAAATGCCCCATTTATCAGCAGCTTCTCTTGCAGACATAAATTCCATAATTACACCTCCGAAATTCGATAGTTATATTATATTCTTAATCTCGAATAATAGCAATACCATTTTAAAAATATTTGTAAACTTTTCGCTCAATCAAAAACATTTTGGCGGCAGAGATTCCCCCCCCTGCCACCTTGGTGCTTATACCGTAAAAATCAATTCTGCATTTACAATTTACGTTGCACTGTTTCGGATATTGTTCATCTTCTGAACCCACAGCATTTGGTCGGTTGCTTTAAGTTCTTCGGTTACATTTTATTTTTCGGCGAGTTCTTTTACCAGCCGGAGAAACATAGCAGTTGTTTGTTGCTCAATGTAAACAAGGTATGTGACAAGCTTGCCCGAAGTCATCAGCTTGAGGGTATAAGCAACTACCGCAATCATATACTGGTGCTATTTTCATTCTATCCGTATCTACCTCATACAAAAAGCTCCAGTTCCCGTTGTGTCTATCCCAATTACCTATTAACGCATCAACAATAAATATGTCCCAAAACCACTCCTTGAGCTTCCTTGGATTAATTGCTCTTTGTTCTTCCATAGCACGTAGTATATCTGAAAGATCTGTACCATACCCGTTATGCTCAGAATCAATTATCGTATTTTTCAATGATGCGAAATCTTGCAAAACAATGCCCGAGGAAGTAAAGTCCTTGCAGGCAACAACAATCATTTCTTTTCCGTTCTTAAATATTTTTCTCGTAAATACCAAGCCTGTTCTGAAGATATACTCTTATCAATCTCAGCAGAATTTATATCCGCATTTAACTCTCCCCAATATAAATCCCAATGATAGTCTCTTTGACCGCTATCTTCGATAGCCCAAGATTTTTTCATATTTGCTAAAGATGTTTTCAAATATTCTGGTAGTCCACACTCCAAATAGCTTTTGTCTTCAGGTAAGCCAGTCTCGGCATTGTACTTTTTTGGCTTTTCAAGCATCATAATATCCTCCATTGAGCATCCCAACGCCTTTGCAATCTGGAAAACGGTTTTTGCAGAGCAACGGTCAATCGAGCTTTGTCCTGAACAAATATCTATAATTGTAGTTTTAGGTACTCCGCTTATTTTTGACAAATTATACTTGGTTATATTCTTTTGATTTAGTAAAAGCTGTAAGGTCATAATCATCAACTCCTTTATTATATTATATCGGTGTACCGACCTTTTGTCAAGATAAGATGATTGACAATATTGCAACCTTGTTTTATTAATGAGGTCTTAGGGGCTATCCCCTAACAAGCGAATTTGGATAGCCAAATTCAGTGCTTGGAAAGACATAACTATTAACATTCGTCATTACTTTTGATAGAGCAAAAACACGAACAGTCTGAACAGTTACCGTTCTTTTTATCACCATTCTCATCATAATCTATCCCTTTCATACCCCCCGAGAATACCTGAAATCAGTTCAATTGTATTGAGGAGTTCATCGTCTATCCCTCTGCCTGCTTCAATTCGCTTTAACTCATCGAGGACGGCGGCAAGCTGATTGCGGAGAGCCTTATACACTCTCGGGTTACCCTGCACGACCACATCTCGACATAGAAGCCGTCTTGTGATATAGTCCTGCTTAGTTAACCCTGAAAGACGAACTAAAATATTGATTTGCTCGTTCTCTTCTGGCGACACTCTAAATCCAATCGTTTTACTTCTCCAACGATTTCGGTTATCTAAATTTTTCGCTGACATTTTAATAACCCCTTTCCAAATCCAATTTATCTGCCATTTCCGCTTGCTTTGACGGAAACAGGTGTGCATAGTTAAGCGTAATATCAATGCTTTCGTGTCCTACTCTGTCGGCGATTGCTGTAGGAGAAAAACCTAATTCAATCAGATGACTGACGTGGCTGTGTCGGATATTGTGTATTCTGATGCGCTTTACGCCGCTTTCCTTTGATCCCCTCTGCATCTCACGGTACAGATAGCTTTTTGTAATCGGGAACATTCGGTCCTGCGGTTGTACATTATAAAGTGATTTCAAATATTCCTGCATTTCTTCTGCGAGAAACTTAGGTATCTTGATCACTCGATTGCTCTTTTCCGTTTTCGGAGTAGTGATTAAATCTCTGCCGTTTAAATGCTGAAATGATTTATTAATTGCCATTGTGTGCTTCTCAAAATCGAAGTCAGCAGGAGTTAAAGCCAAAAGTTCACCCTCACGAATGCCTGTCCAGTAAAGCACTTCAAAGGCATAGAAAGAAATCGGCTTATCCATCACTGCTTCTGAAAATTTCAGGTACTCGTCTTTTGTCCAAAAGAGCATTTCTCGGTTTTTCTTCTTGCCCATACTGCCGGCTTTCACACACGGATTTTCTCTCAGATTGTAGTACTTAGCTGCGTGATTGAAAATTGCGCTGAGCTGATTATGAATTGTTTTCAGATATACAGGGGAGTACCTTTTACCGTTTTCATCCTTGTAGTTCATCATCTCATTTTGCCAGCTAATGACTTGCTGGGCAGTGATGTTGCACATTTTCAGCTTTCCGAAATACGGCATCAGCTTCGATTCAATAATGTGTTCTTTGGTTGCCCAAGTATTTTCTTTAATGCGAACTCTCATATCTTCGGTATAGTGCTCTACAAAGCTTTTGAAAGTCATATCTAAATCAGAACCCATTTTATTAAGCTGTTCTCGCTCCCAAGCTTGTGCTTCACGCTTAGTTTTAAATCCTCGTTTCTGTGACTGCTTTCGTTCACCGTTCCAATCAGTGTAGCGGTAAATCACACGCCAAGTGTTTGTTTTTTCTTCTTTGTAAACTGCCATTTTTATTACCTCTCTTTCTCAGCTGCACCGTAACAGGTGCGCTCTAAAAAATATTGTTTATTGACTCGTCCTGAGATTGTGATAAATCCCTTTGCTTTTAATTCATAATTTAATCTCTGTACGATTTTGTAAGCGTAAGATTTTGAGATACCTAATTCGTTGGCTACCTCATCAACGCTCATAAAAGTTTTTGCTGTCATAAAATCACCTCTTTCAGCTGGTTTTCTATTGTAATTCTTTATTTAGTATCGGAATACTTTCTGACCGCCTTCCGATTTGCCCGAGCGGGTACACCATTACCGTGGTGTACGACGGTTATTCAATTTTCGTGAACTTAACGCTATTAGTTTAAGTGTGTATTATTATTATACTAAGCAAATTCAGTAAAGTCAAGTGGTTTTTGAAAGAATGTTAACTTTATTTGCTTTTGTTTTATTGACATATACTAAGCGTACCTGTATAATATATATTATCAATAGATCGTTAGGAGGAATTATAATGGCAATCGGTGAAAGAATCCGTTTCTTTAGAAATTTAAGAGGTATGACTCAAAAGTATTTGGGTATTCAAGTGGGTTTTCCTGAAAAGACAGCTGATATTCGTATGGCGCAGTATGAAAGCGGCTCAAGAACACCGAAAGCTGATTTAATAAATACACTTGCAAAGGTATTTGAAGTATCCCCACAGGCTTTAACTGTTCCCGATATAGACAGCTACAACGGTCTTATGCACACTTTATTTACCCTCGAAGACTTATACGGTCTTAAAATCACCGAGCTTGACGGAGAAGTATGCCTGCACTTAGACAAGGGAATGGGTACAAATTACATAACGATGTTTGAGATGTTCTCTGCGTGGAAAGAACAAGCCAACAAGCTCAGAAACGGGGAAATTACCAAAGAGGAATACGACAATTGGCGTTATAACTATCCTGCAAGTAATATCAAATGATTTGCATATAAACGCAAAAAGAGCTATCTGACTTCAACTTGTCAGATAGCTCTTTACTTTTACAATAATTCAAATAATGTTGCCATTTTGTTGCCACTGAGGGTAGCAAAGCGACGAAAAACCTTATCTTATGGGCTTTTTTAAGGGTATGAAATCATTCCCACTCTACTGTTCCCGGAGGTTTTGATGTTATATCGTAAACTACGCGGTTGACATGGTCGACTTCATTGATAATTCGGTTTGAAACACGTCCGAGTATTTCATAAGGAATTTTTGCCCAGTCGGCAGTCATAAAATCATCAGTTGTAACCGCTCTGATAGCAACAAGTTCGTCATATGTACGCGCGTCACCCATTACTCCGACAGTTTTCACGCCCGGCAAAACTGCAAAAAACTGGCTCATCTGTTCGGCATATCCGCATTTATCCATTTCATCACGCAGAATTGCATCAGCTTCCTGCAAAATACGAACCTTATCCGCAGTAACCTCTCCGATAACACGCACACCAAGACCCGGTCCCGGGAAAGGCTGACGCCATACAAGTTCATGAGGTAAGCCGAGCTTTTCTCCGACTTCTCTTACTTCATCTTTAAACAAATCTTTTAAAGGTTCTATAACTGATTCGAAATTAATGTCACTCGGAATTCCAACTTGATTATGGTGAGTTTTAATTTTTGCCGCATCTCCCTTGCCGCTTTCAATTCGGTCAGGATAAATTGTGCCTTGTGCAAAAAATCCGCTTCCGTAGTTTTCTCTGATTTTATCCCAGAACACTTTGTAAAATTCGGTTCCTATAATTTTTCTCTTTTCTTCAGGCTCTGCCACGCCTTTGAGTTTTGAAAGAAAGTCCTCCTGACAATTTATGCGTACAAAGTTCATATCAAACAACTTTGTAAATGTTTCCTCAACATAATCGCCTTCATCTTTTCGCATAAGTCCCTGGTCAACAAATACACAAGTCAACTGTTTTCCCACAGCCTTACTCAGAAGCGCTGCGGCAACAGACGAATCAACTCCGCCAGACAATCCGAGAACTACTCCCTTATTTCCGATCTGCTCTTTAAGCTGTTGCACGGTCGTATCAATGAAGCTCTCCATTTTCCACTCTCCCCTGCATCCGCATACATTATAAAGGAAAGATTTAAGCATTAATTTGCCGTTATCGGTGTGATTAACTTCAGGATGAAACTGCACTCCGTAGAGTTTTTTGTCAGGGCAGGACATTGCGGCAGTTGGGCAAACGGCTGTAGTTGCCGTAACTGAAAAGCCTTCAGGAACTTTACTGATATAGTCACGGTGGCTCATCCATGAAACACCGCTGTCGGGCAGTCCCTGAAAGAGCACATCATCAGTATTATAGAAAGTATCGGTTTTGCCGTACTCACTTGACGAATTATCAGCTGCAGGGGTTACTACTCCACCGAGAGCATATGCCATAAGCTGACAACCATAGCATATACCGAGTATCGGAATGCCGAGTTTGAATATCTCAGGGCTGTAATGCGGTGATGTTTCATCATAAACGCTGTTTGGTCCGCCTGTAAAAATGATACCCTTAGGAGATAAATCTTTGATTTTCTGTATATCGACCGTATAAGGCAAAATTTCACAATACACGTTGCATTCGCGGACTCTTCTTGCAATCAGCTGATTATATTGACCGCCGAAGTCAAGCACAATAACAGTTTCCTTGTTCCCCATTTCATTAAACATCCTTTCAGTTAAACAATACCGCACAAAATATGTGCGGTATTTACTTATACTAATCTCTCGATTAGCACTTAATCATCTGTAAATTATATCGCTTCTTGCCGGTCCGTTTGATACCATTGTAATCGGAACTCCGATTTCTTTTTCCGCAAATTCAATGTACTCACGGCATTCCTTAGGAAGCTTATTATACTCTGAAATTCCGGAAATTGAGCATTTCCAGCCTTTAAGTTTTTTAAGTACAGGCTTACACCTTTTAAGTTTTGTTGTTGACGGAAAGTAGTCTATTATCTCACCGTCCAGTTCGTAGCCAACACAAACCGGGATTTCATCAAGATATCCGAGAACATCAAGGACTGTAAACGCCACCTGAGTAGCTCCCTGTACCATACATCCGTAACGTGTTGCGACAAGGTCAAGCCAACCCATACGTCGTGGTCTGCCCGTTGTTGCTCCGAATTCTCCGCCGTCGCCGCCGCGTCTGCGAAGTTCATCTGCTTCGTCGCCGAATATTTCAGATACAAACTCTCCTGCGCCAACCGCACTTGAATATGCTTTTACTACGGTGATAATCTCTTTGATCTCATATGGAGGAATGCCTGCACCGACTGCGCCGTAACCTGCGATTGTGTTCGACGAGGTTACCATTGGATATATTCCAAAATCTGTATCCTTGAGTGAACCGAGCTGCCCTTCAAGAAGAATATTCTTGCCTTCTTTTAAAGCCTTATGAATAAAAGTAAACGCGTCTCCTACATATGGAGCTAGGAGTTCCTTATATTCCATTAATTTGTCAAACACTTCTTCTTCAGTAATTGGAGGTTTATTGTAAAGATTTTTAAGAGTTGCATTTTTGATTTCAAGCGCATGATGAATTTTCTCTTTTAAGGAATCGGGGTCATCATAAAGCTCGTTAATCTGAAATCCGATTTTTGAATATTTATCTGAATAGAACGGAGCAATACCGCTTTTGGTTGAACCAAAAGAGTTTTTGCCGAGACGTTCTTCTTCGTAGCAGTCAAATGCAACATGATAAGGCATTACAATCTGTGCTCTGTCAGAAATAATAACATTAGGCTGAGGTACTCCTCTTTCTTCAAGATGAGCCATTTCCTTTACAAAGTTTTCTACACTGAAAGCTACACCGTTGCCGATTATATTGGTTATATTCTGATGAAAAACACCTGACGGAAGTTGATGAAGTGCAAATTTGCCGTAATCATTTACGATAGTGTGACCTGCGTTTGCTCCGCCCTGAAAACGGATTACAATGTCGCTGTCATTTGCAAGTACATCGGTAATTTTACCTTTTCCCTCATCGCCCCAATTGGCACCTACAATTGCCTTAACCATAAATACTAACTCCTTCTATTCTTTACAATAACACAATAAATTTATTATAAATATGTAATTACAGATTAACATTAAACATTAATTTCGGGTCTGTCAGACTCAATGTCCTTGTACTTGTCAAGAACAGGCTTTACATTTTCATTAATGAAGTCCTCTGTCTGTTCTTTTGCTCTGCCTGTGTATTTTTCAGGCTGCAAAATGTTTTCAAGTTCATCAAGAGTTACACCGAAAGCATCGTCATCAGCTATGCGCTGAAGAAGGTCATTTTCTCCGCCCTCTTCCTTGATTACCTTTGAAGCCGCCATCGAGTGTACTCGGATTCTTTCATGAAGCTGCTGTCTGTCTGCCCCTCTTTTTTTAACTGCATCCATCATTATATTCTCTGTTGCCATAAACGGAAGCTCTTTTCTGAGGCGCTGTTCAATAACCTTTGGATAAACCACAAGTCCGTCCGCAACATTAGCATAAAGCGAAAGAATTCCGTCAACAGCAAGAAATGCTTCGGGGACGCTCAGGCGTTTGTTGGCAGAATCGTCGAGAGTTCTTTCAAACCACTGCGTTGCTGTGGTAAAATAACCGTTTAAAACGTCGCACATAACGTATCTTGAAAGCGAACCTATACGTTCGCTGCGCATTGGATTGCGCTTGTAAGCCATAGCTGAAGAGCCAATCTGATTTTTCTCAAACGGTTCTTCAATCTCTTTGAGATGCTGTAAAAGTCTGATGTCATTTGAGAACTTAGCAGCAGACTGAGCAATTCCCGCAAGAATATTAAGGAACTGAGAATCAAGTTTTCTTGAATAAGTCTGTCCCGAAACAGGAAAACAAGCCTGATAACCCATTTTCTCAGCGATTTTCTTATCAAGCTGTTTGCATTTTTCGTGGTCGCCGTCAAAAAGCTCAAGAAAGCTTGCCTGAGTGCCGGTTGTTCCCTTAGAACCGAGAAGTTTTGCCTTTGATAGCTGATACTCAACATCTTCTAAATCCATAAGAAGTTCCTGAATCCAAAGCGTTGCCCTCTTTCCTACAGTAGTAGGCTGAGCAGGCTGAAAATGAGTAAACGCAAGAGTCGGCAAAGCCTTGTACTCTTCTGCAAACTTTGAAAGATTGCGGATAACGGTGACAAGCTTATTTCTGATAAGCTGTAAACCTTCAGTCATTAAAATTATGTCAGTATTATCACCGACATAACATGAAGTTGCGCCGAGATGAATTATGCCTTTTGCATTGGGACACTGAACACCGTAAGCGTAAACATGAGACATTACATCGTGGCGTACAAGCTTTTCTCTCTCCTGAGCTACCTCATAATTAATGTCATCGGCATGAGCTTTGAGTTCGTCAATCTGAGCCTGAGTTATTGGAAGTCCAAGTTCCATTTCGGACTCTGCAAGAGCAATCCAGAGCTTTCTCCATGTTTTAAATTTTTTATCGGGAGAAAATATGTATTTCATTTCCCTGCTTGCATAACGCGATGACAAGGGTGATTCGTAAGTATCTTTTACCATTATTTACATCCTTTCAAGTCCGTTTATACGAAGTTATCCGCTAAACAATTCAGCACTTGTTTTTATTGTCAAAATTCATACCGCCGCGTTCTTTACCCTTAAAGGTTTCCTTAGTAATTGCAGCAGGGTATTTTCCTGTAAAGCAGCCGTTGCAGAAACCTACGGGGGCATAGTTTATCATCTCATGAAGAGATTCTACAGGGAGATAACCGAGTGAATCAGCTCCGCTGAGTTTTGTTATTTCTTCAATAGAGTGATTGCAGGCTATGAGTTCTCCGCGCGACGGAATATCGGTTCCGTAATAGCAGGGCCACATAAACGGCGGTGAGCTTATTCTCATATGTACTTCCTTTGCTCCTGCTTCTCTTAGCATAGTTACAATTCTGTCGACAGTTGTGCCGCGCACAATACTGTCGTCAATCATAACTACTCGCTTTCCCTTAACCATATCGGCAATCGGATTGAGCTTTATTTTTACACTTTTCATACGTTCTTTTTGACTTGGTTTAATAAAGGTTCTGCCTATGTAACTGTTCTTTACAATTGCCTTTTCATATGGGATTCCCGATTCCTCGCTGTAGCCGATTGCTGCGTCAATTCCCGATTCGGGAACGCCTATTACCATATCGGCCTCTACGGGGAAGGTTCTTGCAAGAATTCTGCCTGCCTGTTTTCTTGATTCATAAACGCTTACTCCGTCTATAAACGAGTCACTTCTGGCAAAATAAATGTATTCAAATATACAAAGTGACTTTTTCTTTTCAGCAAAATCAGGCTTTATGCTGCGAACGCCGTTATGGTCAACAACAACAATTTCACCGGGTTCAACGTCGCGGACAAACTCCGCTCCGCAGGCGTCAAGAGCCGCGCTTTCACTTGCAAATACAATGGATTTGTTGTATCTGCCCATACACAGCGGACGAAATCCGTGAGGGTCACGTGCAGCTATAATTTTTCTCGGACTCATTACCAGCAATGAATACGCTCCTTTAAGCACTTCCATTGAGCGTGCAACAGCGTCCTCAACAGTATGGCACTTCAGTCTTTCGCGAGCGATGACGTAACAGATTACCTCAGAATCAATTGTCGTCTGAAAAATCGCACCACGCTGTTCAAGCTGTCGGCGAATTTCAATTGCATTGGTAAGGTTTCCGTTGTGGGCAACTGAAAGAGTACCCTTTACATAACGCATAACAAGCGGCTG
>CANQMH010000007.1 GCA_947624865.1 uncultured Clostridia bacterium | reverse complement strand
CAATGTTCGGTGATGAAAATGCAATGCTGCGTCTTGATATGAGCGAGTATATGGAAAAACATACGGTGTCAAAGCTTATCGGCTCACCGCCCGGATATGTAGGTTTTGAAGAGGGCGGACAGCTCACTGAAAAGGTGAGAAGAAAACCGTATTCGGTAGTGCTTTTTGACGAGATTGAAAAGGCTCATCCAGATGTATTTAATATGCTTCTTCAAATTCTTGAGGACGGCCGTCTTACGGACTCGCAGGGCAGGACGGTGGATTTTAAAAACACCGTAATTATCATGACCTCAAACGCAGGCGCACGGCTTATTACGGAAAAGCAAAATTCACTCGGATTTACTCCCGACAGCCAAAATTCAGACAGCAGTCAGGAGCATATAAAAGACCTGGTTATCGGGGAAATCAAAAATGTATTCCGCCCTGAGTTTCTTAACCGTGTTGACGATATTATCGTGTTCAACAAACTCAGTCAGGATGAAATAAATCAGATAGCTTCAAAAATGCTTGATACTCTTGCAAAGCGGCTTGAAAATATGAATATTAAAATTATCTTTACCGATGCGGCAGTAACGGCGATTGCCGATAAAGGGTTTGACGAAAACTACGGTGCAAGACCTTTGCGCAGAGCAATTCAAAGCAAAATTGAGGACGCACTGTCTGAGCAGATGCTTGAGGGAAATATCAAGGAGAACTCAACAGTTGAATGTGACTTTAAGAATGACGAATTCGTTTTTGAAACAAAATAGTTTAAAATTTAAAGCGCAGGCAGAATTATTTCTTCCTGCGCTTTTTTGTTGCACAATAAAAAAAGCCTCCTTGTGGTAAGCTTTTTGGTATTATTCGGTTTGATCAGTCAATCTCAACCATGATCTTTTCATCATTGCGGATAGCTGCACTGCGGGCAATTGTGCGGATAGCCTTGGCAATTCTGCCCTGCTTGCCGATAATTCTGCCCATATCGCTTTCTGCAACATGAATATGATATACGATTGTTCCGTCCTCTGTAGGTTCATCAGCTTCAACGTTTACCGAATTAGGATCATCAACAAGACCCTTTGCAATAATAGTGAGTAATTCCTGCATTTTTAAATCCTTTCCTTAGCCGTAATTATTCAATTACGCCGTTTTTCTTGAGAAGTGCCTTAACTGTGTCCGTCGGCTGTGCGCCGTTGGCAATCCACTTCTTAACAGCTTCTGCGTCTACCTTGAACTCTGAGGGGTTCTTTAAAATGTCGTATGTGCCGATTTCTTCAATGAAACGACCGTTTCTCGGATATCTTGAATCTGCAACGACTACTCTGTAGAAAGGAGCTTTTTTTGAACCCATTCTTCTAAGTCTGATTTTAACTGCCATAATTTTCACCTCTGTGTAATTAATTAGTGCAAAACCGCAGAATGTAAGCGATTTTGCTTATATATTCACCAATGATATTAATTGGATGAACGGCTTATTTAAAAGGGGGCATTCCGCCCATCGGCATACCGCCGAGTCCGGGAAGATGTTTCATCTTCTTTTTCTTTCCGTTTTTGTTTTTGGATTTCATCTGCTTGAACATTTTCTGCATTTGCTCAAGCTGCTTGATTAGGCGGTTGACTTCTTCAACAGTTCTGCCTGAGCCTGCTGCGATTCTGCGCTTGCGCGAAGGGTTCATAACGCTTGGATTACTTCTTTCTTCAGGCGTCATTGAGAGTATGATCGCCTGCACCCAGTCAATTTGTCTGTCGTCAATGTCAACATTGTCAAGTTGTTTTCCGAGTCCCGGAATTTTTGACAGTATTCCCTTTAACGGACCCATCTTTTTAATTTGCTCAAACTGTTCGTTTAAGTCATTAAAGTCGAATTTATTGCTCATCATTTTCTGAGCCATTTGTTCGGCTTTTTTCTGGTCCAGCTTGCTCTGAGCATCCTCAATCAGTGTAAGCACGTCGCCCATTCCCAGAATACGGCTTGCCATTCTGTCAGGGTGGAATACTTCAATATCTTCAAGCTTTTCTCCGGTACCTGCAAACTTAATCGGTCTGCCTGTAACAGCCTTTACCGACAGCGCAGCACCGCCTCGGGTGTCACCGTCAAGCTTTGTAAGAATAACTCCTGTGATGTCAAGAAGCTCGTTAAAACTCTTGGCAACATTTACTGCATCCTGACCTGTCATTGAGTCTATTACAAGCAAAATCTCATCAGGATTAACCTCTGCTTTGACTTCTTTGAGCTCATTCATAAGTTCTTCATCAATGTGCAGACGACCGGCGGTATCAAGAATCACTACATCATTTCCGTAGTCCTTTGCATGTCTGATTGCAGCCTTTGCAATTTTAACGGGATTCTCCGTTCCCATTTCAAAAACGGAAACTCCCGCTTTCCCTCCGACAACCTTTAACTGGTCGATAGCGGCAGGACGATAAATATCGCAAGCAACAAGCAGCGGACGGCGATTCTGATTTTTAAGCATAAGCGCCAACTTTGCGGCGTGGGTGGTTTTACCTGAACCCTGCAAACCGCAGAGCATTATTACAGTCGGAGGCTTTGACGCAAACTCAATTCTTGCGCCTTCTCCGCCCATAAGCTCGGTAAGCTCTTCATCAACTATTTTAATTACCATCTGAGCAGGCGTAAGACTTTCCATAACGTCCTGTCCTACGGCTCGTTCGGTAACCTTGTTTGTAAAATCTTTGGCAACCTTGTAGTTTACGTCAGCTTCAAGCAATGCAAGCCTTACCTCGCGCATTGCCTCCTTTACGTCATTTTCCGTGAGTTTGCCCTTGTTTTTCAGTTTTTTGAACGCATTGCCAAGTTTATCTGCAAGTCCTTCAAATGCCATGAAAATTCCTCTTATTCTTTAAGTGCGCCTGCTTTTTGTCTGATACTTTCAGCAAGCATTTTTATATTGTTGTTGTCTGAATCATAGTATATTTTTTCAGCGGTAACAGCAATCTCGTCAAGCCCTTTTTCAAGCTCTCTGAACCTTTTGAACAAGCCAAGCTTTTCTTCAAATTCAAATAGCTGCTGTTCGCACCGTTTTATGCTGTCACGCACTCCCTGCCTTGTTATGCCGGTTTGATCTGCAATTTCGGCAAGAGATAAATCCTCGTTGTAATAAAGATTTACCGCCTGTCTTCCTGACGGCTTCAAAAGCTCGCCGTAGAAGTCAAAAAGCAGAGAAATTTCAATGCTTTTTTCCATTATTCATAGCTCCTTGCTATGTAATACAAAAACAATGTAAAGTTTTTTTCTTTACACCTTTGTGATTATATTATATCAAACCGCATTTGTCAAGTGTTTTACGAAATTTTATTAATAAAGAAATCTCAAAATGATTAATATGTCTAATAATATGAAAAGAAATGCATTATTTTATAATATATGCAAGAAAAAACAGCGATAAATATTACAAAGCAAAGTTTCGATAAAGAAGTGTTTTCGTCGAATTTAACAAAAATTAAAATTTTAGTAAAAAAAGCTATTTTTTATGAGTTTTTATCTTTAAATTGTGGTATAATTGTTTTGATTATAATGGAGAAACAGGAGTTTTGCCTTACGGAACAAGTAATCAGTATTGACAGAATGGAGAGCGCAGTCGCACTTTTTGGCAGTTTTGACGAGAACATAAAACTTATAGAAAAGGAATTTGGGGTTCACATAACCTGCCGCGACAGCGAACTTAAAATTGAGGGCGATGCAGAGAACACTTCAAAGGCGTATAAGGTTATTGAAAGTCTGCTTCAATTCATTAACAGAGGAGAAGCTCTGTCAGAGCAGAATATACGCTATTGCATTTCGCTTGTCAATGACGGAAGTGAAGATAAAATTGAACAGCTCGCTGGCGACTGCATATGTATTACTTCAAAAGGCAAGCCAATAAAACCGAAAACTATCGGTCAAAAGCGCTATTGTAACATGATTGCCAAAAACACGGTAACAATCGGTGTGGGACCGGCAGGTACGGGAAAGACTTATCTTGCGGTTGCTATGGCTGTTACGGCTTTCAGAAGCAAGCAAATCAACAGAATAATTCTTACGCGCCCTGCCGTTGAGGCCGGTGAAAAGCTCGGTTTTCTGCCCGGTGATTTGCAAAGTAAGGTAGACCCGTATCTCAGACCACTGTATGACGCATTGTTTGATATGCTTGGAGCGGAAACATATCACAAATATGTTGAGCGCGGCAATATAGAAGTTGCTCCGCTTGCCTATATGCGCGGAAGAACTCTTGACGACAGCTTTATAATTCTTGATGAGGCACAGAACACCACAGGAGAGCAGATGAAGATGTTTTTAACCCGCCTTGGATTTAACTCAAAAATGGTTATAACAGGTGATATTACTCAAATAGATTTGCCTCACGGTGCAAGAAGCGGATTAAAGGACTGCATAAAAATTCTGAGGGGCATAGAGGGAATAGGAAACTGCACGTTTGACGAGAAGGATGTTGTGCGCCACAGACTTGTTCAGGATATTATAAAGGCATATGCAAAGTATGAAAACATAAAAAATTAACGTCGGTTGACGTATTGATGGGTTATAGATTAATTAAAAATATTTGCCGAAAGGAATGATTATATTGTCAGAGAACAAAATCAGAGTAGTAATAACAAACCAACAGAAAACTGTAAAAATTCCTACGGGTATAAGAATGCTTGTTCGCCGCTGCTGTAATGCCGTGCTTCAGCTTGAAAAATTTGAAGGTCCTGCCGAAATCAGCGTTACATTTACAGACAACAAGGGAATACAGGAACTAAATAAACAGTATCGCGACAAGGATATTGAAACTGACGTGCTGTCTTTTCCAATGGGAGAAAACGGTGTGTATGACACCGATATGGAAACGGGAGCGAAAATTCTTGGCGACGTTGTAATTTCTATGGAAAAAGCAAGAGATCAGGCTGAGCTTTACGGACACAGTTTGCAGAGAGAAGTCGGATATCTTACTGCGCACAGCGTACTTCATCTTCTTGGTTATGACCATATGGAAAAGCTTGAAAGAGTAAGAATGAGAGAAAAGGAAGAGCTTGTAATGGAACAGCTCGGACTTCCTGCGTCATCAAGCTACATAATTGATGAAGATTTGAAATGAAAAAACAGATTTTAAGTTTTAAATACGCGCTCACAGGTTTATGGAATACGGTGAAGAACGAAGGTCATATGAGGTTTCATATGACAGCAGGCTTTTACGTGCTTTTGTTTTCGTCCTTTTACGGATTTTCGGCGGTTCAGATGGCATTGCTTGTTATTTTGATTGCGGCTGTAATGGCGGCGGAAACCATAAACACTTGTATTGAAGAGCTTTGTAATCTTTCCGCAGACAGATATGAGCCGCTTGTAAAAGTCGCTAAGGATGCAGCGGCGGGAGCGGTGCTGATATTATCGATTGCCGCATCTGTTGTTGCCGTGATTTTCTTTTGGAATATCAGCGTGATATTGCAGATAATCAATTTTTTTGTGGATAACATATTTTTACTTGTTTTGCTTGTTTTGTCTGCCGTTTGTTCTGTAATCTTTGTATGGCTTGGCCCTGTTGGAATAAGAGAGCAACTTTTGCGTATAAAACTTAAACTAAAAATAAAAAAGCAATAAAACAAAGGGGCGCTCTTATGAGTCTGCCCCCGATTTTGTATTAAAATATAGTTGGAAAAATATAAAGAAAGGAGCGGTACTGCACACAGATAAATTATTTTTAAATAGCATTGTGCATATTATGTACCGCAATTGATTTTAATGAACCAAAATGATAAATCAGCCTTTGTGGCTATCGTAGGCAGACCGAACGTAGGAAAAAGCTCAATATTAAACAGACTTCTCGGTCAAAAAATAGCAATTGTTTCAAGCAAGCCGCAGACAACTCGAAACAGAATTACAGGTGTGCTTACCGACGGTGAATATCAGCTTGTTTTTTTTGATACTCCGGGTATGCATAAACCGAAAAATTCACTCGGAAAATATATGGTGCGTTCCGTCAATGAATCTGTCGGCGGCGTGGATTGCTGTATGCTCGTTGTTGAAGCAGGAAAAGATCCTGAACAGACAGAACTCGGACTTATTAAAAAATTCAAAACGCTTAATATGCCTGCAATTCTCGCAATTAACAAGATTGATATGCTCAAAGAAAAAGATGTTCTTATGAAGCAGATATTGAGCTATACTTCGCTTTATGACTTTGACTCTGTTGTTCCTGTCAGCGCGCAGGACGGAAGAGGTATGAGCGAGCTTCTGGACGAGCTGAAAAAGCAGTCCTCCGAGGGCGGTCATTTCTTTGACGACGACACTCTGACCGACCAGCCCGAAAGAGTTATTGTTGCGGAAATAATCCGTGAAAAAATCCTCAGGCTCTGCGACAAGGAAATTCCCCACGGAACGGCAATTGTAATTGAGAAAATGAAAACAAGAGAAAACGGAATTCTTGACATCGACGCAACAATTTTCTGCGAAAGAGAATCGCATAAGCGCATTATAATCGGCAAAGGCGGTTCAATGCTGAAGAAAATCAGCACATACGCCCGTCAGGATATTGAGAATTTCTTTGACTGCAAGGTGTTTTTGCAGACTTGGGTAAAGGTTAAGGAGGACTGGCGCAACCGTGCTCAGATACTTCAAAATTTCGGATATGATGAAAAGAACTTTTAGTTTTGGTATTTAATATGAAGATAAACATTTTATTATTTAATGATTTTGAAACATTAGATGTTTTCGGGCCTGTTGAAATTCTTGCAAGAATTCCGGATCATGATCTAAATTATTATTCTATAGATGGCGGAATTGTCAAAAGTGCGCAGAATACTGAAATAATGACTGACCCTATTAATAAGGCAGATAAAACAGGAGTATTGATTATTCCCGGAGGAAAAGGCACACGCAGATATGTATTGGATGACATGTTTATCAATACCATAAAGTATTATGCGCAAAATTCTAAATATTGTCTTACAATTTGTACAGGTTCTGCATTATTAGCAAAAACAGGTTTACTTGATAATAAGAGAGCTACCTCAAATAAAAAGGCATTTGAATGGGTAAAAACTACATCTGCAAAAACTGAATGGATAAATAATGCTCGTTGGATAGTTGACGGTAAATATTATACTTCTTCCGGCGTTTCTGCCGGTATGGATATGGCTTTGGGATTTATAGGTGATATTTACGGAATTGAAAGATCCGAACAGATTGCTAATGATATTGAATACATATGGAATAGAAATGACAGTATGGATTATTTTTAAAAAGGGAATAACACATTATGACTGTTTTAATCAAAAAAGCTGTATTTGATGATTGTGCTGAAATACATAAAATGCAGGTTAAATCATTTACAGAATTGCTGAATAAATATAAGGATTATAATACAAATCCTGCTGCTGAACCGCTTGAAACGATAGAGTATAAATTCAAACAAGATTGTACGGATTATTACTTTATTATGGCAGATAATATCAAAGCAGGAGCGGCAAGAGTTGTGCGCATAAATGAAAACACTTGCAGAATATCACCTGTTTTCATTCTGCCTGAATATCAGAATCGCGGACTTGCCCAACAGGCAATTCTCGAAATTGAAGCAATGTATCCTAATGTAATTATCTGGCGTCTGGATACAATTAAACAGGAAAATAAGCTTCGACACTTATATGAAAAACTGGGTTATAATTCCACAGGCAAAGAAGAAAAAATAAAAGAAGATATGACGATAACATTTTACCAAAAGCTAAAATAGTTATAACGGAGGACACTATGTGCTTTATATGCGAAAGAATTGAAATGATAAAAAACAATACAAATCCTTATTTTGTAAAAGAGCTTGAAACAGGCTATGTAGTAATAGGAGACCACCAGTATTTTAAGGGCTATACGTTGTTTTTATGCAAACAGCACAAAACCGAACTTCATTTTCTTGACGAGGAATTCAGAAACAAATTTCTGAGTGAAATGGCTAATGTTGCAAAGGCGGTTTACAATGCCTTTGATGCAGAAAAGATGAATTACGAATGCCTTGGAAACGGCGAAACACATCTGCATTGGCACTTGTTTCCGAGGAGAACAGGAGATATGCCTATAAAAGGACCTGTATGGTGGCTTCCGAAAGACGAAATGTATGATGACAAAAACAGACCGTCGCAAGCTGAGCTTGAAGAAATGAAAACGAAGCTGCTTAAAGAATTGAATAAATTGAAATTAAAATTTACTAAAATTTGCAACAAATAAAAACATCATATAGAAAAACACTAATTTCGGAGGTGTTTTTCATGGATGACTGGTATTTGTGGCAGGCGTTTTTCACAACGGGAAATGTTCTTGACTATCTGAGGTATAAGGGTATTCAGGACGGCAAGGATACAGGAGCAGATACTATTCTCAGGGAGGAAACCGATGAAATTCCGAACAGACGGACTGATAATAAAGGAACAGAATATCGGTGAGCAGGACAAGCTTGTGTTTGCTTTGACAAAATCAAACGGTGTAATAAAAGCGTTCGTTCGGGGAGCAAAAAATATTAAAAATCAAAAATGCGCCTCAACCTCGCTTCTTTCATATTCCCGGCTTACAATTTATAAGGGTCGGGACAGCTACATAATCGGAGAAGCACGCACCATACGGATTTTTTCTAAGCTGAGAAGCGACATCAGAAAAATGTGCCTTGCTCAGTATTTTTGCGAACTTGCGCTCACGATCTGTCCGCGGGAGCAAAAGTCTGACGCTTTTCTAAGCCTTATGTTAAACTCACTCTATCTTTTGTCGGAGGATAAGCGCGTAGCTGATTTGATAAAACCGTGCTTTGAAATGCGTCTTGCAAGTATGGCAGGATATATGCCTGATTTGCGTATGTGCAGAGGGTGCGGAGAATATTTTGCCGATACAATGTATTTTCTGCCCCACAGCGGTATGCTTACATGTGCAGACTGTTACGTTAAAAACGGCGAAACTGCCATACCGTTAAATCCGTCGGCTCTTACGGCGCTCCGTCATACGGTTTATGCCGACGATGACAAGCTGTTTTCTTTTGCTTTGTCTCAGAAGGGGCTTAATATTCTCAATCAGGCAAGCGAAAGCTATTTAAAATACAGATTTGAAAAGGATTTTAAAACCCTAACATTTTACAAAACAATAATTTAGGTATTAATATGAACAGACATTACAAAACACTTGAATTAAATAAAATACTCGAAAAACTGGCAGGTCAGACATCGCTTGACGACGCTCGTGAGATGGCTCTCGGCCTTGAACCGCAGTTTGATCTTGAAAAAGTTCAGCTTCTTTTAAAGCAGACTGACGACGCCGTTATTCTAAGCGGAAAATTCGGCGCGCCTTCGTTTGGAGGAGCAACAAACTGCGCAAATAATCTGCGCAGAGCACAGGCAGGCGGCTGCCTTACAACAGTAGAACTGCTTGCAATAGCGCAAACTCTCAGAGTTATTCGCACAGTTAAGGAGTGGCATTCAAAATTTGCCTCAGTAGGAACTACTCTTGACATTTATTTCAGCGGACTTGTTTCAAATAAATTTCTTGAGGAGAAAATTACCTCCGCGATTATAAGCGAGGATGAAATATCCGATAAAGCAAGTGTTGCATTGTCGGAAATACGCCGTAAAATCCGCACCGCTTCATCAAAGGCCAGAGAGGTGCTTGACAAAATAATTCACAGCTCAACATACATAAAGTATTTGCAGGAGGCCATTGTAACTCAGCGTGACGGACGGTATGTTGTGCCTGTAAGAAGCGAATGCAGAAATAATGTACCCGGGCTTGTACACGATACATCATCAAGCGGAGCAACGGTGTTTATTGAGCCAATGGGAGTTGTTCAGGCTAATAACGATATAAAAATGCTCAGAGCAAAGGAAGAGGACGAAATAGAGCGGATACTGTTTGAGCTTTCAGCCAATGCAGGCGATTTTGCCGACAGTATAATAAGCAGTTATTCTAATCTTTCTAAGCTTAACCTTATTTTTGCAAAAGCAAACCTTGCATATTCAATGAAAGCGTCAATGCCCGTTATGAACGACAGAGGGATTGTTGATATAAAGCAGGCAAGGCATCCGCTTATCAATAAAGACAAGGTTGTGCCTGTAGATATAACTTTGGGAAAAAATTTCGATACGCTTGTGATAACAGGCCCCAATACCGGCGGTAAAACCGTAACACTCAAAACTCTCGGACTGCTCACGCTTATGGCAATGTGCGGACTTCTTGTTCCGTGTGCAGATAACAGTGAGCTTTCTGTATTCAGACGAGTGCTTGTGGATATAGGCGACGAGCAGAGCATAGAACAGTCGCTTTCCACGTTTTCGGCGCATATGACTAATATTATTCAGATAATAAAGCTTGCAAATTCAGGTTCTTTGTGCCTCATTGATGAGCTCGGAGCAGGCACCGACCCTGTTGAGGGTGCTGCTCTTGCAATTGCAATTCTTGAAAAACTCAGAACACGCCATGCAAAAATTGCGTCAACCACTCACTATGCCGAGCTTAAAGAGTTTGCTCTGCGCACAGATGGAGTTGAAAACGGCTGCTGCGAATTTGACGTTGCAACGCTGAAACCGACATATAAGTTGTTAATCGGCGTTCCCGGCAAGAGTAATGCGTTTGCAATTTCGAAAAGGCTGGGTATGGAGACTGCAATAGTCGAGCGCGCACAGGAGCTTGTTTCAAGTGAGAGCAGACAGTTTGAAGATGTTGTTGAAAAACTCGAAAAGCGCCGCCAGAGCCTTGAAAAACAACTTGAAAATGCAAATAGGCTTACTGCAAAGGCAAACACCGAAAAACAGAAAGCCGAAAATGAAATGCAGAAAGCCAAAGACCGTGCCGAGAGGGAAATTGAGAGGGCAAAACAGGAGGCCCATAGGATTATTTCAAGAACGAGGGCGCAGGCAGACGCCCTTGTTGAAGAACTTGAAAAGGCTCGTAAAGCTAAAGATATGAGTGCTGAAGCACGTTCAAAGCTGAAACACGATATAGATAAAATGGAGGCTAATGCCGACCCTGTCAAAAATATTAATTCAGCAAATGAGACATACAAGCTGCCAAGACCACTCAAGGTGGGGGACAGCGTGCTGATTTATGATATAGATAAAAATGCAACCGTGCTTGCACCGCCAAACAAGGAAGGACTTGTGCTCGTACAGGCAGGGATAATCAAAACCAGAGTAGATATAAAAAATCTAAGGCTGCTCAAGTCGCAGAGCAAACCTCCAATAAGCAGATTTTCTGAAAAGCTGAATGTTCCGAGCAAGCTTGATGTACGCCCCGAAACTGAAATAGACGTAAGAGGAGAAACTGCTTTTGATGCAATTAATATCGTTGATAAATCAATTGATAATGCCGTTTTGTCGGGAATAAGCAAAATCACGATAATTCACGGAAAGGGAACAGGCGTTCTGCGCCGTGAAATCAACCAGTATCTTAAATCAAACAAGGCGGTAAAAAGCCATAGGCTCGGTGTTTTCGGCGAGGGAGAAGACGGTGTAACGATTGTTGAGCTGAAATAAAAAGTCCGAAGAATACAGACTTAAATATATTAGCTTTACGGCGCAGAATTATATTTTATTCTGCGCCGTATGTTAGTTTTTACATAAATACTTTTTTATTGCAAATGATATTATGAATGAATTAATAATATAATATAAGTGAAACAGTTTGAAGTAATTTGAATGATTAGATATTTAAAAGTGCAGTAAAATATTATATTTTGTCTATATAATATATAAATTTTAAAAAAGTTTAAAATATTTTGAAGATTTTTAAACGAAAATGATTGACTTTGAAGATTTATGTGTTATAATAAAATCGAAAGGTGGCTGAAAATGCTAACTCAGGAAAGATATCAGATGATTTTAAATATACTTAACGAGAAAAGTGCAATAACTGTTTCTGAATTAACCAAAATTTTAAATACTTCGGAATCAACTATCAGGCGCGATCTTATAACTCTTGACGAGATGGGAAAACTTAAAAAGGTATTCGGAGGAGCTACCTCAATTAAACAGTCCTCTGGAGTATTAGAGGATACGGTAAACAGCAGAGAAGTTTTGATGATTGAAGAAAAAAAGGCTATTGCTGCTTACGCAGCCCCGTTGATTAACGATAACGATTTTGTGTATATTGATGCGGGAACAACTACCTCTCATCTTGTTGATTACATAAGCAACGACAAAGCTACTTATGTTACCAACGGGATAACCCATGCGCGAAAGCTTATTCATAAAGGTATTAACGCTTATATAGTAGGTGGCAGAATTAAACCTGTTACTGAAGCAGTAGTTGGTGCTGAGGGAATAAGAAGTATAAAAAACTTTAATTTTACAAAAGCTTTTATTGGTACAAACGGAATTGATATTCAAGCAGGTTTTACAACACCCGACATTGAAGAAGCTTTGGTTAAGGAGATGGCAATTGAAAAAAGTTATATGGCCTTTGTGCTTGCAGACCATACAAAATTCAAACGTGTTTTTCCGGTATCATTTTCTTCATTGAAAAAATGTTGCATAATTACAGATTCTTTGCCGGATGGTAAATTTGCAGATGAAACCGTAATAAAGGAGGTGATGAAGTGATTTACACAGTTACATTAAACCCCTCAATTGACTATATAGTACGGCTTGAGACGCTTAAAACAGGCATTACAAACAGAACCGTAAGCGAGGAGTATTATTTTGGCGGCAAGGGAATAAATGTATCCTGTGTTCTTGCAGAGCTTGACCTTGAAATCACAGCCTTCGGATTTGTGGCAGGCTTTACGGGTGAAGCAATTGAAAAGGGAATACGAAACGATAAAATCATTACCGATTTTATAAAGCTTAAAAAGGGAATTTCACGAATTAATATAAAAATCAAAGCAGAAGAGGAAACCGAAATTAATTGCCAGGGCCCTCACATAGAGGACAGCGAGCTTGAAAGAATGCTTTCAAAGGTTGACAGAATTGCAGACGGCGATACCCTTGTTATTGCAGGAAATGTGCCGAATACAATGCCCGATGACGTTTATGAAAGAATCCTGAACAGAATAAAAGGCAAAAACATAAGAATAGTTGTTGACGCAACGAAAAAACTTCTTATAAATTCGCTGAAATACAAGCCGTTTTTAATTAAGCCAAACAGGCAGGAGCTTTCGGAAATTTTCGGAATTCAGATTGAGTCTGAGGATATGGTGGAAAAATACGCAAAAGAATTACAGAAAATGGGAGCGCAGAATGTCCTTATCTCTCTTGGAAAAGACGGCGCAATGCTCATTGACGAATTCGGAGAAAAGCACAAAGCAGGCATAATAAAAGGAAAAGCTGTCAATACCGTAGGTTCAGGAGACTCAATGGTAGCAGGCTTTATCGCAGGATATGAAAAAAAACACAGTTATTCTTATGCACTTAAATTAGGAAGTGCGTGCGGAAATGCCACAGCATTTCTCAGCGGACTTGCCACAAAAGAAAAAATAGCTGAATTGCTCGAAAAATTCAGCTGACAAAAGGAGATAAACTAATGCGCATTACGGATTTACTCAATAAAAACGGCATTGCTCTTAATGTAGAGGTATCCGATAAGAGCAACGCTATAGATAAACTCGTTTCGCTTCACGAGAATTGCGGAAATCTAAAGGACGTTGACGCATACAAAAAGGGCATTCTTGCAAGAGAAGATATGGGCTCAACTGCGGTGGGAATGGAGGTTGCCATTCCGCACGCAAAAAGCGAGGCTGTAAAAGCTCCTGCCCTTACCGCAATAACAGTACCGAACGGTGTTGATTACGGTGCCGCTGACGGAAAACCCTGTAAGCTTATCTTTATGATTGCTGCAACAACAGACGGTGATGTACATCTTGAAGTGCTTGCACGACTTATGCAGATGCTTATGGACGAAGATTTTACGGCAAAGCTGAAAACGGCAAAAACCGCTGATGAATTTCTTAAAATTATAGATATAAAGGAAACTGAAAAATTCCCTGATGAAGCAGCGGAAAAAATTGCTGAAAAGAAAGGCTTCAGAGTTCTTGCTGTTACTGCCTGCCCTACGGGCATTGCGCACACATATATGGCTGCCGAAGCTCTTGTTAAAGCAGGAGAAAAAATGGGCATTGCCGTAAAGGCGGAAACAAACGGCTCTGGCGGCGCAAAAAATGT
This sequence comes from uncultured Clostridia bacterium, assembly GCA_947624865.1. Taxonomy (GTDB): domain Bacteria; phylum Bacillota; class Clostridia; order Oscillospirales; family Acutalibacteraceae; genus Ruminococcoides. The sequence goes on along the minus strand of CANQMH010000007.1, from coordinate 29,998 downwards.
TCTTACCGCGGAGGAAATTGCAAACTGCGACGGCATTATTATTGCCGCGGACAAAAGCGTTGAAACCTCCCGCTTTGACGGAAAGCCTGTTTATTCCACAAAGGTTGCGGACGGTATAAATAAGCCCGAAGAACTGATTAATAAAATTATAAACGGCGAAGCGCCGATATATCACTCAAATCATAAAGAAGCGGCGGATTCTTCATCTGCCGGAGGAAATGAGAGTTTTGGACGACAGATTTACAAGCACCTTATGAACGGTGTATCACATATGCTTCCGTTCGTTGTGGCAGGCGGCATATTTATTGCTATCGCGTTCCTCATCGATGCGGCAAGCGGAGTTTCGGCTGAGGGCAACAGCGCATTCGGTACAGTAACACCTGTTGCCGCTTGGTTTAAAACTATCGGAGGTTTTGCATTTAACTTTATGCTTCCGATACTTGCAGGTTTCATTGCTATGTCAATTGCAGACCGTCCAGGATTGCTTGTGGGATTTGTAGGCGGCTTGCTTGCGTCAAACGGTGCAACATTTGCAGACCCTGCATCAGTATCAACCGTTCCGTCGGGTTTTCTCGGCGCTTTGTTTGCTGGTTTTGCAGGTGGCTACTTATTGCTTCTTATAGAAAAAATCTGCGACAGACTGCCGAATTCACTTGAGGGCATTAAACCGGTTCTCATTTATCCGCTTGCAGGTCTTGGACTTATAGGTCTTTTGATGTGTGCAGTCAATCCGTTTATGGGTATGATTAATACAGGACTTAACAACGGTCTTACGTGGCTCAGCGCAAACGATTTGGGAATATTGCTCGGATGCATTCTCGGTGCAATGATGTCAATTGATATGGGAGGACCGTTTAACAAAGCAGCCTATGTATTCGGTACAGGTATGCTGACTACAGCGGCAACCGTCACTGACCCGTCTGTTCAGACTGTTTGTTATCAGGTAATGGCTTCAGTTATGGTCGGCGGTATGGTACCTCCTCTTGCAATTGCACTTTCAACATCATTCTTTAAAAACAGATGGACAGAGGACGAACGCAAAAACGGTGTGGTAAACTATATTATGGGATTTTCGTTTGTAACTGAGGGCGCAATTCCTTACGCCGCATCATATCCGCTGAAGGTTATTCCTGCCTGCGCAATCGGAGCGGCAGTTGCGGGCGGACTTTCGTGGCTGTTTGGCTGTACGCTTATGGCTCCTCACGGAGGTATATTCGTAGTTGCTACGATAGGCAATCCTCTTATGTATCTGCTTGCACTTTTAGCAGGTGCGGTCGCAGGTATGCTGCTTCTTGCAGTATTCAAAAAACCTATTGATTCTGAAAAAGTTAAATAATATAATAAGGATGTCATAAAAATACGGCTATTTCAAAAACTTAAATTTTGCAGTCTGTTGTGCAGGCTGCAAATATAATAAAAAGGAGAATTTACAATGGTATCAAAACAGCTTACACTCACAAATGCACAAGGTTTTCATATGCGCCCGGCATCTGTTTTTGCGACGGCTATGGGGAAATATTCCTGCGATGTCACAATAAAATTCAATGGCAATGATTATAACGCAAAAAGTCTGCTGAACATTGTTGCGGCGTGTATAAAATGCGGAAGTGAAATTGAAGTGATTTGTGACGGCGCAGACGAAAAAGAAGCGCTTGAAGAAGCGGTTCAGCTTATTGAAAGCGGTCTTGGTGAATAATTTCTGACAGTTATACCGGTCTTTAATTGAAAAGTTAAAAAAATTCGTTTGTCAGATTAGAGATTATGTTTATATCGAGGTGACGATAATGTTAAACGGAACCGCTGCATCTGATGGAATAGGAATTGGCAGAGCAATGATAATTGAGGAACATTCGCTTGACTATACTCCAAAGACGATAACCGATACAGATGCGGAATCTCAAAGATTTAAAAATGCCGTGAAAATTTTCTGCGACAACACAACTGCTCAGGCTGAGGCATTAAGAAAATCTACCGGAGATAAAGAGGCGGAAATCCTTGAGGGTCACATTCAGATAATGAGAGATCCTTATATGTGCGGTGAAATAGAAAAGCTTATTTCAGACGGTCAGTGTGCGGAAGCCGCTTTGGAGCATATGTGCGATATGTTTATTACAATGTTTTCTGCGGCAGACGATGAGCTTACAAAACAGCGCGCGTCTGACGTGAAAGACATAAAAACAAGTGTGCTAAGCATACTCCTTGGAGTAAACGAGGTCAAAATAAGCGCGGCTCCAAAGGGAACTGTAATTGTTGCAAAAGAGCTTACCCCGTCAATGACGGCAGGAATCAATAAGGAAAACATTGTGGGAATAGTTACCGAAACAGGCGGAAAAACCTCTCATTCGGCAATTCTTGCAAGGGCGCTTGAAATTCCCGCCGTACTAAGCGTGGACGGCGCGGCAAAAAAGCTTTCCGCAGGAGAGCAGGTTATTGTTGACGGAAATGAGGGAATTGTAATTGCTTCTCCCGAAGAATCGCAGATTGAGCAATACACACAAAAGCGCAGTGCCTTTCTCAGAGAGCGTCGTGAGCTTGAAAATTACAGAGGAAAGAAAACCTTGTCTGCAAGCGGCGAAGAATACGAACTTTTTTGTAATATCGGAAAACCCGACGACGCAATAAGCGCAATGGAATTCGACGGCGAAGGAGTCGGACTTTTCAGGACCGAATTTTTGTTTATGGACAGAAACTCTGTTCCGACTGAAGACGAACAGTTTGAAGCCTACAAAAAAGCTGTTCTTATACTCAAAGGCAAGCCTTTAATAATCAGAACGCTTGATGTAGGAGGAGATAAAGATCTACCTTATCTCGGACTGAAAAAAGAAGAAAATCCGTTTATGGGATACAGGGCAATAAGATACTGTCTTGATAACCGTGAGCTATTTAAAACACAGATAAGGGCCATTCTCAGAGCAAGTGCGTTCGGAGATATAAGGATTATGTTTCCGTTAGTTACCTGTGTTGACGAGCTGAGAGCAGGAAAAGAGCTTGTTGAAAAGGCTAAGGAAGAACTAAGAGAAAGCAAAATCAATTTTAATGAAAATATAAAAATCGGCGTGATGATGGAAACCTCGTCTGCTGCGGTAATTGCTGATGTTCTTGCAAAAGAATCTGACTTTTTCAGCATAGGAACAAACGACCTCACAGGCTACACTATGGCCTGTGACAGAGGCAACAGCGATGTGTCGTATCTTTATTCGGCACTTCAGCCGAGTGTTTTACGCCTGATTAAAAATATTATTGACTGCGGCATAAAAAATAATATTCCTGTCGGAATGTGCGGTGAAGCCGCAGCAAACAGTATGATTATTCCATTGCTGATTTCATTCGGGCTTACTGAGTTCAGCGTTTCTGCCCCTTCTGTTCTAAAAGTGCGGAAAGTTATTTCAACATGGACAAAGGCAGAAGCCGACAAGGTCGCTGAAAAGGTAATGTCAATGAGCACGGAAAAAGAAATCTATGATTATCTTAAAACAGTTATTTAATTTTCTGTTTTTTCTGTTTAATAATTTTTATAAAAAATTTCCTCCTGTTTTGAGGCGCGTCGGATATTTTCAGATACGCCCCTAAGCAGGAGGAATTTTATGTTTTTTGTTTTTAATAAAATTTACATAATCTGAGCGTAATTTCATCACAGCAAAGTGATTTTGCCCCTTTCGGAAATAATTATTTTTTCATCGTTGAGTTTTTTTATTTCTCTCATCATTGCGCTTCTGTCAACTGCCAGATAATCTGCAAGATCTGAAAGAGGCAAAGGCAAATAAAATGTATTGCTTTCATCCTGTTCTTTAAGATATTCAAAAAAGGACATCAGCTTGCTTCTCAGGGTGCGCTGTCCGAGAATATCAATATGTATAAGAGATTTTCTTGCCGTCACCATAATCAGATGGTCGATCATCGCCACGTGCTTTGCACAGTTATTGTGACAGCACGTTATAAACCTTTTGTATTTTACAAAATCAACAGTGCATTTTGTTTTTGCCATTATATAAAACAGCTTGTCTTCGGTATCAGGAAGAAAATGTTTGCCGAACACGCAGCCCTTTTGATAGTAATCAAGTATTCTTCTCTGCTCCTCAGTATTGATTGTTGACAGGTATGCCGTGCCGCTTGTAATTATTCCAATTGTGTCATCTTCCGGTGAACATATTGTAATAATTTCGCCGCGCCCATACTCCTTTGATATAGGTGCGAAACACTCTTTTATCCCGATTATTTCTGCGTTGGAGAGCCTTGATTCGATTAAAAATTCATTCATTACAACCACTCCATAATGTGTTTTATTTTTAAGACTAACACTATATATTGTTATTATACAACAAAATTGTTGCCGGTGCAACAGAATATTAAAATTATTTGCTGTATAATATGTTTCGCAATGAAAATTAGTTTAAAAGGGAGGAATTTATATGAAAATAATTAAGAGAAACGGCTCGGAAGAAAACTTTAACATTGAAAAAATTATTAATGCGGTAAAAAAAGCTAATAACTCATCGGAAAAACCTTTTCTTACCGAAGAGCAGATCAATGATATTGCGGATTATGTAGAATATAAATGCAATAAAATGGGCAGAGCGGTATCCGTTGAGGAAATTCAGGATATGGTTGAAGACCAGCTTATGGCAAAGGGTGCTTTTGAGCTTGCAAGACGTTATGTGCGTTATCGCTATAACCGCTCTCTGATTCGTAAGGCAAATACAACCGACAACCGTATTCTTTCTCTTATTGAGTGCAACAACGAAGAGGTAAAGCAGGAAAATTCAAATAAAAATCCCACAGTCAACAGCGTTCAGCGTGACTATATGGCAGGCGAAGTCAGCCGTGACCTTACACGCAGAATGTTACTGCCTCCAGATATTGTTGAGGCAGACAAGCAGGGAATAATTCATTTCCACGATTCCGATTACTTTGCACAGCATATGCATAACTGCGACCTTGTAGACCTTGATGATATGCTCCAGAACGGAACCGTAATAAGTGATACTTTAATTGAAAAACCTCACAGTTTCTCAACAGCCTGCAATATTGCTACTCAGATTATAGCACAGGTTGCAAGCAATCAGTACGGCGGACAGAGCATAAGCCTTGCTCATCTGGCACCGTTTGTACAGATTTCAAGAGAAAAAATCCGCAGAGAAACTCTTGCCGAGATTGAAGAACTCGGCTGTGATGTTTCCGAGGATAAGGTAAACAGCATTATTGAACAGCGCTTGCGCAATGAAGTAAACAAAGGCGTTCAGACTATTCAATATCAGGTGGTAACACTTCTTACTACTAACGGTCAGGCTCCGTTCGTAACCGTGTTTATGTATCTTAACGAGGCCAGAAACGAGCAGGAGAAGAAAGACCTTGCCCTGATAATAGAGGAAACTCTCAAACAGCGTCATAAGGGAGTAAAAAATGAGGACGGAGTGTGGATTACACCTGCGTTCCCGAAGCTCATATATGTACTTGAAGAGGACAATATAACCGAAGACAGCAAATATTGGTATCTTACAGAGCTTGCAGCAAAATGTACGGCAAAGAGAATGGTACCTGATTATATTTCCGAAAAGGTTATGCTTCAAAATAAGATTGACAAAAACGGCGAGGGCCATTGCTATACATGTATGGGATGCCGCAGCTTCCTTACTCCGTATGTGGATGAAAACGGCAATCCAAAATACTACGGACGTTTTAATCAGGGCGTTGTAACAGTTAATCTTGTTGACATCGGACTCAGCGCAAACAGAGATATGGATAAGTTCTGGAAAATTTTTGATGAGCGTATGGAATTATGTCACCGTGCCCTGCAGTGCCGCCACGAAAGACTTACCGGCACGTTATCTGACGCTGCTCCTATTCTTTGGCAGTACGGCGCGCTTGCAAGACTTAAAAAGGGCGAAACAATTGACAAGCTTCTCCACGGAGGCTATTCTACGATTTCACTCGGATACGCAGGTCTTTGGGAATGTGTTTACAGCCTTAACGGCAAAAAGCTCACCGAAAAAGAGGGCAAGGAGCTTGGCTTGCAGATAATGCAGAAACTTAACGATTACTGTGCTAAGTGGAAAAAAGAAGAGAATATTGATTACAGTATTTACGGAACCCCACTTGAAAGCACCACATATAAGTTTGCAAAATGTCTGCAAAAGCGTTTTGGCATAATTAAGGGAGTTACTGATAAAAATTATATCACAAACAGTTATCATGTTCATGTTTCAGAAGAAATAAATGCGTTCGATAAATTAAAACTTGAATCGGAATTTCAGGCTCTTTCGCCGGGCGGTGCAATAAGCTATGTTGAAGTCCCGAATATGCAGAATAATATTCCTGCCGTGCTTCAGGTAATTAAGTTTATATATGACAATATTATGTATGCAGAGCTTAACACCAAGAGCGATTATTGTCAGGTGTGCGGCTATGACGGGGAAATTCAAATCATTGAAGAGGACGGAAAGCTTTTGTGGGAATGTCCGAAATGTCATAATCATGACCAGGATAAGATGAATGTTGCAAGAAGAACCTGCGGTTATATAGGCACGCAGTTCTGGAATCAGGGAAGAACTCAGGAAATTAAAGAAAGGGTGCTTCATCTCTGATGCATTACGGAGAAATAAAAAATTACGATATTGCAAACGGCGAAGGAGTAAGAGTTTCTCTGTTTGTGTCGGGCTGTACTCATCACTGCAAAAATTGTTTTAACGCCGAAACCTGGGATTTTAATTACGGAAAGCCTTTTACTGAGGAAACCGAGGATTTGCTGATTGAGTATCTCTTGCACGATTATATCGACGGACTCACTGTTCTTGGAGGCGAGCCGTTTGAGCCGAGTAACCAAAGTGCGTTGCTTCCGTTTTTAAAAAGAGTGCGTCAAAGTCTTCCGAATAAGACAATCTGGTGTTATACGGGCTATTTGTTTGATGAAGAGCTGTTGAATGAAAGCCGTGCGAGGTGCGAATATACAGATGAAATGCTTTCTCTTATAGATGTGCTTGTTGACGGTGAATTTGTGCAGGACTTGTATGACATAAGCCTGTCGTTCAGGGGTTCATCAAATCAGCGCATTATTGATATTCCAAAATCGCTTGAAACAGGAAGTATTGTGAATTACAGGCTCAGGAGCGAACATATTTTATAGAACATAACCGCTGCGGTATATTTTAACCGACAGCGGTTTGTTTTATTAAGAATAAATTACATTGATTTAGATTTCCTTGAAGCTGCTTCGCTTAACGCCATAAAAAGTATAAACAGCGGAGTTGTAATAGGCTGTGAGATATTTACAACAGCCTGTACCGAGTAACAAATTACGGCAGAAATACATACAATGGCAATTGGGTTTTTGCGTGCGGCTTTTACCGCCCTTGCAATAACTCCGCCAACTGCGGCAAGGTATGACGCAAGACCGGCAATACCTATGGTGATAAGATAATTGATATATTCATTGTGCGCGGCGTTTGTTGATGAGTCGCCGAATTTTTGCAAATCATTAAAGTATGGCTGGAATGCGTAATAGAATGTGTCGGGACCGGTTCCGAATAATTTTTCGACAATAGAAGAATCACCGAATATCCACATTGACCGTATCCACATAAAACCTCTGTGTGTGCCCCATTTATCATTAAAGCGCAGTATGCTTTCAAATCTTCCGAGTTCTGCGGAAGTATCAATACAGCTAAAGTAAATTACTGCTCCTAAAGCTCCTGTTACGCAGAGAACTGCAATTATTCCAAGTACAACAGGAACAGCTTTTGATAAAACTATACCCGGTTTTTTATAGTCTATAAAATAAAGCAGAGACGTAATAATCGCCGTAACGGCAATCAATATAAATCCTATATTTGAGAAAACAAAAATTTCCTGAAACTCATCCATGCCTTTTGAGCGGTCGTTCATAATCAGCGAAAATAATCTTAAAATTTTTGCTGAAATAAGCATAACGCTGAGGGAGAGAAAATATCTTTTTAATCGGGATATTTTTCTTGAATACCATATAAAGTATATTATAAGAAATATTCCTATACCCAGAATTCCCGAGTCGCTGTCAGCAGTCATAAGGGACATAAATCCAAGACCCGAAAGAATAAGATATACTGCTCTGTAAGAGGTTTTTTTAGTGTGTACCGACATCGTTATAAATATAGGCAAAGTAATACAAATATAGCTTGAAAGTAAATTTTTGTTGCCGATGGTTGATGTAAAATCAACGATTGTTTTTGAGTCGGTGAGTTTTTCAAACATTCCCAGAGGGTCAATATAGTAGAAATTGAGAATTGCAAGCAGATAAACTGCCGCAGATGCTGCGGCAAGAGCAAAAAAAACATATTTTTTATAGTAATAATATCTGGTTATCAGAAAGTAAATTCCCACATAAATTGATATGAGGAGAAGTCCGTTGTTACGACCCGCTGTTCCGAATACAGAGTCAATCGGATAATTTGATAAAACAGTTGACACTATACTTGACAAAAGCAGTGCAAGCATTGCCCAATCGGGTAATGAAAAGTTTTTGTACCATGTGTTGTCTGATGTTGTTATATTCGGAGAACTGTTCACACCGTCTTTGCCAAGATTGACGTACAGTATAATTAAAAATTCTGATATAAGAACAACGGATGTAAGAATAATGAAAAAATAATATTTATCATGACGTATGTTAAAATATGCGTTTGATGCAAACAGCGGAAAAATGGTGAACATCAAAGCAAGATAGTAATTTACTATAGCGTGCCGTACAGAGTATTTTTCTTCAAGACGAAGACTGCTATTTTGTCTTTTTTTATTGCTCATTTTAAAAACCTTTCAATAGTTTTGCTATAAATCAATTTTATACCGTATGGACTATATTGTCAATTGAAAAAACTATTGTATTTATTAGAATTGAGTGTTATAATTAACAAAAATGCAGGACATTGCGTATTATTGGATTAAGTACAGAAATAGCTCTTATTATAGGGGCAAAAAATGTTTTATTTTGTGTGTTTTATATTTATCAGGTGATATTATGAAAAAATTAGTAATTTTCGGATTTGACGGAACTCTTGCAGATACATCGCCGGGAATACTTTACTGTTTTAATACGACAGCGGTGTCAATGGGGTATGAGCCTATTGACCATAATGCACTCTACGGTGCTATAGGAATACCGCTTGAACAGGGATTTCAAAAGCTGTTTGGTATGAAAGATGATGAAATTGAATATGCGGCAAATAACTACAGCAAGCTCTATTCCATTAAAGGTAAGGAAATGTTTTCGCTTTATTCGGGAGTTGAGGATACTCTGCACGAGCTCAGAGAAAACGGATACAAGATAGCTATTGCAACTCAGAAGCACAGAATGTTTACTTCTGATATGCTTGAGGTGTATAACATTTCCGATTTGTTTGATGCTGTATGTGCAACAGATGTAAATACCAACCTTACAAAAAGCAATTTGCTTTTGCAGGCATGCGATATAACCGGAATTTCGGTTGAAGAAAGTATTCATATAGGAGATAACGATGTTGACGCTCAGGGCGCGGCTAATATCGGAATGGATTTTGCAGCGGCTTTGTACGGATGGGGCTTTAAAACTAAAGAGGATGCCGAAAAGTACAATTGTAAGACATATATTAACTCTGCTTCGGAAGTATTTATGAAGCTTTCAATTCTTTAAAATTTTTATTGACAATACTAAGAACGTAATGTATAATAATAGAGCTGTCGCAATAAGTGACAGTATTTCGAGGTGTAACTCAGTTTGGTAGAGTGCTTGGTTTGGGACCAAGATGCCGCAGGTTCAAGTCCTGTCACCTCGACCATGCAAAAACCGCATTAGAAAGCCATTTTTGAGCTTTTTGGTGCGGTTTTTATTATTCCTAAAATACCGATAAAAACCGTAAATATCGTAAAAATTTGAATAAATGTTAGTCAAAACTTTTTGTTTTTGAATTTATACAACTATTGAACAATTAACGAAAAATGTGCTGTCTTTATCGTATTACCAGAGGAAAATCCCAACACATTCTTTATGGTTTCGCTGATTATCCAACAGCTTTACCGAGAGATCCTCTCCGTCGCAGACGAGAACGGCGGCGCGCTTAAAAATCGCTGCGTCTTCTTCTGCGACGAGTGGGGGATTGACTACGCCGAGATGATGTTCTCCGCTTCACGCTCAAGACGGCTGCGAATTGTTCCCATCGTGCAGTCCTTTGCCCAGCTCGAAAAAATACGGAAAAGAGGGTGCGGACATCATCATCGACAACACACAGATGACAACCTTGCTGTTTAGGATAAGTCACTTAGGTACACTAAATCAAGAATAACCATTATTTTGTATTAAATACACCTCAAAGGTATTGAAATCACATTTGAATGAACCGACTGCTTTCAACTCAAAATTATTTTCCAAGTATTCTGGCGTTATTGTTAATTCGTTCTTTACAAACCAAACCGTATAATCAGAGCGGATTTCATCTGCAAGCTCATTTTTATCTATATATTCGACATTGTCAAATGCCGAAAACCACGGCTCATAATAAGTGCAAATATGTGTATTTTCGTGATAATAATATGACAAAATTCCAAACGAGCTGTCACAATATAAAAAGGTATCGGTTGAAGAACTGATTTTATCAAAGCGGGCAAAAAAGTCACTTATTGATGAATCGTATTCAAATGTCCCCGTACCGACAACGCAGGCTATATTAAGCGCGCAAAGCAATATGCAAATAAATTTCTTGGATTTCTCTTTTATATCTTTTGTGCCGAAGACAATCAGCAACGCGAAAATTCCCGATATAACAACGCTATAACGGGCTATGTAAAAGGGACGAATGAAAACTGTTACAAGCAGTCCGACCGCTTGAACACTTAATACGCAGATTATCGCAAATATCACAGGCAATCTGCGGTTTTCTTTTTTAGCGAGCATCAGCGCTGAAATAACAATTCCCGAAGTAAATACAATCACCGAAAGCGGTTCTACGCCTGTGAGCCAGAAGCTGCCGGCAGCCGCCTCGGTCTGATATAAAAGCGGAATAATCCACGGAGAATATCCTGCTATCATAGCTATATCGGAAATGATGATTGCTTTTATTAGATTTCTGTTTTTTAATAAAATACATATATTTACGAAGATAAATATTATTCCCACAGCCAACAGCGCGTAAAGATGGTTGTATGCGGCAAGCAGGGCGGCGATAACAAATATAACGCAATGACGCACCCTGCAGTTTTCAAGAAACAGCAAAGCCTCGACAAAGCAAAGCGTAACAAAAAATATGCACCATTGATATGACCTCTGCTGAACGCTGAAATAAAGCGACATCGGAATTGCTCCGACGGTAAACATATATACTATTGACGTATCCTTACCGAAATGTTTTTTAATTACCGTTAAGCCGAGCGAAAGCGTCGCGATATAGCCGAGTACCGAAAAGACTTTGGTAATCGGTATTGAGTAACCAAAAATCTCACAAAAGCATTTGAGAGATAAAAAATACAGCGGTGGGTGCATATCGGTTTTCAATATTTCAATTATTTTCGAGTAAATATGCTGAATCAGAGATAAGGTGTACGCCTCGTCAAACCATAAATTGTTGTTAAAAACAAGGCTGACGGAGAATGAAGACAATATGACGAAAACTATATACGGCAGTTTGCCGCGTTGATTTTTAAGTTTTTCCATAATGCTTTTCCTTCCTTGAATTTAATACAATTTTAACATCATAATCATATAAATTCAAGGATTGCCGAAAGGATTAGTTTATGCATTAATACCATCAATAAAAAATATAGCTCAGTCATATATAATGCCGCACAAAACATATATGACTGAGTTATATTAAGAAAATTTTGAATATAAGCGTAAATTCAGTTGAACAAATTTTGCGTGTATATTTTGCAAAAATTAAAACTATGTATAATTAAATACAAATAAGCAGGGGTTCAAGTCCAAAATTATTTTTTACGCTGTCATCTTTTTTGTAACCTGTTTACAACGCAAAAACCGCATTAAAAGCCATTTTTGGACTTTTAATGCGGTTTTTATTTTTTATTTTAAATCATTAAAATACATCATAATGCACTAAAAAACATAAAAGAGGTATGTCAAAATATAATTATTAATTGTCAACATAAATATATAAAGCGAAATTTTATTTATCTATCTTATGTCCGCAATACGGGCAGTAATGTTTTTCGTCATTTTCTGTTCCAATTTTTTGCTTATCATTCTGAATTACTTCCGAAAAACCTGCTGTTATAATTCCTGTAGGAACAGCGACCATGCCAATGCCGAGAAAGGCTATAATTGTACCTAATACTTTTCCGGCAGCAGTAATGGGATAAACATCACCATATCCAACAGTTGTTAATGTTGCAACTGCCCACCACATAGCTTCAAGAGCGTTAGAAAATTTATCCGGCTGTGCGGCATTTTCAACATTGAACATTAAGACTGAAGCCATAATTATAAGCAACAAAACGACAAACATAGATAATATAATTTGTGTAGCTTTGTTTTTAAAAACCTGTGCAATTGTTTGTAGGGCTATTGTATATCTGTTTATCTTGAGAACTCTGAATAGCCTTAAAATTTTCAATGTCCTCAGTACTCGTAAATCCATTGGTATAATAAACGGTAAATAAAACGGCAATATAGACAGCAAATCAATTAAAGCCATAAATGAAAAGATGTATTTAATTCGTGATTTTACAGCAGAATATTGAGGGTATAACAAATCTGCTGTCCACAATCTTAATGCATACTCTATTGTAAAAATTACCACAGATATTACTTCTATATAATTCATAGCAATTATTAAATTCTGAGGTATATCAAACGTTTCTGCAATAACCATTATTACATTAAGTATTATAAGAGATATTATGACAATATCAAATAATTTGCTAATAGCATCTCCGCCATTTGCTGATTCTATAACTTCAAAAATACGTTTCTTAATTTTTTTATACGTCATACAAAACTCCTCATTATTGACTTTAATTAACTATTATTGTAAAATCATATTTGAGGAGTGATATTTTATCTCACATACCTTATTGATGCCGCCCACTACCGCATATAGTGGGCGGCAATTTTTATGTACAGCAAATTTTGATTATCTTCATGGGGTTTGAATTTTTTATAAGAGTAATTACAGAATATAAAATAAAATTATAATTATAAGGAAAGCTTTTTAAGAAAAGCTTTGGTTCTTTCGTTCTTGGGATTATCAATAACGTCCTCGGGCTTTCCTTGTTCAACGATAACTCCGCCGTCCATAAATACCACACGGTCTGATACTGCTCTGGCAAAGTCTATTTCATGAGTAACAATAACCATAGTCATCTTTTCTTCTGCAAGACCTTTCATAACACGCAGAATTCCTGCGGTGATTTCAGGATCAAGCGCTGAGGTTGGCTCGTCAAAGTAGAGCATATCAGGATTCATTACCAAAGCTCTGGCTATTGCAACTCTCTGTTGCTGTCCGCCCGAAAGCTCGCAGGGATATGCGTTTTCTTTATCCTCGATTCCTATCTTTTTCAGAATACGGCGGCTTTCTTCAAATACACTTTCCTTATCTCGCTTCATAACGCGAATGGGAGCGTCCGAAACATTTTTCAATACATTATAATGCGGGAAAAGATTGAAATTCTGAAAAACAAGTCCGAATTTTGAATGAACCTTTTTCATAACGCTTTTTGAGGGATAGACGGCTTTACCATTTTCGTTTTTTACTATTTTTTCTTCACAATAGCTCAACTCACCTGAATCCATAGTTTCAAGGAATGTCGCGCATCTTAAAAGCGTTGATTTTCCCGAACCTGATGGTCCGATAATCGAAACGACCTCACCTTGTTCAACCGTAAGGCTTATATCTTTAAGTACGACTTTGTCACCGAATTTCTTTTGAAGATTATTAATTTCAAGCAGTTTCATTTAGCTCACCTCGCAATTAATGATAATAATTTAACCGTTTTTCAATTCTCTGCATTACAAATGCGACAACAATGTTGAATACATAATAGAACAGACCTGCAACAAACAGCGGCATAATACTTGCCTGCGCTGCGGCAATTTGTTTTGCAAGCGTGAATACTTCTGTGTAAGCAAGCGCAAATGCAAGAGATGTATCCTTTACAAGCGTGATTATTTCGTTTGTAACAGGCGGCAAAATATGCTTTGCCATTTGCGGAAAGATAATCTTGCCGAAAGTTTGGGCTCTTGAGTAACCGAGTATTGCAGCAGCCTCTCTTTGTCCCAAAGGAACAGACTGAATACCGGCACGGAAAATCTCTGCAAAATATGCTGCATAGTTGATTGAAAAGCCTATAATTACGGCATAGGTTCTATAGCTCTGATCAAGACTGATGTTAAATATGTAGTACGGGCCATAGCATACAACAAGTAATTGAAGCATAAGCGGAGTGCCGCGCATAATTGAAATATAAATCTGAGCAAGCCACTGAACAATTTTAAATCTTGACATTCTTGCAAATGTAATGAGAAGTCCGAGCGGCAGAGAAAATATAAGCGTTAGAACAAAGATAAGCAGAGTTGCCTGCATACCGTTAATAAGCTGAACAAGCACATCCCAAAAATTCAATTTGTTTGAGCTGTTAGTTGTTTCCTGTTCCGATGCAGTATCGGAATTTTGGCTGTCATCAAGGAATTTGTCTTCTGAACTCAAGCAAACGCTTGTTTCAAGTCCCCATTTTTTTGCAATTTCATCAAATTTTCCGTCGTCTTTCATAGCAAGCAGGGTGTTTTGAACCGTGTTTCTAAGCTCAGTATTACCTTTTTTAAAGCCAATACCGTATTTTTCGCTTGAAATATGTTCATCAAGCATACGGAAAATGTTTCCTCTTGATTCGATTTGATATCCAGCAACGCCAATATCCATACATATTGCCTGCACCATATCGCTTTCAAGATTAAGAAAAGCACTGTTGTAGTTATCTACTTGCTGAAGCTCCTTAAAGGATTTTGCAAGCGCTTTATTTTCATCGGTTGCGTCTTCTCCGGTAAATGCGGCAAGCGCAGAGGAGTCAGACTGTACAACAACTATTTTGTCTTTTAAATCTGAAAGCTTATTTATATCCGAGTCCGATTTTACAATTACAACCTGTGAATTGTCAATATAAGGTGTTGACCAAGTATAATCATTCTCTCGTCCGTCCATTGTAAAGCCGTTCCAAATACAGTCAATAGAGCCGCTTGTAAGTTCCATATCTTTTGAATCCCAGTCAATAGGCTGCTTAATCAGCTCCCAGCCGTTTCGCTTACAGACTTCTTCGGCAAGGTCAAGGTCAAAGCCTACATACTCACCGTCGTCATTTTTGTAGCCGTACGGCGGAAATTCCGCGTCAAAACCTACGGTAAAGGTTTTTTGTTCATTTGCTGCCCGTACTTTCGGAGCGGAAACATATACTATGCTCATAATCATTGAACACAGCAAAATTATGCTCAGAAGCACAGTCAGGTTGTTTTTAAGCATTCTTTTTTGCATTGTGATTCACACTGTCGCAAAAGCGACTTTTCCTTCCTGAAATTTTTTATAAAAAAGCAGTAAAGATAAAACCATACGGCTTATTTATCACATGGATTTTTGCGGATAAAATACAATAAAAAAACCGACATAAGAGTGTTTACCATATTAACATTTTACTATATTAAAATAATAACATTAATAACAGTATGTTGTCAATTTGTAAATTTGTAAAACTTTAAATTAATTAATTTGTGCGGCAGATTTTTCGAAAAGTATTATAGGCAGACAGGTGACAATAGAACCTAATGGTAAAGCAATCTTGGTGAAATAATTTCGATAATACCATAATATTATTAAGTAACAGTTGCAGACCGCTCATAAAAGTAGTAAAATATTAAATATAAATCACACTAATCGGAGGATATATGGCAGCATTTACAGAAAAAGCTATAAAATATTCATTTATGAAGCTGCTAAATGAAAAGCCAATCAGCAAAATTACTGTAAAAGATATTGTTGAGGATTGCAGCATTAACAGAAATACATTTTACTATCATTTTAGTGATATTCCGTCTTTACTACAGGAAATTCTGATTGATGAAGTAAATAATTTGCTTGAAAATAAGTCGGAAGTTAATTCAATTTATGATTGTCTTATAAGCGCTATTGACTTTGCACTACAAAACAAAACTGCAATGCTTCATATATATAATTCTGCAAACCGTGAGTTTTTCGAACAGTATCTTAACAAAGTAACTTATATTGCGGTTAAAAAATTCATCGGCAATGCATCTGCTGATTACAATATAAGCAATTCTGATAAAGATGTTATTATTATGTATTATAAGTGCCTTTTGATGGGTTTTGTAATTGACTGGCTGACAAATGGTATGAAATATGATCTTCGGACCAAAATTAAAAGAATCTGTGAGATGTATGACGGCTCAATGGAAACTGCTTTTAAAAGAAGTACAGAATCTGAACGAAAGTAATTTCAAATATTACATAATAAATTTAGACAAATTAATAAAAATGTCTGTATTTTATGCAGCTTTTTATCCGTGCTCAAAAACAAGGCACGGATTTTTTTGTGTCTGTAGTATTTCTTAGTAACAAATTATAAAATATAAAGAGGGATTTATGGCTGTTTATGAGATTAAGCCTTATAAATAATTTAATCTAAAAAACATAACAGCATATATGCCAAAGGAGGAATATATTGGAATGAGATTCGGAAATGCGGTTGTAAAACGCCGTGTAATTATTGCACTTGTCGCATTGATTTTGTTGATTCCCTCATTCTTTGGAATGATATTCACACGAGTCAATTACGATATGCTCAATTATCTGCCTGATTCTCTTGACACCATTAAGGGGCAGGAATATATGCTTGAAGATTTTGGCAAGGGTGCATTTTCATTTTTGATATTTGAAGGCGCAGAAGATAAGGATATAGTTGAGGCAGAAGAAAAAATCAAGAAAATTGATCACGTGGCAACTGTACTTTGGTATGACGAGCTTATGGATATATCAATTCCAAAAGAAATTCTGCCGAACGAGATATACAAAGCCTTCAATTCCGGTGATGCAACACTTATGGCTGTATTCTTTGATACTTCAAGCTCATCTGATGAAACTATGGATGCAATAAGCGAAATCCGTTCTGTTGCAGACGGACAATGTCTTGTATCAGGCATTTCAGCAATGGTTACAGACCTCAGAAATTTGTGTGAGGCAGAGGAAACCATATATGTTGCAATTGCTGTAGTGCTTGCACTTGCTGCAATGATAATTTTTATGGATAACTGGATTATTCCTCTTGTGTTTCTTGCGAGTATTGGTGTATCTATACTTTTAAACCTCGGTTCAAACATTTTCCTTGGCGAGATTTCATACATAACAAAAGCGCTTTCTGCAGTGTTACAGCTTGCTGTAACAATGGACTATTCAATCTTTCTGTGGCACAGCTACGGTGAGCAGAAAAGCATTTATATCGACCACAAGCATGCTATGGCTGCTGCCATAAAAGAAACGGTGCGTTCAGTTCTTGGCAGTTCAATTACAACAGTTGCGGGTTTTATTGCACTTTGCTTTATGACCTTTACACTTGGCAGAGACTTAGGCATTGTAATGGCAAAAGGCGTTCTTCTCGGCGTGCTCGGATGTGTAACAGTATTGCCTTCATTTATTCTTATTCTTGATAAACCTCTTGAAAAAACAATGCACAAATCACTAATTCCGCCTGCCAAAAAGCTTGCAAACGGAATTGTAAAGATTTTTCCGGTATTTCTTATTATGTTTGCCGCTGTCATATATCCTTCATATTACGGTTACAGCTGCACAAACAGTGAAGTTTATTACGACCTTTCACTAAGTCTTCCGGAGGATATGGAAAATGTAATTGCAAATACAAAGCTCAAGGAAGATTTTGGTATGGGTGCTACTCATATGATACTTATAGACTCATCAGTAACATCGAAGGACATCAGAAAAATGACCTCAGAAATAGAAAAGGTTGACGGAGTTAAGGTCGTTTTAGGACTTGAGAGCATTGTAGGACCTATGATTCCTGACGAAATGATTCCTGATTCTGTCAGAGAGGTACTTGAGAGTGATAACTGGAAAATGATGATTGTCAGCTCAGAATACAAAACAGCGTCTGATGAGATCGCAAAGCAAATGTATGAGCTTAATGCAATTATTGACAAATATGATGAAAGCGGACTCCTTATCGGTGAAGCCGCCTGTACAGGAGATTTAATTGACATAACCTCAGTTGACTTCCAGACGGTAAATATGATTTCTATTATTGCAATATTTATAATCATTGCAATAGTAGAAAAGAGCATAAGTCTGCCTGTAATTCTTGTTGCAGTAATTGAGCTTGCAATCTTCATAAACCTTGGACTTCCTCATTATCTCGGAGAGCAGCTTCCGTTTATCGCTCCGATATGTATAAGTACAATTCAGCTTGGAGCTACGGTTGATTATGCAATACTTATGACAACAAGATACAAAAAGGAACGAAGTCTTGGCAATGACAAACGTACAGCAGTATCAATTGCGCTTGAAACGTCAATTCCTTCAATTATAGTAAGTGCAATGGGATTGTTTGCGGCAACAGTAGGCGTTGCAATATATTCAGATGTAGATATGATAGGCTCGCTTTGTGCATTAATGGCAAGAGGAGCAATCATAAGTATGGCCTGCGTAATTTTGATTCTTCCTGCAATGTTTATGCTTTGTGACAGAATAATAGGCGTTACAACAATGGGCTTTAAGCCAAAAAAGAAAATGGAGGCAACTGAAAATGATTAAGGTAAAGAAAAAACATATTTCAAAAATATTATCAGCCGTAATGAGCCTTACAATTGTTTGCGGTTCAGTAGCAACAGTATCGTATTCGGCAGGAGCGAAAAGTATTGTTTCAACAGCATCAGAAAGTGCTAAAGATGTAAGTAAATCAAATTCAGTATCTTCTTTCACGGCAGATAATAAAAAACTAAGCAAAAATGAGACAGTTTACGTTATTGCTGATGCAAATGGAACCCCCTCAAAGGTAATCGTAAGTGACTGGATAAAAAACACTGTTGGCGCCAATAAGATCAAGGATATGTCAAAGCTTCATAACATTAAAAATATCAAGGGTGATGAAAGCTATACAATTGACGAAGACAATATGTATGAATGGCAGGCTGACGGCAATGACATTTACTATCAGGGAACAAGCAACGAACAGCTGCCTGTAGGTCTGAAAATCACCTATATACTTGACGGCAAAAAGATTTCTCCTGATGAGCTTGCGGGAAAAAGCGGTAAGCTGACAATTCATTTTGATTATGACAACAGACAGTTTCAAAATGTAAAAATAGACGGCAAAGAAGAAAAAATCTATGTACCTTTTGTAATGCTTACCGGAATGATGCTCGACAACGAGAATTACCGCAATGTTGAGGTTTCAAACGGTAAGATAATAAATGACGGCACAAGAACATATGTAATGGGTTTTGCGCTTCCCGGAATGCAGGAAAGCCTGGGCATAGACAAAAAGGATTATAAAATTCCAAGCTCTGTAGAAATTACGGCAGATGTAAAAGATTTCTCACTCAGTACAACACTTACACTTGCGGTAAATGATATGTTCAGCGATATAGATTTTTCTAATGTTGACAGCAAGATTGATAAGCTCACAAAATCAGTAAATCAGCTTGAGGACGCCTGCAATCAGCTTATAGACGGCTCATCACAGGTTTATGACGGACTCAGCACGCTTCTTGATAAATCAGGAGAGCTGATTGAAGGAATTGAGCAGATATATAATGGCGCAGATAAAATAAACTCAGGAGCAGCCGACCTTAATAAAGGTGCGGGAACACTTGCAGGCGGAGCAAAAACACTAGATAATGGTGTTGCCGAACTTGCGGGAGGAGCATCAGAGCTTGACAGCGGAGCAGGTTCGCTTTTAGGCGGAGCAAATCAGCTCGACAACGGTGTTGCAGAGCTCCAGGGATATATTGCAGCGCTTTCATCAGGACTCAATGAAATTTCAGCAAACAGCTCTGCGATTGTACAGGGAGCAGAAACAGTATTTAATACACTTCTCTCTACTGCCGATGCCCAGATTGCAGCTGCAGGGATTACTGCGGATAAGCTGACAATAGACAATTACAGTTCCGTACTCGCAGCACTTGTGGAATCACTTAGCGACAGCAATGTGCAGACACTTGCATATAATACAGCGCTTGAGACAGTAACAGCTACAGTAGAATCTCAGCGTGATGTAATTTCTTCTGCTGTAGAGGCGGCAGTACGAGCACAGGTTACTGAGGCCATACTTGCAGCAGCAGGATATTCAATGACAGCCGAGCAGTACGAAACAGCAGTTTCAGCAGGAAGTATTCCTGATGATGTTCAGCTTCAGGTAACTCAGGCTGTATCAGCACAGATGAGCTCGGACGAAATCAAGGCAGCTATAACTGATAAAACAGACGAGCAGATTCAGACAATTATAGAAACAAATATGAAGAGCACAGAGGTACAGGAGCAGATTGCTTCAGCTGTTAATAAGGCTCAGGCAGGCAGAGAATCTTTGAAAGCACTTAAACAGCAGCTTGACAGTTACAATGAATTTTATGTTGGCATAAAAACATACACAGCAGGCGTTGATCAGGCAAACAATGGCGCACAGCAAATTCTTGCAGGTACAGGCACACTCAAGAATGGCACCGGCTCTCTTGTAAGCGGTGCAGGTCAGCTTAAGAACGGAACAAACTCACTTGTAAGCGGTGCCGGTGACCTTAAGAATGGTTCAAAAACACTTGCCGGTGGTGCTAATGAGCTATCTGACGGTACTAATACACTTAAAAACGGAACTCAGACGTTGTTCGATGGTATATCAACACTCAAGGACGGCAGTTCTGCTCTTATAGACGGAGTTCAGCAGCTTAAGAATGGTTCAATGCAGCTTACAGACGGACTTAAAAAATTCAAAAAGGAAGGAATTCAGGCGCTTGTTGATGCTGTAAACGGTGATGCGAAAACACTTGTGAACAGACTTAAGGCTATATCAAAGGTATCTACGGATTACAAATCCTTCAGCGGAATATCTGATGATATGAACGGAAAGGTAGATTTCATCTACAAGACCGATTCCATTGAAAAATAATATTTCATAACTGAAAACAGATAACCTCAAAAAAGTCGGAAGCTTAGTACAATAAGCCTCCGACTTTTTATTATGATAATTTTACTTATGCGTTATTTTTTGAGTTTATTTTACTGCGCGGCTAAAGATATAATATTAAACATATTAACTTATTGTTAATAACACATATGTGAAAACCCATTAGTTATCATAATATTTTATTTACTCTTTGATATAATTTTAATAAAAAAGAAATTGAGATATTAACCTCACAGATTTTAAATCTGCCAAAATCAAATTTTGTAAGTATAACAAATAACTTCTTTTCGTATTTTTGTTACATATTATAAAATAAAAAATCCAAACGCTTGCATTTAACAACGTTTGGATTTGGTGCGGGTGACAGGACTATGTAGAGCTTATCGGATTTTTGACCGTTATTGTTAGTTACTTGTTAGAAATAAAAGAATAGGGACAGCTGTAATGGGATTTTTAATATAGGTTGATAAAAATTAAAATTGAACAAGTAAGTTATGGAATTAGGTTAATTGTTTTAATTAAATCTTTATTTTCAATGTGTGTATAAACTGCTTCCGTTAAACTCATTATTGACTTGTGACCTACAATGTATTTTACTATTGTTGGATTGGCGTTTTGCATTGTTAATTGACTAATACAAGTATGGCGTGTTTCGTGTATAGTATGCTTTAAATTCAACTCCTCCATAAGAGGTTTAAAGTATCGTTTGTTAAAGTTTTCATATGTCAGACGTTCACCATTAATGTTTGAAAAAGCATATTTACATTTTGATTTTTTAATAAAAGATTTCCAAAAAGGAAGCATTTTGTCAGCAATAGGAACAGTACGAACGCCTGACGCTGTTTTTGACTTTCTAACATAAAATACTTGTTCTTCAAGGGATACATCAGATTTTTCAAGGTTTAGTAATTCATTAATTCTAACACCTGAATATATGAGGATTAACACCATTTTTATATATTCATTCTGATTAATGTTGCCCCACAACAATTGTATTTCATCAGAAGAAAAAGCATTTTTGGGTTGTGAAGTAAATTTCACCTTAATTTTTAGATTTTCAGCATAATTCTTTTTTATGCAATCGTGAGCTATACACCATTTGTAGAGCTTATTAAATAATACTCTTATACGGTGGACGCTTTCGTAAGACATATCGTTATAACTATCTAATACTGCTTGTAAATGATATGGTCTTATATCTGACATTTTCATTTGATACAATGCACTACAACGATTATAAGCAGCGGTATAATTTCGTACTGTTGATTTATTACTCTCCTCTGTAAATTCGTCTTTGTACCAACGCTCGTAAATATCACTGAAAGTAGTGTTTGACATTACCAAGTCATACGGATTATCGTTATAGTCCGCTAATGCTTGTAAAGCTGTTGGGCGATCTTTAAAATATCCTATAGTAGCTAAAATCTGTCTTTTTTTCTTTGTTTTCTCGTCAATTTTCCACCCAATTGTTTTTCTTGCAATATACGGATTTCGTCTATTTCCCGACAGTTTATAAACTGTACCATAGCCGTTTGGTAATTTCATTATTTTGCTCCTTTCGTTTGAAAAAAAGGCGCAAAAATCCCTTGTGTTTTACGCTTGCAAAAACACAATGAATATGGTACAATAATTTTGCATTTTACTGCACCATTTGCACCCTGTGTAAGTGGTTTCCGCTCTATTCCTGTTGGCGCAGGGTAGGGCGGTTCTATTTTTAATTGAAATATTTATTTATTTTCGTTCTCTGCATTTTCTTCTTCCATTTTTAGCTTAATAAGTTTAACAAAGTTAATCATTGGAAGAATAATATTTCCAGAGTCGAGTGACATTGAAGACGCTGTGATTATATGTGAACGTGCAATTGAATAAAGAGTGGAATTGCCGTTAATCAGTAGCATTTGTTTAAACTTGTTTTCATCTTCTTTATCACTATTAGGTTGTAATGTGAAAATTCCCTCTAAAGTTAGTGAAATTACTATTTGTTTTTCAGTGTTTTTCTTGCTTACTACTACTGTAACATTTAATTGAAGATTTGAAAAAAATATATCATTCTTTTTTACAACTTCAAAATCATTATTACCCATATTAACAGACATTTCTATTTCTGATTGCTCAGGCATATTAACAAAATCGTTTTTTATTTCTAATTTTATTAGTCGTGTGCCATTTAATTGAAAATTGGAAATTGAATCTTTAATATCCATATATTTATCCGACCTCTGATAACTCTTTAATATTTGACGTAAATAAATTTTCTTTCTTTACGGGTACATTAAAATTAAAATCAAATTTTACTATTTTATCTTCTTCAGGTTTATTAGGTATAATATCAAAATTAAAATTCAAATTTAATTTATCTAATATATTTGCTATTGAAGATATAGTAAAATTATATTCACCGCTTTCCCATTTTGAGACCATGCCTTGCGTAACTCCCATGTATTCAGCAAATTCTTTTTGAGTTTTGCCTAACGAGTTTCTTTGTTTTAAAATATTAACAGAAATTTTTGAACATATTTTATTGTAGTTTTTAGTACTTCTTTTGACCTTTAAAAAATTTCTTGCATTAGACATATTATACCTCTCCTTTAATAATTTTAATGGCTCTTTGTTCAGCTCGGCGTGTCGCAATATTGTAATCTGATTTATTGTTTTCGATAAATGCAGTTAAAAGAATAACTTCGTTTTTATCGGTTAGTAAATAATATAATACCCGTGGATTTTTTCTTGAACGTTCATGAATGGAGTAGATTTTCGGTTTAGAATTTGTTACATCTTCAAAATTTTTATGACCGCTGTTAGATACAGCTATAGGATCAATATCAAGCATATTTAATTTATTGTCAAGCCAACTATCATAACGTTCTTGATTAGCTTTGTCCTTTATAAATAAATCTTTCCATTCTTTTTCAAAACGACTTAAAAAACTTATATTTTTAAAATCTCTAAATTTTATTATTCCCACGCTGTCACTTCCTATTCCATTATATTACTTATAAGTAATATTTGCAACGATTTTTAAAGAAATAGCAAAAAATAACTAAAATTTTAAAAATATAAATTATTATTATGCTACTTGTTTTATAAATATAAAGTAGTTATTATACTAAAAAATATTTTGTTATTATGAAAAATGTTAACAAATATTGTAATATATAATAAAATATTATCCGAGTAGTGACTTCTTCTCACATATCTACAACGCCGTCCGTTATTCGCAGTAGCGGACGGTATTTTTATGTATTTATTCCATTAAAATAAGTTGAAAAAAATCCCATACTAAATTCCTCACTAAAATTTAAAAAATTTATTGTCATATATTGACATTTAATGCGGAAATATTGTACAATATTAATTGAGAAGTGAAAAAACTTCTCTTATATCCTAATTAAGCCGCCTTGTGTTCCCAGCGCAGGGCGGTATTTTTATGTATAGCGGATTTTATTTATCTG
Organism: uncultured Clostridia bacterium; assembly: GCA_947624865.1. GTDB lineage: Bacteria > Bacillota > Clostridia > Oscillospirales > Acutalibacteraceae > Ruminococcoides. Next base: position 5,405 of record CANQMH010000007.1, on the reverse strand, counting down.
CTTTATTGTTTTATAAAGGGTATAAAATGATTCGGTTGTTTTAATTATTTATGTATCTATTTAATATTTCTGCGAATTTATCCTTGTAATTTTCTAAATCGTAAATATTATTTAAGGTGAATTTCTCTTGACTTTTATCTGCATTTGGTAATATAAGCACTTTTTTGTTATCTTTCAAAACAAGACGGCATATCCACTTGCGTCCATTATCTTTATACAAAATATTAATGTAAGTTACTGTATCACGATATGTAATATCTGACATTGGTACAATGTCTTTAAGAAGATTTTTTATTATAAAATAGGCTTCCAACTCTTCATTTGTAGTCATAATTTTTGGTTCTATTCTTTGGTCTTCTTCAATTTGGGTGGGTTCTGCCTGTACAGCACTAACTTCTTTGGTTTGTTCAGATTCTTCATCAGTTTTTAGAGCGGCTTTGATTTTATCATTCATAAGCTCGTTTATATAATTATTTAGAGCTTTTTTAAGTATCGGCTTGAATTTTTCGATAACACTTTGCGTTAGCCTGCCTGAGTATGTTCTTCCTAAAAAAAATTTCGTAAATTCGTCAGTTGGATTTTGCAGTTCAGACGAAATTGTGTTTTTAAATTCATTTGAATATTTTAACTCAGAAGCCGTGTTAAAAATTTCGTCAATATTAAAATTTGTTTTATGAAATTTTTTTAATTCGGCAATTTTAGCTTCTTTAGGATTTAAAATATCAATTTCTAAAAATGGTTTTTCGTCCATCATATTCGGATTATCAAGGTCTGTAAAGAACCTATAGACAAGTCCGTTTGTTAATACTGCGAACTTAGCGGTAGTAGTACCAAAATATCTAAATAGTTGCGAACCGTGCCTATCTAAATTTTCACCGCACCATTTTGCTTCAATTAAAATTATAGGTTGGTTGTTCTGCACGATGGCATAATCGACTTTCTCTCCCTTTTTAATTCCAACATCTGCCGTGTATTCGGGAACAAACTCCTCTGGATTGAAAACGTCATATCCTAACATAGCGAAAAAAGGAACTATAAGGGACATTTTTGTTGCTTCTTCTGTAAGCAGACTGTCTTTGATACTTTCAGCTTTCTTAGAAAATTGTTTGATTTTGTCAATAAAATCCATATTAATTTCTCCTCTGCATTATAAATAATAATTGTCATATATTGACATTTATTATTATATAATGTAAAATATTTTTTAGAGGAGTGTAAATGCTTCTCTTATATCCTAATTAAGCCGCCTTGTGTTCCCAGCGCAGGGCGGTATTTTTATGTACAGCGGATTTTATTTATCCGCGCTTTTACTATTTATATAATTATCAAATTGTTTGCGCACTTCGGTTTCTAACGGATTAAGATACCACGCATTACGAGTTTCAAGGTCGCGCATACGTTGTTCTCTGTATCTTGCTGCTTCAAGCGATATGTTGCATAGATTTGCAATATCACGAGCGGTAAACGCTTTTAACTCGTGCAGTACGCACGCAGGAGCTAACAAATCTCTTGCAAATACATTAGCTTCACTCTCGTTATCCTCTCTAATAGCAAATGTTTTGTATTCAGGTGTATTGATTAATAAATGTCCGAGAAAAATGTGACCGAGTTCGTGGGCGATTGTAAATCGACAACGGCGAGAGTTTTCAGTGTCGTTATATATAATATAGAATGTCTTATTTTGGAATATGGTTTTACCGCTTTCACCCACTTGTAATTTGTTTACATCACTATTTTTATATATTCGGATATTATTTGATTTAGCGATAATATCTGTAACCATTACAGGTAATTTGTTTATCTTATAATCCAATATACATTGCCATGAAGCGTTACGTGCATTCTTATATTTGCCATAGTCCAAATTTTATCACCTCATAGGTATTTTTCCTATGAGGTATTTTTTTATTTATAATTTTTCATCACTTTGCGGCACAATGTCGAAAATATCTAAATCCTCTTGTGAAATTTGCTTTACTTTTACAGGTTCATCATTATTTTGACTACGCGCTGCTTCAACTACTGTGACTGTGTTAAAATAATTGCCGCTATTAATTAAATCATCGGCATATTCAAGTAATTTTTTTTTGCCCTTATCATTTAGAGAATCGTAAATATTACTCAATTGTTGTTTATGAGAATCGAGTTTAGGTTGCAATTCTATTTTACGAGGCTGCTCGGATAAGCCAAGTAGAAAATCAACGCTTGTTTTACATTTTAATGCAATTTGTTTTAAAACCTCTGATTTAGGGTCGTGAGTGCCTTTTTCATAACCGTTAAATGTAGTTGGTTTTATACCTAAAGATTCAGCAAGTTCTTTTTGTGTTAAACCAACCCTTTCTCTTGCCTCTTTTATTTTGAAAATCATAGTCTTACCATCCTTTTGATTTCATGATAATACTTTTATTACCTAAAGTCAAGAAAAAAATTCTAATTTCTCGAATTATTTTTCTAAAAAGCACTTGACAAATTCGAAAAACTCGTATAATATAATATTGTAAATTCGATTTTCTCGAATAATTATATAATTAGAGGTGAAAATAATGAATAATATCGAAGCTGAAAGAGGCAGACTTCAATTAACAAAAGAAGGAATGGCAAAAAAACTTGGTATATCTTCAAAAACATATCTAAGTTACACACGCGGTAAAGCAATACCTTCAACAATTTTAATTAATATGTCAAAAATATTTGGTTGTAGCGTTGATTACTTACTTGGTTTAGATGATAAAAAGACTGCCTAAACCGAGTATGCTACAAAGCAAAAATAATTCAAAGAGGGAGGTGATATCAATGACTATATACGCAATCATAATAACAGCTATACCAATTTATTAAGCAATTAAAAAAATTGCCGACTGTACAAAGCGTGCAGTCGTCAAAATCTTGAATTAATATTCACTAACCAGTTCTTTTTATTTCTCTGTATTCAAGTAATTTTTTAAAATTATATTTTTCGTAATCATTCTCTAAACAATTGTATAAGTTGTTAATTTTGTTCTTTGGCATGTACCAATCTTTTGATAAAAAGTAATCTTGTAGTCCCGGTGTTTCAAAAATATTTCCATAAACTGCGTAAAACTCATTAATTGCCAGTTGAATATCATCATACGTCATTTCATTTTCAAAATATACATTAGAAATGTATTCTTTACTAGCTTTGTCATAAAGAAAATATGAGTTAGCAATATAATGACCATAAATGTTAAATGATAAAGAAATTATTGCAACCATAAGCGATATAAGACTAATAGCACCAGAAACTATATTCTTTTTTTTTAAACACAAATATACAAATACAAGTAATTGCAAGAATAACAGAAGAAATTATTAGTATAGGAAGTGAATAAGATATGATCCAATTTACTGCATGTTCCAAAACATCACCTACTTCTAATAACATAATACTACATAAATTTACGTTTTTCAATATATAAATGACGATTTTTTGTATTAGAAGATGATATTACTTACAAAACAAAAGATAATGTTCTTTTCTCTTTAAGCAAAAACAAAATTATTACAAAAAAACAGCAGTGATTAATTAAGAAAGGCAGGTGAAATAATTGAACGAACAAAAAATGAGAGCAATCCTTGAATCCATGAATGGAATTACTTATTTGGAATGGAAAAAACTGTCTCATACTATTGAGCAAAGATTTAAAGCAGAAGCCGGCAAACAATCTAATAAGATTGAAATTGCCGACCCTGACATTATAGTATCAGATTTTAAACGGTTATTCTGAGACTATTTGAATAAAAATGGGGTTAATACGATAGTCCTTGTTTCGATAGAAAATATGGACATAGTCTAACTGATAATATGTATGCTCCTGTTCTCGTTTTAAAGGCGCATAGATTTCAGCATTTTCTTCGTACCATTGGTTTGGATTTACACGGTGATCACCAATAACACATTCAGGGTCATCATTCAAACATACCCAATTTCCAAGTAAACAAGCATAAACATTTTCCATTTTATCCACCTCCTTTTGTGTGATTATATCACTAAAAAGAATAAAATTCAACACAATATGCCTAAACAGCGTATCGAGAGGAGAATGAATAAGAAATGTACATACCTGAATTTTGGTGCGGTGTAGTAGCAACAATCATAGCCGAATTAGCAGCATTTATTATTTACTGTATTGCATTATCACTGAAAAAGAAAAAGTGAGAAGGTGAGAAATAATTGAAGATGATACGAAAAAAACATCCATTTTTAGCAAAGAATTTGTATGTTTTAAGACAATCATTAGGACTTACACAAGATTATATTGCTGAAAAAATAGGCGTAAATAGAACAACATACCTATGTTGGGAAATAGGTAAATACGAACCGCCAATTTCAAAATTGACAGATATTATTAATTTATATGTTAGTAAGGGTCTAAAGATAGATTATAACTATCTTTTATCAAAACCGTTGGAGTAGTCAATTGTAAGGTGAGAAAAAGGAGGTCGGCTAAAAATGTTTGTTCAGAGGCTTAAGCAGGCTATGACTGAAAAAGGCATAAGTCAATCTGAACTTGTTAAGCTAACTGGCATATCAAGATCGGGTATTAGTCAGTATCTTTCGGGCAAAAACATTCCACGAAAAAAAGCCCTGAACATTATTGCAAAGGCTCTGAATGTAACCCCTGAATGGCTAATTGAGGGTGGTAGCAAAAAAATAACAGTTCAGCAGGCGGCGGACTTAATGGGTGTAAGTCCACAATTTATACGTGTTGCATTGCAGCAGAAAGAATTGCCTTTTGGTGCTGCTGTGAAAGTTGGAAAAGAAAGATACACCTACTACATAAGTCCTAAAAAATTTACAGAATACACAGGTATAAAACTATAATACGAAAAAGGAGGGAAAGCAATGAAATATGTTAGGCAGGCTGAAAATAGATTATCCGAAACATCATTTTATCTGTACATAGCCGGAGCAGTAATAAAATTGCTTAGTCTGTTAAAAAGCGGCGGCAAAGCAATTTTAAGACACCTTATCGAAATATTTTTGGTAATAGTGGTAATTAGCGAATATGCAGTTGCTCAGGCGTTTGGAGACGGAGCAATAAACTTTGTAGCCGCAATGATATTTATTGCTATTCTGGGCGTACTTGCAATTACGCTCATACAAATTAAGATTTTTAAAGATGGAGGTTAAAAATAATGCGAGAAAACTTTATTTGTGATACAGATAATTGCATTTTCTATGATGAAAATTCAGAATGTGGTTGCTCAAAAGGCGCAATTATGATACAAGAACAACACTGTGTTGATTTTGAAGATAAAAAATAAGGCGCATAGGAACGGCAATTCCTACACGCCAAACAAAAAATAACTTTAATTAAATTTTAGACGATTTTTAAGAGATTGTCAAGGGAAAGAGGTGAAAGAATTGGAGAAAGTAGAGCTAA